>CAMOWU010000014.1 GCA_946628545.1 uncultured Bacteroides sp. | reverse complement strand
AGGAACGTCGTTATTGGGAGAAAGTGGCGGATTATTCTGGCAGCATCCTCCTTGTTTCCATCAACTACGACCGTGAGGCCAAAACACATGAGTGTGTTATTGAATCAATGGACATTAGCTTTTGAGAGGTTATTGCGATAGAAACATCTTATCGAATAGTTCTATTAGCTTTTCAGAATTTTAAGTAATGGAAAAAGAATCACGAGTGAAGAAAACTTTGCTGAATGCCAAAGTTAACACAATCTGTTACTTTGTATCCTTATTCATAGCCTTCTTCACTCGAAAAATATTTCTCGACTATTTAGGAGCCAACTTCGTTGGACTCACTTCCACAACTAATAGTCTATTGGGATTCTTGAACCTGGCAGAGTTAGGTGTTGGCACTGCAATTGGATATGTCCTATATAAACCCATATTCAGCGGGGACAGAGAGAAAATCAATCAAATTATCTCCATATTTGGGTACTTATACCGTATTATAGGCTTTTCAATCCTTGCTTTTGGCGTGATTTTGTCTCTCTTTCTGCCAAAGATTTTTTCCGAAACATCTTTTCCATTGTCCCTTATTTATTTTGGCTTTTATGCATTCCTCTTTTCATCTTTATTGAGTTATTTCGTCAATTATCGAATGACCTTGCTGAGTGCTGACCAGCGCAACTACGTGGTAACAGGCTATTTTCAGATTACAACATCGGTTAAGGTCATCGTTCAGATGATTTTAGCTATTTATCTCACTAATTTCTATGTCTATTTTTGCATTGAGATATTATTTGGAATAGTCAATTCAATCATATTAAATATTAAAATCCGCCAAACCTATCCATGGCTGAGTTCTAATATTAAAAAAGGACGGATATTACTTAAGGATTATCCAGAGATAGGAAAATATGTCCGGCAGGTTTTTTTCCATAAGTTAGGTGGTTTTGCTCAAGGACAGATTATTCCATTGCTGATTTATCATTTCTCAACATTGAGCGTTGTCGCACTTTATGAGAATTATACGCTTATCAGTCTGCGTCTTCGCGGTGCTGTCGGAGGTGTGCTTGATAGTACAAGTGCTGGAATCGGTAATTTAATTTCTGAGGGCGACAAAGATAAGATTTATACAACTTTTAAAGAACTGTTTTCTTTCCGACTATTTATAGCTGGAGTGATCAGCGTATGTCTATACAGACTCTCTTCTCCTTTCATCTGTCTGTGGCTAGGGCAACAGTATGTCATCAGTGATATTTTGGTCTTTCTGATTGTTTTACAGGTCTTTTCTACGCTTATGCGTGGGACCACAGATCAGTATCTTTATGGGTTCGGCTTGTTTTATGATGTTTGGGCTCCTGCGGTTGAGACTGTCTTATCAATTGCTGTATCAATTTTCCTTGGATTCTTTTATGGACTTGCAGGAGTGCTCACAGGGCCATTATTTGCTGCACTCATAATTGTTCATATTTGGAAACCTATTTTCTTATATGGTAAAGGTTTTAAAAGGCCAGTTTTTCTTTATGTAATGTTGTTGGTTAAAAATTTGCTGCCAATCATTATTATATTCTTCGTGGTTTCAATGCTGGCTGAAAAGATTATTCCTTTGGCCGTTTCCTCTGAAAGTTGGTTGAATTGGATCCTATATTCTGCTGTTTTCACATCTTTTTATGCTTTGTTCCATTTTGTATCGTTATTTGCTATCAGTCAAGATTTCAGAGCTTTTGCGAGAAGATTTATCAGGAGGAAAGTAACTAAGAATCAATGATATAAATTATAAGTCCAAAATGACAATGGATATGAAAATCGTGTGTTTCTTCCCAGGATTAGGGAATCAACTGATTGTATATCTTTTCTGTAAGTACTTGGAGCATAAAGGAAGCCGTGTCTATGCCTATTACAGATTAGGCAATCCAAATCAACATAACGGTTCGAAGGAAATACTGGATTGTTTTGATATCGATATGCCTTCTTCTCCTTGGTGGCTTCGTTATTATATTTCCGCTCTCTATCGTTTTCCAAAGTTACGATCGGTCAGGGATTTTGTATGCACGGATGAGATTGCTGCCATCAAAAAATGTGATGATGCTATTTTATATCGAGGTTATTGGCAAGATATTGAATTGTTTTTCGGAGGAAACAGTGACTTCTTTTTCGGTGAAGCAAAAAAAATAAAATTTCGTCTTCCATTGGAGTTGGGAAAGAAAAATAACGAGTTGAAGTCGATAATCGCTTCTAGGCCTTGCATTAGTGTACATATTCGCAGAGGCGATTATCTGAATCATCCTGATATCTACGGAGGTATCTGCACTCCTGAATACTACGCCAATGCTTTACAAATGGTGAAAGATGACTATCTCAATCCTTTAATTCTAACCTTTAGCGACGACCCCACTTGGGTTGTGGATAATTTCGACTTCCAAGGGATCGATCATATTGTTGTCGATTGGAACAAAGGACGCCAGAGCTATCTCGACATGTACTTGATGTCCCTTTGCTCTTCAAGTATAATCGCAAACAGCACTTTCAGCTATTGGGGAGCATTGTTAGGTACGGAAAAAGATAAAGTAATCTATCCCAAAAACTGGTTTGGGAAAAAAGGATTGCGCATTTGTCCCAGTAGTTGGATTGGAATATAGAATTGTGAGTAGGTGATCACTTTTAGATATGGAAAAAGAAAGACTCAAAAGTGTTGATTTTGCCAGGGGCATTGCCATTGCACTTGTTATACTCGGTCATTCTGTTCAATTTATAGTGGATGATCCATTTGAAAATAGACTTTTCAATCTCATTTATAGTTTTCACATGTCCTTGTTTATGTTTCTAAGTGGCTTTGTTTCTTACAATAAAGACAACAATATCGCTTTTGTTCATAAGAGGGCATATCAATTATTGTTGCCATTCTTTTTTTGGCCATTAGTTAGTGAACTATTGATAAAAGGTGAAATCACAATGTCTTACTATGCAGAATTGTTGAAAGAGCCTGATAAGGGGCTTTGGTTTTTATTGCTTCTATTTTATATTTCAACATTCTATACTTTAATCAACATTCTTACAAAAACCTGTAACCAATGTATTTCATCCCTACGCCTATCATATTTGTTGATAGGTTTTGTTTTGATGTTATTGGCGCAAATCTCCATTTATTATCTGAGCTGTTTTGCTTATGGACTTTACTTCTTTTTCCGTTATTCTTTAATATATTTCATAGGTCTTATGGCAAAGAAGTATTTCTATATGATAGAAAAAAACTTGAAGAATAGATGGTGGATGTATTTAATTCTTTTTACCATTGTATCCCATTTCTGGAAATTCCAACACTCTCCTACATTCATTCCATATCCTACTCATTTCTTGATATCTTTAGCATACACGTGGTTGGTCTCTATTATTGGCGTCACCATGCTTTTTTCCATCTCATTAAGATTTGTAAAACAAGCCACAGATAATATACTTGTTTATCTCGTTTGTCAAAGTGGTAAAAAAACATTAGGTCTTTATGCCATTCATCTTTCGTTGGTGTTGCATCCTATGATCCGAATAGTTGACTATTTGAACATTTCTGGAGAAATTAATAGAATTGTTATAGTGTTTATAACTACGTTTTCTTTTTCCTTGATTGTTCAATGGCTCCTGAGTAAAAGCTATTTGTGTTCTCTTTTGTTTCTTGGTAAGATGAAAGCAAAAGCATGATTATTGTCTAAACCATGGTATCAGTAATCATTCCTGTATATAATGCCGAAAAATATCTACGCCGATGTCTCGACAGTGTGGTGAACCAAACCTATAAGGATATTGAAATAATCGTTGTGGATGATGGCAGCACTGATGGAAGTGCAGTTATTTGTGATGAGTATGCGGCTCGTGATAATCGTTTTATTGTAATTCATCAAAAAAATGGTGGAGTGAGTGTCGCAAGACAAACTGGACTGGAAGCAGTAAAAGGTGATTATATTTGCTTCGTCGATGCTGATGATTGTATAGATTCAAAGATGATTGATGAACTGTTTCAAGAAGCGGATACAACGAATTCAGATATGATTATCTGTGATTATTATGCGGAAACAGAATCAGGGTGGATTTATTCTTCTCAGAAATTACAAGATAAGATGTTTTCAGAAGAGGTAATTAGAATGATCCTTTCAGAAAATCGAAGTGGTTCTTGTTGGAATAAATTTATTAGGCGAGCTTGTTGTGTTGGTATTAATTTCACACCCTCTGACCTCATCGTAGGAGAAGATGAATTGTATATTATAAAAATACTAAGCAAAGGTATTACTGTACGGTACTTGCCAAAAGCTTTTTATCGTTATTATCGGAATAGCAACTCAATCATTAACACTTTTAATGAAAAAGCTGTAATCTCCAAAATTAAAGAAGTGAAGGAGCTGGAAATAGTTCTTGATGGTAAGGCGATAAAAGAAGAATGTTTGTATTCTCAGAAGAAGGAAACATTAAGAGTGGCGTTTTTATCAAAGCATTTATCAATGTTGCTGAAGACATTTCCTGAAATACATGAAAAAGTTATAGCGGAAGGCCGTAAGTATAATTATAAATCGCCTATAAGTCCTTGTCTTTCAATCGCCCTCAGAGGTTATCCTAAAATAGCTTACTGGATATGTAAAATAAACTTATATTTTATTATCCAAGTCAAAAAGATAAAGAGTTATTTGTAGCTTAATCTTCCTGTTGCAATCCTTTAGATGAACCTTGTTAGAGACTACTGGCAGTATTTACTTACTATTGTTTCTCTGATACTTTTCGTATATTTGCCGAGGAATTAAATTATCGCCGATATGACAACAACTTACAAACAATACAGACTGACTTCTTTAGAGGAACCCACCGACGAGATGCTGAGGGAACTGATGGAGGAAGTTGTCAAAGCTGCATGCAAGTCGAGTGCAAAGGCCAAGGCCGAGAAACAGAAACGTCTTCAGATGGTGGCGAATGAAATAGAAACTTGGCGAAGATGTTTCAACCTATGACTGAACAGCGACCAACCTTTTGTCTCGTGGCGTGTCCCAGATATTAATAACACGGAGTTAAATGAATTTTCCGGGCCCTATAATCTTTGGTTGGATAGACCAGCATATCGAGGTGGAGAGCGTACCTAACGAGCAACTGGCCAACGCGCCCAAAGGAGAGCCCTCAACCTATCCGCCCGAGCCTACGAGCGCATCATCAAGGTCGCTTGCACCATCGCCGACCTCGCTGGCTGTGAGAACATCGAGCGCCACCACGTCGCCGAAGCTGTCGGCTACCGCAACCTCGACAGAGAGTCGTGGGTGGAATGAAACCTTTTATTTTTATCGTGTTATCTCATAGTTATTTCAAAAGTATTGCGTAATTTTGCAAGTAAGACGTAATCACTGGATAGATATGGACGCATTGACCAATTATAAAACACAATTCGCAACGTTGGCTATTGGGGCAACAGCAAAAGACATGGGTATCACGGCAACCGAGTTGCACAATCGTCTGAAACGTCACGGTCTGGTTAAGCGGCTTTTGTTCGATTGCTATGACACACTCCATGCAGAAAGTATCGAAGGGGTTGTCTGGAATGTGGAAGAAGCTTTGCGAAATTGGGATGCAAAGGAAGGAGGCGCAAAATGATGACACTCTATCATGGCTCATATATGAGTGTTTCCAGTCCACTTACCGCAGTCGGACGTAGAGAATTGGACTTCGGCCCGGGCTTCTATGTTACCAAACTGCATGAACAGGCCGAACGCTGGGCTCGACGGGTTTGTGTTATTCGTGCCGTAAACACACCAGTAATATCATCTTATACATTTGACCAGGATTCACTACCTGCCGAAACTCGAATCTTGCAATTGGAACATTACGACCAGAAATGGCTCGACTTTATTGTCAGCAGCCGCCGTGGTGAGGAACCTTGGGTTGATTATGACATTATCGAGGGTGGAGTGGCCAACGACCAAGTCATCGATACGGTAGAAGACTATTATGCAGGGCGTATCACTGCTGATCAAGCCATTGGTCAATTACGTTTCGCAAAGCCCACACATCAGATGTGTATCAGGAATCAGACTATTGTGGATCATTGCCTACATTATGTTACAACAGAAAATGTCACTATGAAAGGAGGCTCAAAATGAGAGATCAAGTGCTTTGGCGAAAGATAGCCCGTATAGCGACAATGCTTGCAGAAAGTCTGAACATAGATTCGGTACGAGCGTTAGATATCCTATATAACTCGCATACCTTTGAACTTCTTTCTAATCCAGAAAGCGGTTTACAATTACAGAGCGACAGTTATATACTAACCGACCTGATGAGGGAGTTGGAAATCTAGTTGATTGGATATTTGCTGGATAGGAAGCGGATGGAGAATGGTACCTTATCTTAATGAGAACTTTATTGAGTATCTGTTGGCAAAAAAAGGGAATTGAAAGGTCTGTCAGTTGCCAAGGAGAATTTGGCAACACATAATTATCGAGAAAAGGACGTCGTGAGATAGAACTGCAAAAGGAGTTTTTCAGATTAAAGAATGAGAAGTCGTATGGAGTATAAGAAATACAAACTTGGAGAATTATTGGATGTCAAGCGAGGGGCAAGTCTTGCAGGAGAGCATTATGCCACCTCCATAAAGCATCTCAAATCCTAAACTTGTTATTATAGTTTTACATGTTCAAAGAGATAACAGCTTATTCCTGCCGAACTTTTTTGTGCAGCAGGAATGCCGCACTTCATACATGGCACTGGAAAGTTGTGAAATATACCAAAATTACGAAAAACTAACAAAATGTTAGGGTAAGGTTTGTTAATTTGTTGAATTACTTGTATTTTTGCACTGAAAAAGTTCTGAATATTCTGACCGTACTCCCGATTTTATTAGAAAAATCGGAAGTGTAGTCACAAAATTAAGAAGTTGATGTACAAAAGATTTTTTGACATAGAGCATAAATTGGATGAAGGAATGTTCCTTTTTGGTGCACGCCAGACTGGTAAATCAACACTCTTGAAAGAACGATTCAAAGAGGCGGTCTATTACGATTTACTCAATCCCACAGTCAGAAAGGCATTCAAACACAATCCTAACTTGTTGTGGGAAGCACTTCAGGACAAACCTGCAGGTACACTCATCATAGTGGACGAAATCCAGAAAGTACCCGAATTATTGGATATTGTACATTCTCTCATGGTAGATAAAGGCTTGTTCTTTATCCTAAGCGGCTCCAGTGCTAGAAAACTTAAACGGTCAGGCGCTAACACTCTTGGAGGGAGAGCCATACCCGAAACACTTTATCCTCTCGTATGGCCAGAGGTGACAGACTTTCAGATAGACCGCGCTGTTCAGAACGGTATGATTCCACGCCACTATATGGTAGAGAATGCAACAAAACGCCTTTCTGGCTACGTAAAAGTATATCTCGATGAAGAAATCAGAGAGGAAGGAGAGGTGAGAGAACTCGATGCTTTTGAGCGATTCATGGAAGTCGCAGCCATATCTGATGGAGAAATACTGAATTATTCCAATATCGCTGCCGATTGTGGAGTGTCGGCCAAGACTGTCAAGTCGTATTTCCAAATCCTATATGATACTCTCATAGGATATGAGATTCCCGCTTTCAAGAAAGAAATCAAGCGAAAAATTGTTCAGGCACCCAAATTCTATTATTTTGACGTTGGAATTGCCAATTATCTGATGAGGCGCCATGCTCTCCAACGAGGTACTGAAGAATACGGACATGCTTTCGAACACTTTGTCATTCAAGAGATTATTGCCTACAAAGGGTATAATTACAAGTGGGATGTCATCTCATATTGGCATACCTATGACCAAAAAGAAGTGGATATCATAATAGGTGATGCAAAAGTCGCCATTGAGATCAAATCAACAGAACATGTTGAAAATAAACACAAAAAAGGTCTCAATGCTTTTAGTGAAGAACATCCTGATTGTCGATTGCTTCTTGTTTCACTTGATCCAATCACTCGCAAATCGGGAAATACAGAGTTCCTATACTTGCTGGATTTCCTGAAAATGCTTTGGAATGGTGATATATTCTAAGTATAGTCTCGTCTATTATTTCTTCCAAAATGATACGTCTTCACATCTTCTCCAGAAACCATCTCAAATCCTAAACTTGTTATTATAGTTTTACATGTTCAAAGAGATAACTGTCTATTCCTGCGGAGATTCGCGCGATGCCTCAACTTGGTCAAATGTTCCGTATCTGTTTTGTCGGACATTAGAACAAAAAGGCATCAAGGTTAACCGTGTGGATATATCTCCTTCAAAGGCTTTGAACAAATGGTTCAATCGCATATCATTCTACCTGTTTGTCCGTATCCTGCATCTTCATGCGTGTCCCATTTTTGCACGCACCTGGCTGCATCGTTGCTTGATATATAGACGTCTGAAAAAAAACTATAATACAGTATCCTGATTCACAACTGAATCTTTTCCTTAGTTTTGCATTCACAAACCCTTATTCTGACAAGCCAAATGTTCTGTGGTGCGATTGGACGGACCGTGTGGTGATAGAACGTTTAGGACGACTGCCTGAGTGGTATGAGAAGGCCTCGCTGGCACATGAGGATAGGGTGATGGCGAAGGCAGATGTGGTCTATACAATGTTTCCTGTGTGTAAGCAACATCTTGAGGATTTGTATCATAGGGAGATACGTTATCTGCATCGCAATGTTGTCAATAGCTTATATCGTGGCGAATATTCATTTCAAGAGAATGCCTCGTTTCGGTATCAGTCCGACTATATATTGTTCATTGGAAACCATCGCTACAAACCTGCGGCTTTGGATTTGATAGAAGCTATCCGTCTTTTGAGACAAAAGCAGATCAAACTCAAAGTCGAGTTGATAGGGATGTCCGACAAAGAACTTGGGATAGAAGAGGAATGGATTAATTGCCATGGATATCTGCATAAAGATATAGATAAAGAGAACCAACTGTACTATCACTTGTTGATGGGAGCCAAATTATTTGTCAACACCACTCGTCAGTGGGCTGGCTACAGCTCAACGATTGAAGCGATGTACTATGGTTGTCCTGTTATCGTTTCACCTTATTCCGATTTTACTGCTGAATTTGGGACAAATATCGGCTTTGGCTTTTATAAAGATGAAGAAACCTCGTTGTCAGATCTGATACAAAGAATCTTCTCTTTGTCAGTGGAAGAATACCGCGTGATGTCGCGTCAAGCTCATGATATGGTAGCCGACTATAACTGGGACAATTATGTGGATGCATTCCTTACAGATCTAAATGAAAAACAATCTGTCCAGTAATCCTTCAATGACTATGCCCAAAAGCGTCACTTTCCTTTTCCCTCATCCTGCAACAGGTCCAACAGGGGGGTATAAAGTGGTGTATGAATATGCCAACCGATTCGCTGCAGACGGATGGCAAGTGCATATTGTTTATTCAGGTAGTATCTATTGGAAGAGGAAGTCTCTATGGCATAAATTGACAAATATCGTCCGACAAATCCAGTCACACCTGAAAGGCTATAGCTGTAGAGGCTGGTTCCCCCTGGACAATCGGGTGAAAGAACACCTGACACTGTCGCTCAACTATCGGCATGTGCCTAAGGCGGATGTATATGTGGCGACATCGCCCTACACTGCCTACTACTTGAACGATTACCCCGTGGATTCAAAGCATAAGTTCTATCTGATACAAGGTAAAGAGGACTGGGGACCGGGATTGAAGGCTATATTGGTGGATACTTACCATTATCCCATGCAAAAAATCACAATTTCGAATTGGTTGCACGATATGCTCCTGAAAGACTATCATGAGAATTCCATCATCATACCTAATGGCTTCGACTTCAAGAAGTTCTCTTTGACTGTCCCTATACAGAAAAAAGACCCTTATCGCATATCCATGCTCTATCATGAAATGGCGCGAAAGGACTGTGACATGGGGTTTAGGGCGTTGGACATCGTAAAGAAGCGCTTCCCACAGTTGATAGTGTCGCTTTTCGGAGTGCAGCAAAGGCCAGCCACACTTCCTGATTGGTACGAATACCATCAACAGCCTTCGGCTGAAGAGCACAATCGACTCAACAACGAGGCCGCTATCTATATCGGTACGAGCCGGCAGGAGGGATGGGGACTCACCGTGGGTGAAGCGATGATTTGTGGTCAGGCTGTGGCATGTACCGACAATCCTGGTTATCAGGAAATGGCTGAAGATGGAGTGACAGCATTGTGCTCTCCCATAGGAGATGCTGAGGCACTGGCTTCCAATGTCATGCGGCTGATAGTGGATGCCAATCTGAGAAAGGCTGTAGCATCCAAGGGACATGAACGCATCCAGCAATTTACTTGGGAAAAGTCATACCAAAAATTCAAGTCACTTCTCGCCTGAAAATTCAGAAGAAGACAATAATGAATAATAGTTCCCATTTATGGAAGAGGACATAATAATAGCAAATAACGAACAGAAGTTGGAATCCTTGTATACGGATGCCAAGCAGATTATCGAATCAGCCCGCATAAATGCTGTGCGTAGTGTGGATTTCTGTCGAGTTCAGATGTATTGGCATTTGGGACAACGCATCTTTGAAGAAGAGCAACAAGGTAAGGAGCGTGCCGACTATGGTGCCTACTTGACTCGAACGCTGGCCAATCGTCTTGAACCAGAATTTGGTACTGGTTTTGGTGTACGGCAATTAGAGCGAGCACGTCAATTTTATAGGACTTATCCAATTGCGTCCACAGTGCGGTCGCAATTGAATTGGTCTCAGTATAAGCTACTTATTTCCATATCAGACCCTGACAAACGCGAGTATTATGAACTGGAATCCGTAAACAATGCCTGGACAGCACGTGAGCAACGACAAGGAGAGCGTTCTTGCCATGGTACAAATAACTATCGACGCACTAATGAATTTGCCAATTGAAATACCATCTTTAGCTTATTAAGACAAAGTCGTTGCTGTTCTCAAATCCCTTGATGACAAAATCGAAGTGAACAGGCGAATAAGCGATAATTTATTGTTTTCCAAGAAGCTGTATCAAGTTGTTCCATGCTGTCTTCAAAAAACAACATCAAACAACAAAAATTAAACAATATTCAACTTTATTTCTTTAACTGATTCCTGTCAATCTTGAAACTGGCATCTTTCGACATATTCGACACCGTTCTGCTACGACGCTGTGGTAAACCCGAATACGTGTTTCCACTCTTAGCCAGATTATTGTATCCCACAGACATCAGCAAAGAAAGGGCCTTCATGCACTGGCGACGACAAGCAGAAAAAATGGCTCGTAGTCACCATCCGAAGAGTGAGGTCGATATCAATGATATCTATGAGGAAATCCAAAACTATGGTTTTGAGGAATATCAAAAATCCGAGCTGATTGAGAAAGAAATAGAACTCGAAGAATCATTGCTTGAACCCAACACAACTGTTTTACATCAAATCAAAACATATAGAGAAGAAGGCTTTGCGATTGCTTTTGTATCTGATATGTATCTACCATCACAAGTCCTGAAAGACATTCTTCTTCGCAAACGTTGCGCAAAAGAAGAGGATTCGGTTTTTGTCTCCTGTGAACATCAGGCCACGAAAGCAACTGGCAAATTATACGATGTCGTCAGGCAAAAGCTGAAACCATCCGTATGGCTTCATGCTGGCGACAATGTCTTTAGTGATGTAAAAATGGCTCGTCGCAGTGGCATAAAAGCCTCATTGGTTGACACTTCTTTCACCCAGTTGGAGAAAGCCTTCAGTGATCAGCAGGTTTGCCTGAGTAGAGAGCTGGGAGTTTTGGCTGGTATCTCACGCTATCACCGAATGAGGGGGGAGGATAATGCTTGTCGCACATTAGCAGCTGACGCTGTAGCGCCTGCTTTCATACCTTATATAGTTCAGGTGACGAGCTGGTCGAAAGCATACAGGCTTCAACGTCTCTACTTCCTTTCCCGCGACAGTTATGTTCTGATGAAGGGGGCAGAACAACTGCCTCATGAAGGACTGGATATCCGTTATCTTTTCGTTTCACGAAAATCTCTCCTGCTGCCTTATCTTGCCGACTTCTCCGAGGAAGCATATATGAGGGTGGCAGAGCATCATACCATCGTGGGCAAACCAGTGATAGATCTTCTTTACGCCCTTGATACAACAAAAGAACAACTCAGTCAATATGGCATTCAACTCGCATTCGACAAAATTGCCAGTCATAAAGAGGAACGCCAGTTCTTGGATGCCTTGTTCCATAGTGATTTCACTTCAGTTCTGCGCCAGCGCGCGCGGGAAAAGGAACAATTGCTGGTGGATTACTTCCGTCAGGAAGGACTTTTCGACGAAGGCCATTGCGGCATGGTGGATGTAGGCTGGCTTGGATCTACCCGTTTGATGATCAACAGCATTCTCCGCCGTTATGGCGCCAAGGATATGATGTTCTTCTATTATGGCATCAGAGGCGATGTTTTCCCCATCTCTTATGGTAGATATATCTCTTATTTCTCCAATGAGGAGCTATCTACCGCTACTACTGGACTAATTGAGAATTATTTCTCAGCTGCCCCTTATCCCACAACAGTAGGGTATAGGCGTGAGCAGGACAAGGTCGTGCCAACCTTAAAGGACGGTGGCGGTTTTCAGGAAACGAAAGTGGTCAAAGCTAATGTCACCGCAGTGACCCAGATGATTCGGGATGTCTGGCAACTGGGCATCACCGACGACCATGTACTTTATCTTTGGGCAAAACGCACGATAGACGCCATCTCCAATTTGAATGTCAAAGTGAATCTACTCCCCTTTGTCGAAAACCAGGATTTCGATGGTGAGCGTTTCTGCGCAAAACTCTCTTTGCCAGAAACCGTTAGCCTGGTTTGCTTTGGCAAGCACACCACCACTTTCGATAAGGCGTCACTCTGCTACACCTACGGATGGCACTTAGGCTCCTTGCTCTGGCGCATCCACACCAAAACAGGCCAAATCCGACGACGCCTCTATCTCGCAACCCAAAAACGCCTTCAGACCCAATAATTTCTATATCATTAGAAAGATCCTTTAGGTGATATTCTTCTGCATATTGCATCATTTGAGACATGGCTAATAATCGTTTGCGTTATATAGATATTCTGAAAGGATTCTCCATCCTCTGCATCGTCTTGTTGCATTTCGAGGAAGGAGTCTTCCCCTTATGGCTCAACTGGTGGATTGGTAATTTCATGATTACCGCATTCTATTTCACTTCTGGCTGGTTGTTTGGCCTGAAAGACCAATCGGTTAGCGTCAAAGATTTATGCCGGAAGCGGTGGAAATCGTTGGGAAAACCATACCTTTGGTTTTCACTCGTCATCATCATCTTTGATTTGATCTTGTTCATGGTCGGGTATTATGACCTGAAAATGATCCTTCGTGAAGTCTATAAAACTTTGACTCTTAGAGGCATCGGAACGCTATGGTTCCTTCCCGCCCTCTTTGGAGGAGAAGTCATCTTCGTTTTCTTGAGAAATAAAAAACGATTGTGGCTGTGGGGATTGGCTCTCGTCTTGTCTTTGGCCTACACTTACTTCTATGGCTATTGGGCAACCCTTTATAGAAATATCAATGCAACTTACCAACTGATAGACGCCCCGTTCCTCACGCTGAACAATATCATCAGGGCGTGGATAGTGGTGGCTTGTGGCTATGCCCTGCAATGGGGATATACAAAAACGATGGCACAAAAACCTATGTGGCTAAACGTGGCAATGGGTGCTGCTGTCTGCGGATTGAGTATCTATTTTTCATCTTTCTCTACTGTCAATTTATATTGTTTCTCTATCTTCTTCGCACCCGTTTTAGGACCTTTGGGATTGTTGCTGCTGGCTATAGCAGCAGAGAGATTGAAATGCAGCCGATTCTTTGAGTATTGGGGAGTCAACTCCTTGGCGCTCATGGCGACGCACTATTCCATAGTGCTGGTGCTGTTCCAAATGCTCAATCTGTATCTGTATGGACAGACCAAACTGACGGGAGTCATCTCTCTGGTTTTCTTCGTGCTTGCCATCTTGATAGAATATCCTATCGTGGAAATCATTAACAAACGATTCAAGTTCCTACTGGGAAAATGATAGAAGGATAGCTGATTTGTGTGTTTATTCACTTTTTTTGTTAAGTATTTGTGTTTTAGATAGAAAGAGTTTAGAATTGCAACAGATAATGTCATTTTATCTTGATAAAATGACATTAATATGTATCTAAATGCAATTGATTGACAGTAGGGACGCGACGTGTCGCGTCCGAATCATTGCGAGCGCAATAAACGAATTCCTACAAGAAAAGTCCTATATTGCAAATGTGCATTTTATAGCTTGACCGTGGCGGGGATGACACGACGCGCCCTCGCATGTGAACTGAGTAAGAACTTGATTTGGATTGATGGATTGCGTACCAGTAATCATACTCAACTACAACTCTTCTGCTGACTGTGCAAATTGTGTGCAGTCGCTGGAAGCACAGCAAGGCGTGGAGCTTGAGGTCGTCATCGTCGATAACGCCTCCGAAGCTGCCGACAGGGCTTCCGTTGAAGCTTTATGCGCCGAGCATGGATGCACCTTCCTTGCTGCTGAAGCTAATCGTGGATATAATGCAGGCAACAACATCGGCCTGCGCTATGCGGCGGGAAAAGGCTATGAATATGCGCTGATTGCCAATCCTGATATGATCTTCCCTCAGAAAGACTATGTTTATAAGCTGCTGGAGACCATGCAACAGGATAAGAATATTGCGGTATGTGGCAGCGATATCATGACACCGAATGGTGTGCACCAGAGCCCGATGAAACGCGATGGAAACTGGAGAACCACTTTCGGATGGGTCAAAGGACTGATGCGTAAGCCGAAGGCCGACACTTATGATTTTATCGATGATCACAAGACAACGCATTATTGCAGCAAGGTAAGTGGCTGTTGCCTCATGGTGAGGATGTCTTTTGTCAAAGAAATCGGTTTCTTCGATGAATATCCTTTTCTGTATTGCGAAGAGGCAATCTTATCAAGGCAAGTGGAACATACGGGGCTTTGGCGGATGTATTACACCGCCAATCTTCAAGCTATTCACAATCATGTGAAAAGCGAAAAAGGCGACCCCATACCTCGTTTCAGGCAATGGCTGCGTAGCCGACTTTATTATATAGACCGCTATAGTGGTGATCACGCTTTTGGAAAGATGATGGCAAAAATCTCAATGAGGTTGAATGTCTTCGTTATCACCACGGGATTTAGAATGAAAAAAATCCTCCATCGAATGAAGAAGCAACGCCAATGCTATCGCTTCTAACGTCTGGAAATTTGTTCAAACAAGTAGGTATAATAACTGAACCTCATACCTGATATGAATACTCTATTCAGAATAATCATGGGTTTTTTCCAGCCCAAAAACTACAACCTTCAGAATTTCGCCATCTTCTTGTTGGTGCTGTTCAATATACAGTATATTCCTTTGGAATCGCTCGGGGGAGTCAGTATGGTGAAGGTGGCGACTATGGCCATCTGTCCACTCATCTTTTTCCTGAAAACCTTTAAGCTGGGCAAGATTTTCATGTGGATGGCGCTGTATTATGGATTAGTGATGTTGGCAGCATGGATGCATCCCGAAACGTTCAGGGCTAGTACAGTCATTTATCTTGCCATGTTCATATTGATGTTCATCACATATCACAATTTGATCTATTTAGAAGAAATAATCACTTTTGACTTATTCCTGAAAGTTGTGAAAGGAATGATAATGGCATTTACCATCTGTTTAGTTTTGCAACAAATCTCAATTAGAATGGGATATCCAATAATGCCAATTATCAACCTTGTTCAGATATTAGATCGTAGTATTGGAGCTAACTCCCTATCCTTTGAACCTTCTTCCGCTGCCAGAACAATGGCTGTATTGTTCCTTGCAATGTTGCGACTCTATGAAATCAAATTCGGACATGCTCCCTCTGTAAAAGAGTTGTATATAGAGGCGCGTTGGCCTACTCTTGGTTTCTTGTGGTCGATGTTGACTATGGGTAGCGGTACTGCTTTTGTGGCGCTTGCACTACTTGCTTTTTATTTCATCAAAAAGAGTTATGCATTGACTATACTGCCTATTTTGATAGTTATCTATTTTTTTGTTCCGTATATTGATTTTTCACCTCTTCAACGAGCTTATGAGGCCGTCAATGCAGCTATGACATTGGATACGGATGAAGTGATAGAAACTGATACAAGTGCGGCAACAAGAATTACACCGATGATTAATACATTCACGAATTTGGATCTGATGGATTTTAAAACTTGGTTCGGACATGGCATAGATTATGGTATAAGTTTTACCAATGCTTATGACCGAATGAAAAATCGTATGTTGGGCGGCGTGGCTGAATATGGGCTTTTGAGCTTTATTGTCATGATTATTGTAGTATTTAAATGTGTAATAAAGAACTTCATTTCTGTAGAAACTCTTCTTTGGCTTTTCCTGTTTGGATTGTCTTTCTCCAATATCTCTTACGTTTGGGGAGCCATGATGATTTTCGCTAGTGTACGCTATTTCCAAATTAAGAATGATAGAGGATTGCTGGTGCTTGAAGAGAATGAAGATGAGGAAGAAATAGAAACTGACAATTTAGAAAATGATGAATGATTGACCTTACTGTCGCTATCTGCATGTGTAATGTAGAGTAACATAGGGTGGTGCTTGTAATCGGAAATTACGTGAGTCAAATGGCAAGTACGTCATGGTAGTTGACCTGGGTGATTACTACCATGAGGACTTTTGGAAAAGGTCTATAATCTTCTGAAAGAAATGAAACAAAGGATATAATTGGTAGATAGCATAATAAGAACTAACCTTTATTTGTTGTTTTTGAGAATATTATACCTTGTGTTTATCTAACTGTCACAAATATCTGTTATTCCATTTTTAGCTTAAAATTGATTTTTATAGTAAAACCAAATAATTGTGCAAAGTTTCTATTTAGTTTTTTATGAATAAACGAATCGAATTTATTGATTTGGCAAAAGGTGTCTGTATACTTCTTGTTGTTATAACACATTGCGGAATTAGTTTGTCTTATCCTGGACTACAGACGATGAGAATGCCATTATATTTCATCCTCTCAGGTCTTTTCTTTAAGGATTATGGAGGATTTGTACAGTTTGTGGTGAAAAAGACTAATAGGATTCTTCTTCCATTTCTCTTTTTTTATCTATTGGGATATGTCGTCTTTTATATTTTGCTTTATTCTACTACTGGTTTTCTTAAGACAGATGCAAATGGAATATTGGATGTGTTTACTCAACGACAGTATTTCAATGGCCCTATTTGGTTCTTGCTCTGTTTGTTTTGGTCAAATGTTATGTTTTGCGCTATTTCTATTAATGTGAAGAGTGAATGGCTTAGGGCTGTTTCAGTCCTTTTTCTTGGAATGTTGGGGATAATACTCGGCCTAAAAGATTTGGTGCTACCTTGTATGCTCGATGTATCGATGACGGCTCTGCCTTTTTTCTATTTCGGATATATCCTAAAAAAAACGCCCTTACTCTATAAAAACAAGTACGATAAATATAACATTCTATTTGCTGCTGTACTATATGGCGTGGCATTTTTTTTTTCAATTTGGAGCGAATCCGCCTATATCGGTTTTCATACGAATCATATCGTCGGCAATTTGCTTGCAATATACATCATTTCCATCACCAGTGTGATGGCTGTTCTCTATCTTTGCAAGATAATAGGGCATTTGCCATTCCTTTCATACTTTGGAAGATATAGCATTATCCCTCTGTGTATGCACCATTTGATTTACAGGCCAGTAAAACTTGTGTTGATACATATCGGTATCGACAGTGTTTGGCTGCTGTCTTTCATCACAGTGTTACTATGCTGGGCGTGCATACCCCTGTGCATCAAATATATTCCTTATTTCACTGCTCAAAAGGACTTAATTAAGATAAAACAAGAAAGCAAATGAACTTGTGAAAAGAAAGATAAAGACCAAAGCAAAAGATGGATGTCATGAGCGGCTCATAACAACGTAAAAAACATCTAAGAAGGGATAGTGGGGAAGGGATGACTTTATAAATGTTTATTGATGTGTCATAATATTTATAGGCTAAAACCAATTACGCCCCAAACAGATCTTTTTTTTCACCAAAAAACACCAACTTTATTTTACATTTATTTCCTACCTTCTGTCTAAACCGCTAATTTTGCTCCATGTTCGATACCAATAACAAATAATCATAATCAAATTTAAATCTAAAATCATGAGCAATAATTATTATAACGATTCCGACAGATACAGATATGACTATGAGATGGCAACTCTAATGGATAGAGAACTCTTCACGGCCAGATGCCTCACAACCTACGGTCAGAAAGATATGTCATATCTTTGGGCTCCTTTTCTGCCAAAATACGGACTTGTGTGCCTCACGGGGGAAAGTGACTGTGGAAAATCTGCTTTCCTCATGCAACTTGCCCTCGCTGTAGCTACACATGAATACACAAACCAAGATGAATACCTCGGACTGAAATTTTTCTGCAATCGTAGAGGTGTTCTATACATAGCAACAGAAGATGTCATGACATCATTCTCTGTCATGCTCAACAAACAATGTAAAGAACTGCAGATCGATAAAGAACAACTCTGTAAATTCTACATCCTATTCCAATTTGATAACATCATCAACAAGATAAAATACATCCAAGAAACGAAAAGTGTTGGCGTAATCATCATTGACACGTTCAACGATATACTTACACCTCATAACACTTCAATCGTCGCAGTCAGAAGTGTCCTGTCTAAACTCCAATTCATCGCTGAAAAGCACAAATGCCTCATTATCATTTCACACCATAATCATAAGAAAGCACGATTCGGCAGACCAAGCAAGTACGACCTCATCGGATCACCTGCCATCGAAGCAAAAGCCAGAGCAGTCATCGAATTAAGAACGGACCCGTTCGAGAAGAATATCAAACACTTGTGCGTCGTCAAAGCTAACTACCTTCCAGACAAATACAAAAATAAATCTTTTTTGTTCGAGTTCACACCTCAACTCACATTCAATTTCCTGAAAAAAGTTGCCGATTTCGATTCCCTCACTGTCATGCCTGACTACATCAGCGAAAAGGTACAAAAATACATACAACTCAGACAAGAGGGAGTCAAAGGGGATGAATTGGCTAAAGCCATGGGGTTCGCATCAAGGGGAAGCCTCTCTGTCTGGGTAAAAAAACATGTCAAAACAGAAGGCAACACAACTAATCTATACAACGAACTTGAACTTAATCCCGACAACAAACAAGATGCTGAAGATGACAACAGTAAGAAAGCTACTGCAACTAACAGCAATATTACACCCTCCGCAGTGGAGTTCGAGTGCCCGCCGGTTCTGCCGGCGGTGTAATCATCAGCAGAGGATATGCATGAAAGTATGCCATTAGCCATGAGGAATTGTAGCCAGCCATATAGCTACATCGCATGGGGCGATATGGCTGATATTACTCAATCAATGTTTCTTAAAGATTGTTAAAATGTTTCATATTGTTTCATCAGCAGCGAGGAATAAAACATTTATACAAACAATATTGCATAAGTATGCGTAAAATAGAGGTGCTATATGCGGAATTAGAGCAGATTTGCATAAATACAACAAAAAACTTAATTATGTGTGAAACATGAAACATTTTGCTATCGCCCTATGCGAATGACTGTATATGACTTTGACAAAATGTTGGCATGGAAAAATGCCGAAGGAAGAGTGGAGGTTGCTGGTGGTTTTGTGTGTTCTTATATTAAATATTGGTTGGGGAGCTAGATCAACTATTTATGAAGAGGATTGGGAAGACGAAACATACAAAATATAAGACGAATGATTGACCTGACTGTTGCAATCTGCATGTATAATGCGGAAGCGTACATAGAGAAGACCCTGAAGTCTGTTCTCGACCAGACGTTTTCTGACTTTCATCTATTGATTATCGATGATAAAAGTACTGATGGTTCTGTAGCTAAAGTGAGGCAGTTCTTTTGCAATAAAGATTACCAATACGAATTTGTCGAATTTACAGAGAATCAAGGGATATGCCGCGCACGGCATGAGGCGGAACAACGGTGTCAGACCAAGTACTTGATGTTTCTTGATGCCGATGATATACTATATCCTCAGGCCATAGAGAAAATGTATAAGAGAATCACATCAGATGAGAAACTGATGGCTGTAGGATGTTATCTCGAATATATTGACGAAAAGGATAGAAAAATAGGGGGAGGAATCTTTTTGGGAGAAAAAACTAAAGAAGATTTCTATGAAAAAGCCAGGAATAAAAAGTTGATCTTCATGCAACCTACCGCCATCTATCTCTTGGAGGCCTCAATGAGGGTTGGAGGACATCACATCAATGGATATCCAGCGGGAAAACCGCGATACCAAGATTATTGTGAGGATCTGGATCTCTGGACACGTATGAGCGATCTTTACACGGAGGGAAAGGCTATAGTGGTGGTGCCTGAGGTACTATGCAAATACCGAAAAGCAGGAGGATTGTCGTCCAACTCCTACAACATGATCCTGAAGATGCGCTATGTGAAGAAGAACCTACTGCGAAGAAGGAATGGACAGCTTAATCTCACCTTTATCGAGTTCTTGGATTCTCTGTCTAAAAAGGAAAAGGATAATATCCGAAAGGACGCACTGGCTGCCGACTCCCTGCGAAACGGTGCCTTCTATTTGCGAAAACACCAGTTCTTGAAAGGTTTGAGAGAAATCTTCCGGTCAATTCATGCTCGACCCATGTATATCATTGATAAAATCAAGCATAATCTGTTGAGGCGATGATGCTCATCCTGATGCGCTTATCCCCTTCTTCCTTTTCCCGCCATATCATGGCGGCTCTTTTAAAAAGTCTATAGCGTCTCTTTCTTCCTTTCTTAACTCTTAGCTATGTCTCCCTTTTTCTCCATTATACTGCCCGTTTACAATGGCTTGACTCATGACCTTCCGATATGCTTAGAGCATATCTGGAGTCAACCGCTTGATCCTGATTTGTATGAGGTGATCTGCATCGATGATTGCAGCACCGACGGAACGCGTGAATGGCTTCACAAGCAACAAAAACTGCATCCCAATCTCAAAGTCCTGGAGAATGAACGAAACCTACGTCAAGGAGGAGCGAGAAATCGGGGATTCAAAGAGGCAAAGGGCAAATACATCATGCTCGTGGATCAGGATGATTACTACCATGAGGGCATCTTCGAGAAGATTTATCATCATCTGAAGAACAACGAACTTGACTTGCTGATTGTGGACTGCGCGTATCAGACTCCTGGTCATGAGAGCAACAAATTGCAGCACAATTTCAAACATAGGGAGGTGATGACAGGTGATGAGATGATAGAACGCAATTCCATACCTTATGCGCCATGGTAGTTCATCTTCTTGCGCAGCTTGATTCTCGACAACAATCTCTTCTTCGAGGAAAATGAAAGGATTGAGGATGTGGACTGGGTACACAAGATGACACATTACGCCAAAAAGGCACAATATCAACCATTCCTCTTCGTGCATTATAATAAAGGTGATCTGTCAACAACCATGTCGTCTTATCGGTCGAGTGAGACGGTCTATAGCTCATTGAGGATGGCTAAACGACTTGGATTGTGGCACGATACCATCTTTAAAGATTCTTCTGACAAGGTAAAAGCTTATATCAACTATCTCGAAAGGCGATTCTATTATCTCGGACTAAGGAATTATTTCTTCTTCTACGACAAGCCGGCAAAGAAAAACGACGGATTGAAACTAACACTCTGCGCTTCCGATTCAGAACCGTACAATACGCTCACCGCTTTGTTCAAAAGATTCCCCTTGGCCATGTCCGTTATCTCCAATCTGCTCTGCCCTTTCTGTCGGATGGCAATGATTGTATATCGGAAAGTGAAATATATGTAATGTGAACTAATGTCCTTAAAATGTCACCATCTATGAAACTACTCAATACGACCGCTGCCGAACATATATCATCCGTTATCGCCCTGCTCAACGAACAAGCCAACTATGCGGTGCTACGCAACTACGAGGGACTGCCCGACAAAAATAAAAGCAGGGACATCGACATCATCATCACGAAGGAAAGCCTGAGAAAAATCACGCCACATCTCATCAGGCTAATCGACAACTCGGGATGGAAAATCATCACGTACCTCAACAGCGACCGACTCATCACTTTCGTCTGCGCCATCAACAATGGCAACAACACGGAACTCGTGCAGTGGGACTTCTTCGTCAACACCTCTGTCTTCGGCATTCTACTCATGGATGCCAAAGAATTCCTGCAGCATAAGCAATTCAATGGATTCCTCTACTACGTCGAGGTGGATTGTCAGTTCCTTGATAAATACCTCTACAACCGAGCTGTAGGAAGCGAGTACCCCAAAAAATACCAATCGACAAAAGAAAAAGCTCAGCACCTCCCTCTGGTCAAAGAAAAACTTAAGAAGGTATTCCAAGTGGCATCGGTGGAAGAAGCAGACAGGGTAGGGGGAAGAAAACTGCTGTGGAGAGCCATAGCTTACAACATCAAGAAAAGACCATGGGGACTGACAAAGGATGTGGGATGCTTCCTTTATACGTTCATGCGAAATTACGTATGCTCCAACACTGGATTCACCATCGGATTCACAGGACCAGACGGAGCTGGGAAGACAACTGTCATCCAACTGATGATGCATAGGCTGGGAGATGTCTTCAAAACGGCACATGTCTATCTGCACTTCCGACCTGCCCTCTTTGGTAACTTGGGGGATGTGGCGCAGGCGGCAGGACTGAAAAAAGAGGTGGACAGAAACTACGAACAACCGCACAGAGGAAAAAAAACAAGCAAACTGAGCTCGCTGCTCAGACTTCTCTATTACACAGTGGACTACATCCTGGGGTATTTCATCAGAGTCAAGGTGCATACCAGAATCACAAGGCTGGTGGTTTTCGACAGATACTTCACCGACATCATCTGCGACAGCAGGAGAAGCAGAATATACCTGCCTACTAACTTCCTCTACCGGTTCGCGAAAATATTCATACCATCACTCGACTACAATATCTTGCTCACAGCATCCACCGACACCATCCTCAACAGAAAAGGCGAACTGCTCAGGGAAGAGGTGGAGCAAATCAACAATAAAATCGATTTCCTGGACAATAAGAAGGGATACCTCAAGGTACTGAATGAAACAACACCCGACCACGCTGTCAACAACATACTACAGCATGTCTTCGACTCGCAGCACCGCAAAAACCTCATGCGACTACAACACTAAAAAACACACTTGTGCAAAGTCGTTCAGAGTAACTATTCTGTTCACATGTAGGGACGCGACGTGTCGCGTCCGCCACAGTCAATCAATAAATTACACGTTTGTAATATAGGAGCTCAAAGTTGTTTGCATAAATAACATCCATGAATAATTTGTGTCCTGATAATAAATTGAAAGTTTTTGTCTCAGCCTACGCTTGTGAGCCTGGACTCGGCAGCGAAATCGGAGTGGGCTGGCATTGGGTCATCGAGATGGCAAAATACTTCGAACTGTGGGTGATGACAAGGGAGAGCAACCGGCAGCGCATCGAAACGTGGATGAAGGAGCATCCACAAGACAACAACATTCATTTCCTGTACTACGACCTACCCAAATGGGCTCGTTTCTGGAAAAAGGGACTCAGAGGAGTGAGGACATACTACAACATCTGGCAGATCATGACCAACAAAATCGTCGAAAGGACCATGAAGCAAGAGAACATCCAGGTGTTTCACCACCTCACTTATGGAAATGCAATTTGGAGAGTCAGCAAATACGGACAACAACAATGCTTCATCTGGGGACCTATCGGAGGATTGGAGTCCATACCGAAAGATTTCACAAAACACTATTCATGGAAATGGAAACTGATTGAAGCCATCAGACGCATGATGGCAAATACGGCTAAATGGAACATTGGACTGAGGAAAAAAGTGCAAAATGCAGACCTTATATTGTGCAAAACTAAGGAAACTTTGAAAATAATCAGCTTTTTTTCTAATAAAAACAAAATTTTGTTTACGGATGTTGCACCTGAATACAAAAAAAATTATACTTTTGCAATTAGTCCGTCTCATCATACACGATTCATTTCTGTCGGTAGGCTGGATGCCTGGAGAGGATTCGATCTCGTCATTGAGGCTTTTGAAAAAGTGCACGAACAGAATGAGAACACAACCCTTTGCATATTAGGGGAGGGAAGTGAACGAAATCAACTGGAAAAAATCATCGCACAGAAAAAACTCTGTGATTGCGTGACACTCAAAGGGGAAGTGACTATCGACATCTACCAACAACTAATGGAGGAAAGTGACGTGGTGGTCAATGCAAGCCTCAAAGAAGGAAGCGTGACTGTGGCATTCGATGCCATGGCGATGGGAAAGCCTATAGTCTGTATCGATACTGGAGGATACAGCAGATATTTCGACGACAGCTTTGCGGTGGTGATTGAATTGACAAACCGAAGAGAGGTGATAGATAAGCTGAAAACAGGAATGCTGATGCTTACTAAAACAGAACTAAGGAAGGATTTTGGTGAAAATGCCATGAGCGTGGCCAAGCAGTTGAGCTGGGAAAAACATGGAGCTGATATCCGAGATGTCATCACAAAAGCTTATGAGGACTGGAATGACAGAACGAAGGTAAAACCCTGAATGACATTTATGTTTATAGGCATAATCAACCTCGTGGAAAAAGAAGATTGAATAAGTAAAAAATAGTACTATTTATGAGAAAGTTCTTACTCTCTTTCATTGCTGTTTCTGCAATGACGTTGAATGCTGTGGCACAGGATTCACAAGTGGTGACTACAGTAGAAGAAACTGCCAATGGCAGAATCGAAACTACCGTGAGTCAAGATAAGTACAAGGTTGTTACCAACCGATTCTGGAACAACTGGTTCATCAACGCTAATGGAGGTGCACAGATATTCCTCGGCGACCTTGACAAGTACATGAAGTTCGGAGACAGAATTGCTCCTGCTATCGATGCAAGCGTCGGTAAATGGTTCACGCCTGGAATCGGTGTGCAAGTGTCTTACTCGGGCTTCAAGCTGAAAGGTACATACATGGACGCATATCAGGCTGCCCACTGGAAAACTAACGAACGCGCTGAACTCAGAAAAAAGTATGAGGGCAATGCTACACTCTACAAGCAGGACGCAGAATTCTTCAACTTCCACGCTGATGTGCTCTTCAACCTCAGCAACCTGCTCTGCGGATACAACGAAAAACGCTTCTACAACCTCATCCCATACGTAGGAGTAGGTTATTTCCACAGCTACGGACATGATGACAACAAATCAAACAGCGTGTCTTTCCACGCTGGATTGATCAACAAGTTCAGACTGGCCAGCAGATGGGACCTCAACCTCACTTTTAGAGGAAGCATCTTCGACGACGATGTCGATGGAGAAATCTCAGGATGGACCATCAATGGACAGGACGGACAGAACGAGGACTTCGACGGAATGGCTGGTGTGACTCTTGGACTCACATACCGCATCGGCAAGCAGGGATGGGACAAGAGCAAGAGCGTCAGAGAATTCTACGAGGACAAAACCGAAATCAACCGACTCAACAACGAAATCAACAAACTCAGAAACGAGAACAACGAACTGCGCAACAGAAAGTATGACACAGGAAAGGAAGTCATCACATTCCCATACCTCGTCAACTTCAAAATCGACAAGACAAATGTGCAGAACAGAGAGCTCGTCAACCTCAAGACGGTTGCTGAAATGATGAAAGCTACACCCGACAAGAAGTACAATGTTGTGGGTTATGCCGACAAATACACGGGTAGCGTGAAACGTAACGAATACCTCGCTAAGAACCGTGCAAAGAACGTGTTCAGAATCCTGACTGAAGAGTTTGGAGTTCCAGCTTCGCAAATCGTTCTCGACGACAAGGGTGGAGTGGAGAATATGTTCTACGACGATCCACAGCTCTCACGTTCTGTAATCATCTCAGAGGTGAAATAAGCGAACATAAAGCAAAGAATACTGTCTAACTGAATAAATAAGGGGAGAAAGCAGCTTGTTGGAATACAATGGGCTGCTTTCTCGCAAAATCAACACATTGACGCAGCACCAATGCGGTCTGCAGCCATCAATACCATGCGCTACTACAGAATAACGAATGCTGACAACAAGGTCTGGGACTTACCCTCAGGAAGTCTTCCGACGGCATTCGCTCTATACCAACCCAGCGGATGGAAGGGGAAAATGCTGAAAAGACTCTTTTCCTGCGTGCACATGATACCACTTGCCAGAAGGTTGGCGCATGCGGAATTGGTGGACATCCAGATTGCTGATGAACTCAAAAGGGAGTGTCAGAGACTCTTCAACAATCAAGAACTCGATTTTGCCTTCTTCTACGGAACACCTTCTGTTCATCAGAAAACCACCATACAAGTCTATCACAAACAGCACATACTGGGCTATTGCAGACTGACGGAAAAGAAGGAGGTAAGCGAACTTTTCAAGCAGGAGCAGATTGTCCTGCAAGAATTGGACAGGATGAAAGTGAAAGGGGCGCCTAAATGCTTGATGAACAAATGCTTGACAAATGGACAATATTTGTTTGTGCAAACAACCGACAAAACGCTGAATTCCCAACCTCTACACCAATGGAACGACTTGACCGAAGCTTTCGTCAATCAACTCTATAAAGCTACAAGCAAGAAAACGAGATTCGAGAATACTGACTTCTACGCTACTCTGCAGAACGTCAGGAGACAACAGCACTGGTTGACAAACTCTATTGACAGAGACCTCTACATCACGCTGGTGGATCAATTGTTGGAGAGATATCAAGGGGCAGAAGTGGAGACTGTTGCCTGTCATGGAGACTTCACGCCTTGGAATATGTTTGTCGAAAACGGCAGATTGTTTGTCTTTGACTGGGAGTATGCCCACCTCACTTATCCCAAAGGACTAGACAAATGTCATTTCTTCACACAAACAGCTATTTTTGAACAGCATCTGAATGCTGAGCAAATCATCAATACTTTGAGAAGTGATGAAAAATGGGCGGAGCCAGAGTCGCTTCAGATGTATCTCATCGACATCATAGCGCGATACACACTGCGGGAAAAAGGCATATATGACGAGGCCATGAATTCTTGCATGAAAATCTGGATTGAATTATTGATATTTACTAATAAACAAATGAATACATGAAACACATCATCTGTTTCCATCTATTGAACGATTTCAGTGGAAGCCCAATGGTGCTCAAACGGGTACTGGAGGGAATACTGAAAAGAGGATACAAAGTCGATCTTATCTCCTCACAAGGAGGCGTGCTTGAGGATATCAGCTCGTACCCTAATATGAAAATACACCACTATAACTATCATTTCTCGCAAAACAAATTGCTGACAGGATTACGATATGTGGCTGTTCAAATATACACATTCTTCTTCGCCTTCAGATATATTTTCACCAAAAACACTTTCTACGTCAACACTTTGCTACCCATCGGACCAGCTCTTGCTGGAAGGCTTATGGGTAAAAAAGTGGTGTATCATTACCATGAAAATGCTTTCGTCAAGAGCACGGCTTACCGTATGTTGGCAAGGGCTATGAAAATGTTGGCTTCCAAAATCATCTGTGTGTCCGAATACCAACGGACAATGCTCAAAATGGAAAAGAACGTTCTGGTGATACCCAACGCCTTGGATGAAAGATTCCTACAGCGAGTACACCCCGACGCTGACAGAACTTACGGCTATAAAACCATACTGATGTTGGCGACACTCAAACTCTACAAGGGAACCAAGGAGTTCATCACACTGGCTGAAATGCTTCCAGAATACCAGTTCCGCTTGGTCTTGAACAACTCGGCAGATGAAATCAAACATTTCATCATTAACGAGAAGCTAAAGATAACGGAGAACTTGACTCTCATGTCGAGGGTTGAGGATGTGGCGCCACTCTACAACAAGGCATCTATCGTCTTGAATCTTTCTCACAAAAACTTGTTTGTTGAGACTTTCGGACTGACTGCGTTGGAGGCTATGAGCACCGGACTGCCTGTCATCGTGCCTACTGTAGGGGGAATTGCGGAAATGGTGGAGGATGGATGGAATGGATATAAAATCGATGTGCAGAATCTGGACAAAATCGCTGAACATATCGACCTTATGCTTAATGATAGAAATCTGTATAAACGATTGTCTGCCAATGCTTTGGGATGCTCTAAAAGATTCGATGAAAAAACTATGGTGGAAACAGTGATAAAGCTTCTCTGAAATCGGTGCCCCAATGGATGAATGACAGGGGGGAGAATGTTGAAACCCAAAATGTCCCATGCCGTAATGCGGCATGGGACGTTTTTGGGTTCAAAAGGGGCTCAGAAAGGATATCCTACGGCGAAGTGGATGCCCGTGCCTTTCCAAAACTTCGGGATGTTGTAGTAGCCGCGTTTGCCAGTGTCGTAAGGGGCGTGGATTCCTATACCCCAGTCCAAGCGGAGGATGAGAAACTCCAAGTCGTAACGAACACCGAAGCCTGTGCCCAAGGCAATGTCTTTGAAAAACTTCGAACGGGTAATCTCACCGCCAGGATGACCATCGTCGCCACGCATCAGCCACACATTACCAGCGTCGAGGAAAACGGCACCATAGAAATTGCTCACCCAGCGGAATCGGTATTCGGCATTGAATTCCAGCTTGAAGTCACCAGCCTGATCAAGGTAGGTGCCTTTATTATCGTAGTCATAATAACGGCCAGGACCAATAGAACGGACAGTGAATGCTCTGATGTCGTTGGCACCACCTACATAGAACTGCTCGGTGTAAGGGGCTACAGTGGAGTTTCCATAGCTCCAAATAGCACCAGTGAACAGACGAAGGGCCAGCTGGGAATGGTCAGACAAGTGGATGTAGCGACGTAGGTCCAAGGTGAGCTTCGTGAACTGAGAGTAAGGAGTGCGAAGGAGCATCTTGTCGCGCTCGTCGAAACGCTTGCCAAAAAGGGTGGAAATAGCGCTGGTCAAGTTGCCGGCTTCTTTTATCGATGCCTCAAAAAGAACAGTGGAACGACGGGTCTTCGAAAATGTGTTGTCGAACCTGTACGTGTACTGCATGGCGGGAATCAACTGGTCGCGGACTGTCACAAAGAGGGCTTGGTTCTTGCTCGCGATGGAGTCGAATTTCTCTGATGAGTAGATCAACTTGTTCTGAGTCACCATGAATGGAGTGATGGAGTGCGAAATGTAGCGAGAGCCCTGGATGAAATAGTTTACACTGGTGTTCATCGACAGCAGATTGTAGTAGCCTGAACGGCGCAACTGGTCGATGGAAAACTTGAAGGTGGTAGTGGCTGGGTAACGGAGTATCGCCCTGTTGAGCCAGGGGAACATGATGCGAGGATAGGTCAGAGAAGCCTCTATGCCCCATTCGTAGGAGTCGATGCGGGTACCGTCATTATTGCGGCGACGCTTGCCTGTCTGCCATTCATAGGCTCCCTTGAGCTTGATGATGAAAGTCTCGGCATGACCGAAGGCGTTGCGCTTGGTAATCGACCAAGTGGCATTCGGACCTATCTGTGCGTTGCTCTTCTGGGTGATGTTGAAGCCAAATTCGCTGTCGATGAGCTTGTCCATCGTGGCGTCGAGACGGATGTCTATGACGGAACAAGTGTCGGTTGTGTCGCGAGGGGTATAGGAGAACTGGACATTGCGGAACAGCCCCATGCCGGTGATACCACGCAAGGAACTGTCGAAATTCTTCTGGCTGAAAAGCTGGCCGCGACGGAAACTCATGTTGCGGAAAACAGCCATGGGAGAGATGGGACGTTTATCGCCGTTGTAGAGCATGGTGAACGTGCGACGACGGAAAGTGTCGGTCAGCTGCTGGTAGGAACCGCTTTTGCGAATGGCCATTGTCAGATTGCCTATGGTGTATTGTCGGTGGGCTTTCTCCGGAACAGAAAGGTCTGGAACAACCACCAACCACACTTTCTTAGGGGTCTTGATGGAGTCGGCAAGGTAGGTGATGTACTCAGGGCGATAGCTGAAGAGACCGTTGTTGCGGAAGTCGTTCACAATGCGCTGACGCTCTTCCTCAAGCTTGGTCACATTGAACTGGTCGCCGCGTTTGAACTTGCGGTCTTTCCAGTTGGCCTGTACAATACTGTCCTCCAATCCCCTGAAACCGTATTTCACCGAGTCGAGGTGGTAGGCTTCGCCCAGTTTCACGTCGTAGCTGATTTTCTGCTTCCGGGGGTCTTTCTGTCCCACCAATTTGTGATTCACTTCAGCGTTGAAATAACCATAGTTCTTCAAAGTGTTCTCTGCCACTCTTGCACGTGTGGTGGGGTTCACTGCCGAAATGGTCACGGGGGTGCGACCAAAGGAATTGTAAACCCAGTTCTCAAAGCCATTACGATCTTTGTTGACCAGACTGTTGTGAACCCATAAGCCGATGGGCAAAGGAAAACGATAATAGGAACTGCCCATGAAAGAATTGTTGGGGGCGTAGGCTAACGCTGCCTTCATCTCGGTGATGGCCTCTGCATTGAACTCTGCTGACTTATCGCCCTCGATAGTCACCTTCTTGATACCGTCGTAGAGGTACTCATCCTCTGGAAGGTTGCTGGTCGTGGAGCAAGCCAAAAGTAGGATTGATGTGGCCAAAGCCAAGAGTATGTGATTATGCTTGATCATTTCTCGTCGTTGTTGGTCGATATACTATCGGATGGAGCGGTGCTTCGAGATGGGGATGCTGGACTACTGTCGTTTGAAGATGGACTTCGAGGAACGGATGTAGAGGTACTGTCAGCAGGCACCGAACTGTTGTCCCCTGGGCGGCGACGTGGATAGGACGGTTCTTCCTTGGTCTGCCGCTTGAAGAGAAATAGCTCAGAGAGGTGGTCCACCCGTTTGCGCAGAATGAAACCAGCACCGTTCTCTATCAACTCTCCCTCAAGGAGATTGTCGAAGTTGCGGTCGTGGTAGAGACGTATATAGCGGGAGTTGCCCTTGTTCAGACGCCACTCCAGTGATACGTCATCAATATAGGTTCCGGAACCTTGGTAGTCGGAATTGTTGTCGGCACTTACCTTGCCTCCTATCACCACGCTCAAACGGTCGCTGAAGAAACGTTTGGAGAACTTGAAAGAATAGTCGGTGTGGGTCTCGCCACGCATATTCTGAGATTGGTCGATACCAACGTTGATATCTACAATCGAACTGAAGGCGTCGCCGGCGATGTTGTTGATCTCGGACTGAAGGAAGTTGTTGAGGGCATTGGAGGAAGAGAAGCCTGTGGAGTTGCTGCCGGAAAGGTACATGCCAGTGGCGAGCATCGCCACTGCAAGCTTGTTCTTGTCCTCGGCCGACATCGAGGCGAGCTCGTTCTGAACACTCATGTCCTCGGGGGCTTCGATGGTAAAGGCAAGCCCCATGTTCTGAAGGGTGTTGCTGATCTTCAATCCTACATCGAATGCCACGCTACGACTGCCACCATTGGCATCGCTCACAGCAGCCCTGGTGCGCTCTGTTGCCGTGATGTTGAGGGTGGGGTTCAGCGGTGCACCTGTGAATTCCACATAACTGCCGTTCTGGATCGTGAAGGTCTTGAGGGGAATCACTGGCAACTCGTATTTCATCTCGCCATTGTTCAGCGTATAGCGGCCTTGAAGCTGGAACACTCCTTCGGGGGTGTATATCATCAGAATCTGACCCTCACCGTCAAGGTTGATGTAGCTCTGGCGGTCGGAACTGAACTCGCTACGAAGACGAGAGCCTTCGTTGATGTTGAGGTTCAGGCGCATGTCGATACCCATGATGCTTTTCTTCAGCACCTCGATGTCCTCTGGAGGGGGAGCACTGAAATCAACGAAAGTCACAAGGTCGCTCAGGCGGTCTTCAACGGTCAATGGGGTGTCTTTGATGAGGTAGGTCATGTCGGTCTTGTCAAGCACGTTGATCAGACCGCGGATCGATACGTTGTTGGGCTCACCGACAATCCTGGCGAAGAGGTCGGCATTGACTTTGCCGAAGACCACCGACTTGCTGGAACGGGGAGCATCGACAAGAGCGAAGTCGCGGCCGTAGGCGCTGAGACTGAAGCTGAGTTTGTCGAAATCGGAAAAATCCACAAAACCAGTCAAACTGAGAGGTGTGTCGTCGTAGCCGTAAACATTGAACCTCTCAAACGACAAACGGCTGTCTTGGATGCTCAACGGCTTGTCTTCGAACCTCAGTTTTACACCATACATCTGCGAGCGAGCAACCATGCCTTGAGGTAGTAATTCTCCGTTCACACTGAATTTGTCGGTGTTGCCTTCTGCACTCACCTTGCCACCTATGTGTCCATCAAGCGCAATAATCTGCTCGTCGGGCAAGAACGGGGCTGACATGCTTAGAGGAACCTGATTGAGGTTTGCGTTGATGCCAAATTCTCCGTTGTCGATATAGTAACCATCGTATTGAGCTACTGAAAGACTGTCGTGGCTGATGGATCCTTTGAGTAAATGACGACCAGGACCATCGGGCACGTAACTGACGCTGGAGGCTACACGTCCTATCCTGGTATTGCCATACACGAAGTCATTGGCCGTAACATCGCCTTCCACCTTGTAGTTGCCATCCTCCTGGCGGTAGTTGGCTTTGATGTTGAGGCTGCCGTCCATCTCTGGGGCCATGGGCAGCACTGAGAGCAACTGACCGATACCGAAATTCTCGATGTTGATGTTCATGTCTTGCTCGGCAGATGCGTCGGGATTGGCTACGAGGTCAATGCGGGTGCCGTTGTCGGAGGAAAGGTGGATGTCGGCATAGGCTTTGTTCTTTTTCTTGAGCAGGAGGTAATTATCACTGTTGACTTTGAACTTGCGGAAACCAAGAACTGGCTCCTCTGGATAGAAGCGGAAGTAGCCTGCCGTGTCGGTGGCTAAGGCATGGATACCAAGGTCGATGCCTGTGCGGCCTTTGTCGTTGTAGAAGGTCAGATGGGTGTCGGCGGAGAAGTTCTCAATGTAGCCTTTAAGGGAGCCTGAGAATCCAGGATGACGTAATTGTTGGCCTGTGGACAGGCTGACATCGTAGGTCAGACGGGTACTGTCCTGAAGGATATTGAGATCAATGCGGTCGATGACAACACTGTCTTTCTTCACCTTCAGTTTGTTGATATGTCCGTTGCCTTGAAGCCCGATTTCTGGAGATGTGGAGAAATGCCCCTGGATGTCGTCGTATTTCACTCCTTGGATCTTGAGAAACTGCGCTACGGCATTGTCGTTGTTGAGGCTGAGGTCTATCGTGGAGATAGGCAGGAATTGCTTGGCATAGTTGAGGTCGATGTCGCGCTTCTCGAACTGCTTGCCCATGATGCTTGCCACCTTCATATACTTCTCGCCCAGTTCGAGGGCGTTGGCCGACGAGCGGAAGTGCATGCTTACTCCATGAGTGGTGACTTCTGCATTGGTGGTGTCGCGGTCGGTCCAACCATCAAGGTAAATCTGACCTGAACTGATGGTGTCGTCGGCCATCACGATGAAGAGGCTGTCGGCCATACCTTCAAAGCTGTAGGCTTTTTTCAGGTCGGTGCTGAAGTTGAAGTCGCTGATGGCCATGACTTGCAGACGGTCCTCACTCAAGCCCATGGCTTGAAGGTCGGAGCGATGCAGGCTGATGCGTCCTCGGGCGTTGATGTTGTCGCTTCTGATGTCTGAGGTGAGGCGCAGGGAAGTGTGCATTTGGGAGTTGTCGCAGTCAAGGTGGGTGTAAAGTTCACCCTTATCGACCTTAGCTGTGAGATTGCTGCCCGACAGGTCGATTTGCCCATAGTTGCCTTTCTGGATATTAGCGTTGATGTCTGTCTGCATACTGGGAGAGAGAATATCGGTGCCTTTACCCTTTGCGTGGATGTGGCCGGTAAGGCGACATGGCTCTTCAAGACTGACATAATCGTTCAGGCAGAGATTGACTGCCGTGATGTCAGCTTCGTAACTGTCGTCAGATGTGTCGTAGGCGATGTCGTATTTTGTGGTTCCGGCTTTGTCTTTCAACTCTCCTTTGGCAGTCAATTCTTGTCCTTTCATACTGAAAGATGTAGTAATACTGCTGTTGGCGGGTACTTTCAGAGATTGTTGCAGATCGGAGGGCAGGAAATCTCTGACGAATTTGGGATCGTGTACCTTGGCTTCCAAATAGGGTGTGTTGATGCTGAAGAGATCAGACTCGGGATCCATATAGCTGTCAATCGTACCACGGGTGTTGAGGCTGAATTTACCATCCATGCTGGTTTTGAGGTCGTTGATCGTGAGCACGTCGGCGTTGCCTTTGATGTCGGCGTCAACTCTCAGAGGAGTTGCGGGATAGGCTTTCTTGATGTCATTAGGCAGGGTAGGGGCGAGCGTCACAATATCGTCCTTACCGACAACACCTCGCAATTTCGCTTTGAATGTCCCATCTGAGCCTGAATCGAAGGCGTCAAGGTCCATGTCGGCATCAAGGAGCAAGTCGGAGTCGCTGGTGAGCATGCGCAGGTGGCGTGTGTGCAGGCTGGTGGAGTCCATCAAAAAAACACCGCTGAGCGTATCTACTTGTATGCCGGATGCTTCCTTGCCATTCAGATGATTCAGAGCTACAGTCAGATCGCCTGTACCACGATAGATCACGGAGTCAAGACGTCCGTTGAGTTCGCTTACTCCGATGTGTGCAGGATCGAAGCCTGGCTCTCGTGGAGTGTTGCCTACGTCATAACTGGCTGTGCTGTTGCTGAGGTCGAGATCATGGAATAGAAAATCACCTTCATGGAGATGGAGCTGCCCCTTGAGGGTGGCATCACCGATGTGGGTTGTGACTCGGGTGGAATCAGTGCTTGGAGCAAGATTCAAATGAATGTCGGAGTTGTGGATCGCGATTTTTTTCAAATTGGCTTGCCATCTTGTGGCCTCGGAGGTATCTTCGGGTACGCTGTCTGCCAAAGTGATGGTGAGACGGGAATTGCTGAGCTTGGCTTTGTCCACATTGGCTATCTCTGCCTTCAAGTCTATGTCGCGTGCCTCTATGCTGAGTTCTCCGATGGTACCGCGGATGTTGGCGGCGTCAATCATCCCGTCGGTATCGACTTTGGCATTGTTGAGCTTAAGGCCGTTAAGCTCAATACGCTTTTTGAAAAGGGGCTTGAGACTTACATCCATGTCCATGGACTCTGCGGTGATAAGGGTGTCTGCCCCCTGGATGGCGGTCAGGCCGTGAGCGGTCAGTGTGAGCGGAAACTTGAGGTGGATGTCGTCAACATGGACCGTTAGCCCCGACTCCTCGGTGAGATGGTTGCAGACCACATTCACAGCCCATTTCTGTACAGGAGGTAGATACAATAAAATAGCCAGTACGACCAACAGTATGATCGGACTTGCTACAATCCACAAGGCTATTTTCCATCCTCTTCTACTTCCTGGCTTTTGAGCGGCGGGGATTTCCTTGTCGCTGCTTAGTTCTACCTCTTTGTCTTTCTCTGACATATCAGGTGAGTTGATAGGCATTTTTTTCTTTTAGGCAAAGTTACAAATAAAATGCGAAACAATGCGATTAACTGAAAATGTTTTTAGATTATGGCACAAAAAAACGAGATGTTAAATAAAATCATCGAAAAGTGTTGGCAGAAAGAAAAATTAGTTCTAACTTTGCGCTTGATAATAAGTCCCAGTCTGCTCAAGCCGTTAGATTTTATTATAGCGCACTGATTAAGCAGAAATAGGGAATTGAAATGAATAATAAAACCGCCAACAAGAGACCATGCTCCGTTGGCCGCAACAAAATTCTTTAGTTATTATGAAGAAAGCTTATCAAGCTCCTAAGACGCAGGTGTATTCAACTCAGTTGTACGATAATCTTTGTGAAGTGATTTATCCCACGGGCCCTGGAGATGATTTCACAAACGAGCGTAACGATCAAACTGATGCTCAAGGAGAACAAATTTGGGATAAGGAATGGTAATCCATTCTGAAGAATGGTCTATAGCAAAAAACTATGAGCCGTAATTTTGGATATCTATTGCACTGAATAGATGTCCAAATTTGTTGTACCTTTGAAAAAACGAGCCTTAAAATTGATTTTGACCCATACTTTGTCGTCTGGAATATAAAAACACTTTTTATAATCACATAGTTGATGAAAAATCGAGTTTTTTTTGCTTTCATCGTAGAAAATGGTTACTTTTGTCTTAATTTTTTCGAAAGACTGTATTAATCAAATTTCTAACAATGGAAGAAAAGAAAACCTATTCACCCCCTTCAACATCAATTTGTCATACAAGTTTAGAGCGTGGAGTCTGCGACGTAATTGGATGGGCATCTCCATCAGATGATTTCTCCAATACCAGAGGCCGCTATCGTGAAGAAGGTGACGAAAAGTGGGGCGATCTCTGGGCTGAGGAAGAAGAGTGAACAGACATAGACCATCCCTTATATTCTTGCGTAACCTATGGAAACAGCCAATGAGAAAAAACTGGAGGCAGTATCGCGCCAGTTGGAGGAACTTGTCAACACTTTTTCCGACAAACTGGGTGACGATGAGTTGAAATCCAACCTCAACAGACTTTACCGCCGTTCTATGGAGTACAAGAACGGTTCTTTCATTATGCTCGTTGTGGGGCCTGTGAAATCTGGGAAATCGACCCTCGTCAACCTTCTTGCCCACCGCTATGTCAGTCCTACGGACAAACTTGAATGTACTGTCAGACCTTCCATTATCTCAAGTGTAGATAATGAAGAGGACTGTGCAATTGAGGTCTATACAGCCAAGAAAGAAGACAGAAGGGAAAAAGACCTCGATCTCATCATTGATAAACTAAGAGGCATTATACCCGACGAACAGGAAATCAGGGAACATCTCACAAAAGTCAGCTACCCGCTCAACAACGACAATATCGACGCCTATATCACTCCATCATATAATAAAGGCGACAATTCTATTATCACCTCTATCACTACCACTGGAAGCAAACTCCTTAAAAGCACTGACCAAGGCAAAATCTTCATTGCCGATATGCCAGGATTTGATGGAAACAAGGCCAATCTCAACAACTCGCTTTACGACGCTATTTCAAAGCGGGTGGATCTCATCCTGTTTGTCCACAGCTCTGTTTCCGCATTCAACGTCACATCAAACGAATACCTCGACAAACTGCGCGAATACAATGGTACCGTGCCTGTCTATCTCATTCATAACATATTCGACTCCACCTACTGGAAAGATAAGGAGTCAAGGAGGCGCGATGTGGAAAGGCAAAGCAAAAGTGAATACGATGAAATTAAGGGGAAGGGATTCAATATCGAACCCGACTACATCAGCTGCATCAACCTCGGTATGGTCACAGATTTCGTGAATCAAACTGCCGATTGCATCCACACTTTCGACGATGAACTGGAGGCTGAGTATCGGAGGTTTGAAGAAATAGAGGAACGACTTTACCGCAAAATCACCACCAATATCAGCCGTCTGAGGTTGGAGAGGTGTCTTGACCGAACGGACAAACTCAGAGATGACCTCATCAAACTCATCTTGCAGCGAAAAAAAGCACTTGAAACCAAGTATAATGACCAGGAGGCTTTTGACCGTCAACTGGCGAACATCGATAAGACAATGGGGGTGACCACCGCGGAGATGGACGAAGTCGTGGCAAACGTCTCCACCGATGCCAACAGGTCTATCTTCAAGAGCCAAGCTAAGAGCAGGGTGAATAAGTCGATGACTACTGATGAGTGCGTCCAGTGCCTGCGGCAAATCCTTGAGTCTTTCCTCGTCGATGTGGACGAAACGCTCACCGATAAACTCTACCGGTCTTTTGAAGGCAAGCAAAGGGAGTTCGCAGAACGGCTGAATGCAGTGTTGAGCGAACCCATAGAAACTCCTGAACTCAGGGAAGTCACTGCGCAAACAGCCAACAGCATCTCTGACGATGGAGTGAAAAGTTTCATGAAAACTTCTGGGTGGGACTGGCTTTCCGACCTCGTGGTGGGACACTCCTACAAAGCTGAAACAGTACGCAACAGCATCGCCAACATGGAAAGATGGTACTACGGCGATGAGAACGAAAAAGACACGACCAACCTCAAAATGCTCCTCAAAGACGAGGTTCGGCGTATGGCACAAATCTATCTCACTGACATCAAAGAGGGCTTTAAGGCACAGTGCGACGCAATCATCACCGAACAAGAGAGGACATCACTCTCTATACTTGAAAACCTCCAACAGAAACTAGCCAATATCATTATCTGATATGAAACGAAATCTCATCATCATCGCACTCATACTCATAGGTTTCGTTGTTCTCCTGCTTATGGGAAACGTCATCACCATCGGAGACAAACTGTATCAACTCACTCAAAACCAGTGGGTGGAACTGGGGTTCTACTGTCTTGTGGCTTTCGGGCTGTTTTACCTGTTGTTGTGGCCGATGATTCGCTTACATGCCACTCCTGAATTTCCAAAACTCTCCACCGATGCTTATGTGGGAGATACCGACCAGACCAAAAAGGAACTCAAGTCGTTTGCTAAGTCGCTCTCCAAACACCTTGGCTATTTGCCTCAGAACGAGCGAGAGGAACACAAGAAAGAGCTCAGGCAGCGCATCGACAACTTTTATGATGTCACAGAACTCCGTAGTATCGTCCAAACGGAACTGGACCAACGATACGACAGGGTGAAAACACATATCAACGAGTGGGCAAAGACTGTGTTCATGCTCACCGCTATATCGCAGAATGGCAAACTGGACGCTGGTATATCAATGGTGGTGAATCTCAGGATGATAGCCGATCTCATTCGTTGTTCTGGTTACAGACCGACGCATCCCCAACTGTTCAAACAGTATGTCAGGATACTTGTCACTTCCCTTTTCAGCTACTACCTTTCTAATTCGCTCGAAAACTTCGACCTTACCTCACTTGATGGAGAGGAAGCCGCTGACACCGTTTTTGCAGGAGGTGTGGAAATCGATGGTGCCAAGGTGACAGAATCAGAATTCCTTGCTTCTGTGGCAGGACTCAAATTTCTCAATATGGTCCCAGCATCTCTTGTCGATGGTGCTCTCAATGCACTGCTTACACTTCGCATAGGATATGTCACTATGGCTTACCTCAAAGAGGGAGCGGAGGGACTGGAGGGAAGAAAGGGCATGAAAGTGCGTCGGCGTGCTATGCTGGAAGCCATAAAGTCTTTTGGAGTGATGGCTAAGGACACTACTGTCAGTGGCTTGTCTTTAATGGGTGAGAAAATTACCGAATTGATGAAGAAAACCGTTGCTCAGCCACAGCCAGAGGCTTAAAAACACAACATATCGCATTTCCACAACTGTATTTAGGTGCTGGTTGCTTATTCTGATTTCCTAAGCGGATGGCATAAGCGTCGATTTAATGATGACAAAAAGGAGGCTTGCCTCATCGGCAAACCTCCTCGTCATTTATAACACTAACAAAACGCTTATTTCTCTTCTTTCTTACTTGATAATGGTGAAGTTGCTTACCACTGCGGCAATAGCAATAACGGCACCAAGAATAATTGTCATAGTTTCCATCTTCTTAATCCTTTCTTTTTTCGATTCCGCCAGGGATAACCTCTGTTCTATTCTGTTCCTTTTTATTATCCGGCTGTGAATCCGGAGCATCAAAGATGCACCGTTTTTGTTCTACTTATTGATCAGAGTCTTCAAGCCAGGAACTATGGTCTCGCAAAGGTTTAGACCAGTGCAACCAGCTGCCCTGTGCTTGCTTTTGAGTGGATTGCAATCCTTGCAGTGTTATTTGAACATTGATACATTGCTCGCAACTGTTGCGATGGCAACCACTACTGTTACTAATACTGTGAGAATTTCCATAAAACAATCTTTTTTTAATTAATACTGGCGTTCTGGCATTGCCCTGTCTTCTTTTGTTATGAGGCTCGGGCGGCCTTTACGTCTTTACATCTATCCTAAAAACTTTTTACCTCATTTTCGTTTTCGCTGCAAAATTAGGAAGTCTTTTCCTCTGTACCCAAAACTTTTGGGCTGTTTTGCTCTAAAAATGCCTTTTTATTGATTTATGTCAATTCTGTTTGCGCACACAGAAGCAAATTGGGTGTTTTTTAACTTCCCACAGTGAAGCACAGAGCAGAGCATAAGTTTCTGCTTGATGACACGGAATTACATAAAAACCGTACTGAAATTATACAAGAACAAAAAAGAGCGGCAAACAATCCGATACTTTGCCGCTCTTTTTTTGTTTTGTGTCTAATGCCTATTTGATATATTTCACTTTGGCTGCGTCGCGTGGTTTGGCATCAGGGAATTCGTCGGGATAGCCGACAGCGAGGATGTATAGCAATTCGAAGTCTGGGCTGAACCCCAGTCGGTCAAGATAAGGCTTGGCGTCAGGAGAGGAAAGAAGGAAACGCACTGGTCCACCAAGGCAGCATGTACCCAGTCCGAGCGACTGAGCTGCCACCATCATGTTCTCTGCCAACATTCCCGCATCGAGTTGTCCACGTCCTTTGGGGGTGGCCACACAAATGATGTTGGGAGCATTGCGGAACATGTTCTTGAAGCCAGCATCGCGATTGACTTCCTCGGCATGGGCCTTCTTGTAGATGTCGGTCAGTTCCTGGATGAATGAGTAGTCTTCCACCACGCGTATCTCCCAGGGCTGTTGGTTCATGCCGCTTGGAGCGTTGATGCCGCAGAGCGCAATCTGCTCGAGTTTGGCGTGTTCCACGGGAGTGTCCTTGTACTTTCTGATGGATCGGCGCTCCATCATCGAATTGATAGTGGCATTAGTGGGACTGCCTTTCACCCATGCTCCGACTACCTCTCCGATATACTCGGTGTGAACACCAGCGGGGAAGTTGCTGTACATTCTTTGCGGAACATCGTCCTTGAAGTTCTTAGGGTCGAAAGGAGCAGCATACATCAGTCTGCACTCAATGACCATAGTCGCTTCGGTATAATAAGGAGTCCCGTTGGCAGTGTAGGCCGTGTGTAAGCCAAGGGCTTTGGCTTTGTCACCATCGCGCCCACTATTTCGGCCCATATAGTCCAGGATCTTGCCCTGGGTGAAATCAAACGACATGACCGTAAAGTACTGTGAATTGTCCATGAAACTCTTTGTGTAGCGTTTTTCCGCTACATAAACAGTCATGGCTGTGCGACCCCAGAGTGTGCCGATGCCGCCCCAACCGATGGTCATGGCATTGCTCGACTCTTGGTTGCCGGCACAAAGCAGTTGTGCGTCGCGGAACCATTGAAAGCCGTTGTCGGCGAAGTCTTCCACCACATTGATTTTAGCGAAACCGTTTTCTTCCTGAGCCCAAGAAGAGGATGGAAAAAGGGTTAGCGACATAGCCACTGCGAAAGCAGGGGCAAGTAGACAGGTCTTGCACTTAGCTCCTAAGGCGAGACACGAGGCGTGAAATCTGTTCTTTTTCATCTTGTTATAAATGTTTTGTGAGAAATACGTTACAATTTGATGTATAGGTGTAGTCGGTAGAGGATATAGCCCAGGAGGAAGTTGAAGGCCACGAAGGACAGCGCATAGCAGAGCGAGGCTGACTGAGGATGAATGACAACGGAGTGGATGGCCTCGTAAACGGTCTCGCTAACTCCCCACGCACTGAATAGGATGGCGAAGACCTCGCTGGCCACATACAGGAAAAGGGGATTGATGCCGAAGACATGGAAGACGGTAGCCCATCGGCGCTGACCGTGAATGTCGATGATGGTCATCAGCAATGCCAATAAGGAAGCGGCCATGCCGCAAGTCACCATCACATAACTGGGACTCCAAATACGCTTGTTCAATGGAAGGCCGTAAGAGAGCAGATAGCTGCTCAGCGATAGTGTGGCACCAAGGAAGAACAGCGCCAACACTTTGTCCGCGACCGCCTCGCGCTGCTTGATGAGCCGCCCACAGTAAAAACCAACGAGCACATGGGCAACAGAAGGAATGGTGCCAAGCAGGCCCTCGGGATCCACTGGGCTTTTATGATAGAGGTGTTCGTAGCCAAAGAGACTGCGATCGATGCGGGCAAGGATGTTGGATTCATCCTCCGAATATCCGTTGCCCCATAGAAGAATAATGGTATATGCCACCAGCAGCGCAATGATAGTGGGCACAATCCATCTATGGTTAATGGTCAATGCGAAGATCGACACGATGCCATAGCAGAGGGCTATGCGTTGCAAGACAGCCCACACACGCAGATGCCCGAAACAGAGGAGGTCTCCTTCAATCGCATGGTCAAGCCAATTGATGGCCAGACCAATGGAGAAAAGAAGAAGGGTGCGGCGAATGACCTTCCAAATGACGGGCGGGGACTTTTTGAATCCGCTTTTAGAAAGCGACAGGTACGTGGTGACTCCCATGATGAAGAGGAAAAAAGGAAAGACAAGGTCGCAGGGGGTCAGACCATTCCATTTCGAGTGCTGAAGCATCTCGAACGACTGGTTATAGCCATTGTTGACCAGAATCATTCCCGCCACTGTAATGCCACGGAGAATGTCGAGGGAAAGTAATCGCTTGGGCATTATCATTGGGTTTGAGTGATCTCTGTAAGCAGGCGCATGGCTTTATGTGCCTTGTCAATTGGGTCGCCAACGGGTGTGGCGTCATAGTGGTTGTGCTGCAGGGTCCATGGCTCCTCAATGGCATACCAATCCACGCCTATTTCGTGAGGCAGCGCCATCCGAAAGAGTTCATCCGAGGTCTTGTTGCTGTATTGCCCTGAACCAAGCATTTCGGGCATAGGACGTGAAATTGCATCCATTTCATTAGCAAGTAGCTGGAAATAAGTTTCCCATCTTTTCGCATAGAAATCGGCAAGAAGTCCCTGCCATTCCTTATGGGCATAGTCGCGCAACCCACCTGTGTCAGCGCAGTAACGGTTGCCCCAAGTCGTTATTTGCACTCGGGCATTCCACTCATAGAGATCGCTTTCCTGTGCAGTGGTGCCACATTTGCGGGCTTGCTGGAGGCGGTTGCCAACCCTGAATTCCTTGCGCGTACCAAGAAGCTCGTCCTGCATCATCAGTAAGTCAAGGAAATGCTGCGAATCGGTTTCAAAAGCTTTTCTTGAGAACGACTTGTAGTCGGCAATGACGCGATGATACAATACACGGGCCTGATCGGCTATGGCCTGTCGGGTGATATCCACGAGGTCATATTCAAAATTGTTGTTGCCCTTATATAGGTCTGCCACAGACACCATGAGACGTGCGGCCTCAAGGGTGGATTCTGGGTCGTAGTAGTTGCGCATCTTTGACCAGCTGGAGGCTTGGAATGTGTTGAGTGAAGGCCTGCCGCAGAAAATGCTTTCGTGAGGTCCTTGTTGGTTGTTGCCTAACGGGCAATTATAGATGCTGCCGGCAAGGATTTGCCATGCTTGATGGACTGTGGGGTTGTCTATGCCATAGCGCGCCTTGACGTATTCCTCAAGCCATTGCTCCTTGGTCACCTGTTCCTTGCGCCAAGGTAGCTCGCTCATCAGCTCGAACATCACGGGGTTGTTCTCCGACCCTTCCATCGTGAAACCTGTCCCCTTGAGGTCATGGCAAAAGCGAGGTGATTGTGCCAGCTGGAAATTGTCGATGAGCTGGTCCATGCGCCCGTGCAATCCCACATTCGCGCCAAAATTCTCAAGAAGGCAGAATAGCCACTGGTGCCCTTCATAGCCATTCTCACGTCGCCAAACAGAAGGAGCGCCCCACATGGGGCGGCATTCGCTGAAAAGGTCGAGGACGATGATGTCGCCTTCGTCGAGGGCATGAAGCATCTGTGGTCGAGGATTTTCTGTCCATCCCTGCACCACCCAGACTGCTTTGGGATTCGCTTTCCTCATCGTCCTGAGCAAAGCCCTTGCCGCTTCGGCGTAGTTGATGTTGCTGTCGTCGCCGCTCTCATGGAAGGGATCCATCGAATAATAGTCGGCTTTGCCAAAAAGCCGTGTGAGTTCGTCGTAATATAGGCCTGCTATTTCATCAAACCGTGGGTCTGTGGGCAAAAGGTTGGCAGGACGCTGAAAACCGTTCCATAACCCTGCGTCTGCTACATTGATACCGAGTTTCTCCCGTGCGTCATGTGGCACCATGCCTGAATAACCGGGAAGCACGGGGCGCATGCCCAGTTGCCGCATGCGGCCGAGAATCTGGCGTTGCAATTTCTCCTGTCTTTCGTACCATGACTGGGGTAGGGGACCACCCCAACCCTCCAAGTTGTTCATCTCCCACCAGGCAAGAAAGCCTGGGCCTGCTATGAATCGGCCAACTTCATCCTCACTGTACCCGAGTTTCAATAGCAGGTTGCGCCAGACACATTCCTCGCCGACAATCGCCAAGGGCATATTCACTCCGTGTAGGGCCATCCAGTCTATTTCTTGTTGCCAACGTGCCCAATCCCAAAAAGCCATGGAATATGAAAACGTGCAATAATTGAAGTCATAACGGAGGGTGAGGTCGGTCTCGTGGCGCTCAGGTTTCACCACGGGCGGTAGCGTTTCGGGCAAGTCAGCCTTCATGCTGTTCCACGAGAGATGAATACCTGCATGGTATTTCAGGTACCAGTTGATGCCAGTTGCGATGTTGACCCAAGTGTTGCCTCTGACCACGACTCGACAACCGCTTTGGTCGAGTTCGAAGAAATCGCGGTCACTTCTGACAAGTTGTGTCTTGAACTTGTGAGAGGCACCAGCGTCAATACGTTCCAGAATATCATCGACAGGGTTGGCAAGTGAGACAACTGTAGTCATCAAGGTCAAAAAGAAGGACAAGATCTTTTGCATAAAGGCGTTATTTTACGCAAAGGTAGCTCAAAGCTGTTAAAATGCCAAACAGAAAGACTCAAATCAGAGTGCTGGAGAATAAAAACGGTCAAGAAGCCGTGCAAAAATGAGGATAGATTTTGCAAATCGAGCTGTGAGCCATTGATTTGTAGGTAATAAATCCCCGAGTGAGGAAAGATAACTGATGGAAGTCGCTTTTTTCCTCAAAATTTTGTAATTTCGCTTATCGTTTTATATGCTTTTTCAATTACAATTCAACTATTCATTATCATAGAAATGATATTCAACCATCCATTCGCCGTCAGGACTTTCAATCATTTCAACAAACTCTGTTTTGGAGGCAAACTGCCCCCGGTGCCTATAGAGATGAGTAATGCCCGACGTTCGCTGGGCCAATGCGTCTATAGAATAGTAGCTTTGCCTGGCGGGAAAAAACAGAAAACGGATTTCCGCATCCGTCTGAGCCAAGTGGTGGATCTGCCTGAGAGGGAACTCGAGGATATTGTCATCCACGAGATGATACATTATTATATTGACTCCAACCAATTCACAGACACCTCTACCCACGGAATACTCTTCCAAGATATGATGAACAGAATCAACGCCACTTTCGGACGAAACATCACCATATCACACAAAAGCACCAAGGAAGAAAGGGAAGGGGCTTACGACACTCGTCCGCATTGGCACGTCATAGCCGTGCTCACCCTTTCCGACGGGAAAAAGGGCATCAAGGTTCTGCCCAGAGTCCTGCCTAGTATCCTTAAATACTACAATGGTGTCATGGCTTCTCCACAGGTTTCTGATGTCCAACTCTACATGAGCAATGATATCTATTTCAACCGCTTTCCCAATTCTTCTTCTTTGAAATACCACAGTCTCGAGGACGATGTCATCAAAAGTCATCTTGTAGGAGCCGAAAAAATGGAATGCGACGGTCATCAATTGTTCAGACACCAATCATAAAGAAAAGTCTGTAAAGTCTCAAAAAGAACTATGAAGAAGAAATGTACGCATTTCTGATGAAAATTTTTATCACTGATTATCAGCTATTTGGAAAAATAGTTGAAATTTTTATCTCGAAAAATTTGGATATTACAAAAAGTAGTCGTAACTTTGCACTCGCTTTTGGGAATGAGGGCGCTTAGCTCAGCTGGTTTAGAGCGTCTGCCTTACAAGCAGAGGGTCGGCGGTTCGAATCCGTCAGCGCCCACTTCTCATTCGGAAAAAGGTCCGTTAGCTCAACTGAATAGAGCACTTGACTACGGATCAAGAGGTTATAGGTTTGAATCCTATACGGATCACTTTTTGCCGGAAAAAGCAATGGGCATATTCCAGAGTGGCCAAATGGGGCAGACTGTAAATCTGCTGGCTTTCGCCTTCGGTGGTTCGAATCCATCTGTGCCCACCAAACCAAGTCGGAAAACGAAAACAATGCGGAAGTAGCTCAGTTGATAGAGCACTAGCCTTCCAAGCTGGGGGTCGCGGGT
>CAMOWU010000013.1 GCA_946628545.1 uncultured Bacteroides sp. | reverse complement strand
CCGATTTTTTAAGGTTTTCACTTTTTCGCGCCCTGAAAGGCTGGCTTCATCAATGGCACTTGCGCCATGAAAGGGCAATATCTCACAGCCCAGGGCAACGCCCAGGGTATATGTCAGACATAAAATGACGCCCTGAAAGGGCAATATCATCAATGACCCCTAAATGATATTCCATAATCAAAAAAAGCAATATGAAAGTAGCAATTGTAGGCGCAAGTGGCGCCGTGGGCCAGGAGTTCCTCCGTGTGCTCGACCAGAGAAATTTTCCCATCGATGAGTTGTTGTTGTTCGGTTCAGAGCGTAGTGCGGGCCGGAAATACACATTCCGTGGCAAGGAGTGTGAGGTGAAGTTGTTGCAGCACAACGATGACTTCAAGGGTGTAGATATCGTCTTCACCTCTGCTGGTGCCGGCACGTCCAAGGAGTTTGCTGAGGACATCACACGTTTCGGTGCTGTGATGATCGACAACTCCAGCGCTTTCCGTATGGACGAGGATGTGCCCTTGGTGGTGCCAGAGTGCAATGCAGCCGACGCGTTGGTTCGTCCCCGCGGCATCATCGCCAACCCCAACTGCACCACGATCATGATGGTCGTTGCACTTCAACCGCTTGAGCAGCTGAGTCATATCAAGCGCATCCATGTGGCGAGCTACCAGAGCGCCAGTGGTGCCGGAGCGGCAGCCATGGCTGAGTTGCAGCAGCAGTATAAGGAGATCATGGAGGGACAGCCCGTGACGGTGAAGAAGTTCCCCCATCAGTTGGCCTACAACGTGATTCCCCAGATCGACGTCTTCCAGGACAATGGTTATACCAAGGAGGAGATGAAGATGTACAATGAGACTCGCAAGATCATGCACTCCGACGTTCAGTGCTCAGCCATGTGTGTGCGTGTGTCGTCGTTGCGTGCCCACAGCGAGTCTGTGTGGATTGAGACAGAGCGTCCTATCAGTGTGGAGGAGGCTCAGAAGGCTATCGCTGGTGGCGAGGGACTCACACTTGTCGATGATCCTGCCAACCTGCGCTATCCCATGCCTTTGGAGACTGCAGGCAAAGACGATGTCTTCGTGGGACGCATCCGCAAGGACCTTGCCAACCCCAATGGCCTGACTTTCTGGCTCAGTGGCGACCAGATCCGCAAGGGTGCGGCTCTCAACGCTGTCCAGATTGCCGAGTACTTGGTGGGGAAAGGCTTGGGGAAATAGATTCTCTAGATTTTCTAGATGCTCTAGATTTTGAAATTACTCAAAAGGCCCGGCTGATTATAGCTGGGCCTTTTGGTTTTTCTGTAACTATGGTTGTTATCGTACCAATGGTTGTTCTAATATTCAGCTTTAGCAAGTGAATATTCATTGATGTATCACATCATATCATTCTCCGGATGGCGATATCCCGTAGGGATTAGATATTGTAGCCCCACATACAGACATGCCGTAGGTATGTCGCAATGTGGGGAATGATAAGGGTTGTTTAACCAGCATGCCTATAGGTATGCGACAGACATAGCAATGGATGTCGATCTACCTACGGCAGACTTATTAACCAACCTTATGTACTCCAGCCATTTCGAACTACCTACGGCAGTTCTGTATGGCTGGCTACAATCTCTCATGCCTAACGGCATTTTGCCATTGAAATGTCTTAGCCGGATGGCGATATCCTGCCTAACGGCATTTTGCCATGCTGCGCACTTGCTAAAGAAGAGTTTTAGTACCACTTGGTGTTGGTGTCTTTTTGGTAGTGGTAGATGCGGGCTAAGTGGATTTCGAAGACGAGGGTGGAGTAGGCCGGGATACCACTTGTGGTCGATCCATTGCTGCCATACCCCAGGTAATAAGGGATGACAACCCTCCATCTGTCGCCCTCCACCATGTGCATGAGCGCCGTGGAGAAACCCTTGACAACTGAGTTGACACCGAAGATGGAGGGCACGTCGGTGGCCGTGTTGAGCGTGTTGCCTTTGAAAGACTTGTCGAAGCAGAAACCGTCTGGGTATGAGGCGGATGGGATCAGATGACCGGTGTAGTGCACACGCACGGAGTCGTTGAAGAGCGGATGCTCCGTTCCGCTTCCGTTTTCAAGTTTCTTCACGTAGATGTAGTGGTTGTTGTCGCCATTGAGGTCCATCTCATCACCCATGTTGTAGGACTTGAACATCGTCCATCCGTTGCCCTGTCGGGCTGCGTCGGCGATGGAGTCGAGGTAATGGGCGTTGCGCTCCTGCCAGTTGTCGTACTCACTCGCCTCTTCCCGCTCCTGGCATGCCACCAGGGTCAGGAAGAGGGAGAAGAGGATATAGAGGGATTTTTTCATGTTTGTTGCGGTTTTGCTGATGTTTTATACTCCCCTCCCATCTAAGGGGAGGGGCAGGGGTGGGGTGTAAAGCCTTTCAGACCTCACCCCGCCTTTCAGGCACCCCATTCCCGACGTTCCGTCGCCTACCCGTAGCCTTTCCCCTGCAAGGGGAGGGGAGTTGGGAACTATTTCAGCTTCTTGAGGAGAGAAGTGATGGTGACGTTGTCTTCGATGATGCCCCTGAGCTCACTGATGTTGACGCGCTTCTGCTCCATCGTGTCGCGCCAGCGCAATGTGACGGTGTTGTCCTCGAGCGACTGGAAATCGACAGTCACGCAGTAAGGCGTGCCAATGGCGTCCTGACGGCGATAACGCTTGCCGATGGAGTCCTTCTCGTCGTACTGGCAGTTGAAGTGGAATCTCAGGTCGTTGATGATCTCCTGTGCCTTCTCTGGAAGACCGTTCTTCTTCACCAGTGGCATGACAGCCAGTTTCACGGGAGCCAGGGCGGCGGGCAGACGCAGCACGACGCGTGTCTCGCCATTGTCGAGTTTCTCCTCGCAATAGCTATGGCAGATGATGGAGAGGAACATGCGATCGACACCAATCGAAGTCTCGATGACATACGGTGTGTAAGACTCGTTGAGTTCGGGGTCGAAGTACTTGATGCTCTTGCCAGAGTACTTCTCGTGCTGACTGAGGTCGAAGTTGGTGCGTGAGTGGATACCCTCCACCTCCTTGAAGCCAAACGGCATGTTGAACTCGATGTCTGTGGCAGCGTTGGCGTAGTGGGCCAGTTTGTCGTGGTCGTGGAAACGGTAGTTCTCAGCTCCGAAGCCAAGGTTCTGGTGCCAAGCCATACGTGTCTCTTTCCACTTGGCGAACCAGTCGAGTTCCGTGCCGGGCTTGATGAAGAACTGCATCTCCATCTGCTCGAACTCCCTCATGCGGAAGATGAACTGACGCGCCACAATCTCGTTGCGGAAGGCCTTGCCAATCTGTGCGATACCGAAAGGCAGTTTCATGTGGCCTGTCTTCTGCACGTTGAGGTAGTTGACGAAGATGCCCTGAGCGGTCTCAGGACGCAGGTAGATGGTTGAAGCCGCTTCGGTCGTCGATCCCATCTCGGTCTTGAACATGAGGTTGAACTGGCGCACCTCCGTCCAGTTCCTGGTGCCGCTGATGGGGCATACAATCTCCTCGTCGAGGATGATCTGGCGCAGTTCAGTCAGGTCGTTGTCGTTCATGGCCTTGGCAAAACGCTCGTGCAGGGCATCGCGCTTCTGCTGGTGCTCCAGCACGCGTGGGTTGGTCTGGCGGAACATCGCCTCGTCGAAGCTGTCGCCGAAACGCTTGCGGGCTTTCTGCACCTCCTTGTCGATTTTCTCGTCGTACTTGGCCAACTGGTCCTCGATGAGTACGTCGGCGCGGTAGCGCTTCTTGGAGTCGCGGTTGTCGATGAGTGGGTCGTTGAAGGCGTCAACGTGTCCTGAAGCCTTCCAGATGGTGGGGTGCATGAAGATGGCTGAGTCGATGCCCACGATGTTCTCGTGCATCAGCACCATGCTCTGCCACCAGTACTGCTTGATGTTGTTCTTCAGTTCCACACCATTCTGGCCGTAGTCATAGACGGCGGCCAGTCCGTCGTAAATCTCACTTGAGGGGAAGACGAACCCATATTCCTTGCAATGGGATACGACCTTCTTGAATACATCTTCTTGTGCCATATTGTTTTTGTTGTTTTTCGTTTTTTCGCGTTTAATCGTTTAATCGTTTTCTCGTTTAATCGTTTTCTCGTTTAATCGAAATTTTTTTCTTGAATTTTCGAATTATCGTGCAAATTTAGCACTTTTCTTCGAGAAACAAGCAATGATTGCTCATGTTTTGATTATTTAAGATATGATAACGGTTTGTATTCACCTTTTTTCGCTAATTTTGCAGTGGTGATTTTTCGGGAAAACGAGGAAACGGAAAAACGATTGAACGATTAAACGATTAAACGAAAAAATAAACGAGATAATCAAAGACATAGAATGATGAAAAGATGGATGTTATTATTGGCTTTGGTGCTGCCGCTTAGTGTGCACGCCCAGTTTTTTGATTTTGGTTTTGGCGATGAATTCGATGATTTCTTCGGCCCTCAACGCCATGAGCAGGTGCAGATAGAAAAGGCGCAGTTCAAGGGCGGAAAGGCAGGAATGAACGAATTCATCGAGAAAAACTACAAGAATCCCACACCCCGTCAGCAGGACCTGAACGGGCAGATCCTCGTCTATTGCCTCATCAACGAGAAAGGCAAGGTGGAGGAGACCAGGGTGACGCGCGGCTTGCTGCAGGCCTACGACAAGGAAGCGGTGCGCGTGGCCAAGAAGATGAAGTTCAAACCCGCCAAGCAAGGCAAGAAGAAAGTCAAGAGCCAATACCAGGTCGCCTTCCCCATCCGCAAAGGCCGCCTCAGCTTCAACACGCTGCCGACGGTGGATATTTGAGCTCTTTTTTGTGGTGCGACTTTTTTCAGCTCTGCATTGCAGAACTGCACCCAACCAGAAAGCTGCACCTGACTGGAAAGCATCACTTGATCGGATAGCTGCACTGGACCTCGGCGATAGCCAGGAAACATAAAAGGCTACATAGAGCCCGGAATCCATGGAGAGGGCAGGGCTTGGAATAGCCGACTTCCCAGTTGGGTGCAGTGCCGTAGTACGGCACTGAGAGTCAATTCCTCCCGTTTCCTCAATCAACCGCAAAAGACACAACCTAAAAAACACAAACGCAAAAGACGATGAGTAAATCCAACGCCTCTATACCAGCTGCCCCTCAACATCAAGAGCCTCCACCAGATGAGGGACAGATGGCCACTGCTTTTGGAAATGTCGCCACTCTTCATGATCAACCAACTCGCCGTCAGGTCAAGCCTTCCATGAACCGAAGGGCTTATTTCAATGACTATAAGCAAAGGCGCATCTACATGATTACGATGATGAAGGAGGCGCATGTTCCTGCATTTGGTGAACTTAACGCAGAACTGGTAGAGACAGAAACGGGTCGGTCCATTCAGAATGCACAGATCATTCCTTCTCCATTGGGCATGGCCATTCATGATTGCTGGTTGGCTATACCCCATTATCATCCGGAGGTCTCTCTCATTGCCTTTCAGCTCATGCCCGATCATTTTCATGGTTTGCTGTTCGTTACGAGGGAGATGGAGGCGGCGTTGGGCAAAGTCATTATTGGTTTTAAGATAGGATGTCGTCAGGCTTTCTGCAGGCTTTATCCAGAGCAATCAGCAGAAGCCTCGCGTATTCAAGCTCAAATGAAAAGGAATGCTGGCTCCCCCGGTTTTCTTTTCCAAAAGGGGTATAATGACAGCATTCTTGTTTGCGATGGTCAGTTGGACACCATGGTGGAATATATCTACGACAATCCTCGCCGTTTGGCTATTCGGCGGCTACAATCCGATTTTTTCAGGGTATATGAAGGCTTGCAAGTTGGAGGGCACTTTTGTAGTGCCCAAGGCAACCTTGAGTTACTGCGCCGCCCTTGCGTTCAAGTACGTGTTTCTCGTAAGGTTGCGCCAGAACTTTTGGAAGCGGACTTGCAGCGTTTTCTTTCGCTGGGAAGAGCAGGGACGGTTCTTGTCTCGCCTTGCATTAGTCCGGGGGAAAAGCGCATTATGCGGGAAGCTTTCAATTTGCGTCTGCCTCAGATTGTCTTGCTGGATAGTGGCATCAATCCTCGCAGCAAGCCTTACGGCGAGCGTTTCGACGCATGCGCAGAGGGGCGCTTGCTGTTGCTCTCGCCTTTTCCTTGCAGATATGCAAAGAAAACAATAACAAGAGAGGAATGCCAACAGTTGAATGAACTGGCGTATGATATCGAAAAGGCCTCGGGTAGATGATGCTTTTTCAGCTCTGCGGTGCAGACTGCACCCAACCGAAAAGCCCCCCCCTCCTCAACGGGCGCCCTTTCGTGTTGGTGTTTATCGCCTTTTTAGTTAATAATGTGGAAAAATGGGAAAAAGTTTGGAGGATTGGGAGAAAATGTTTACTTTTGCATGATTATTTGGATGTGAGAATTGATGAGATGAATGACTGACTTCCTCGATTGCCTTTTTCGGGGAGGTATGTGAAGCTATGGCGGATGAGGCTGTAGCGACTTTTTGGAATGAAATTTTTTCAAATCAAACATAAACAATTAACTTCTAAACTCAAACAAAACAATGAACAAGAAATTTTACATTGCACCTAAGGTGCAGGAGATCAACTATCGTGTCAGTGATGTGGTCCTGATTCAAGGAACAAACGGCGAAGGAGAAGAAATCATCGGTGATGGTGGCAGCACAAGTGGCAGCGGTGTCATCGAAGGTGATGCCAACAAGCGCAACGTAGAATGGGGTAACCTCTGGTAATCAACCTGATGCCCTGACTGAACCAAGAAACGTCGATCAAGACGATTCGCACTTATTTTCAGTTACGCCACCTAATGGTGGCCATCAACACTAACTACTAAACGACAAACAACAAACAACAATGAAAAGACATTTACTTTTCGCTTTGGCAACACTTTTTGCCACCGTTGGTTTTGCACAGAAGGACGTCACCGCCCAGTACATCACCAACGCCACACTGTCTGACGGAACTAATGGTTGGACAAATGTGAATTTCAATGCTCCACAGCGCGGTAACAACACAGTGGGTTACGCATCGGAATGCTATGCCGGCTGGGGTACACTTGAGAAAACGGAATATTCCCTGACTCAGACTATCACACTTCCTGCAGGAAACTATACACTGGTGAACTATTCTTTCTTCCGCTATGGATTGAGTTTCGACACAGATGCGAGCAAGTCTCTTGCTTATCTGAAGGCTGGTGATAATCAGGTTGCAGTGAAGACACTCGGCTCGATCAGTGCTGCAGGATATGCCAACAGCCAGGCTGAAGGAGCTAATGCTTTCGACAGCAAGATGTATCGCAATACAGTTGATTTCACTATCGATGCAGATAATACCGAGATTGAAATCGGTCTTTATGGAACATTCGATTTGAAACAGTCCTGGATGATTTGCGGTATGTTCGAACTCATCGACAACGATCAGTTGGCTACTATGGACAGTCCCTTCGACGTGACAGGTTACATCACCAACCCTGGTTTCGAATATCGTGACATGTCAGGTTGGACCGTTTCTCCTGCTGGTTACTTTGGTACTCAAAATAATAATCAGGGATTTAAAGTCGGTGGCTACTATGCTGAAAAATGGCAAGCATCAGGTGCACTTCCTGAAGGTAGTATGAAGCAGACTTTGACTGACCTTCCAGCTGGCTACTACAAACTGACAGCCAACCTTGGAGGAAACGGAACATACGTTGACCTCAATGGCAAGAAAGCCGAATGGACAGCTGACAAGGACTACACAGTGGGCTACGTGCTTGCTGAGGGCGAAGACTTGACCATCACTGCTGGTAAAACAGCAGAGGGAACTGCCAACTGGATTCACTTCGACAACTTCAGACTGCAGTTCTGTGGTGACGTTGCCGCTGCTTTGACTACTCTTTGCGAGAAAGTGACTGATTATGAGGGTAAAATCCCTTCAGCTGCATATAGCAATTTGCAGACTGAGGTTAATGCCAAGAACCAGACTTACAGCGACGTTGACGAGCTGTTGGCTGCAATCGATGATGTGCAGGAACTCTACGATGCCGCCGATTTACTTGTTGCACCTTATGCAGCTTGGCAAGAGGCAGTTGCAGATACGGAGCTGCCCGAAGAAATTGTTGCTCCTCTCACATCTGAGGTTGATGCTGCTACAACAGCTGCTGCTATCGAAGACGCAACTGCAAAGCTCATAGCATTTGAAGAACCATATTCTGATTGGAAAGAGATGTACGATTACGCCGTGGCATTGGTAGATGTTCCCAACGACAATGAGGAAGCCAACAACACACTTGGCACTGCTATCACCGACCAGAACAATGCTGTGGAAAATGCTACAACAGCAGAGGAATACGCTAATGCTGCAGCCGCTCTGAAAGCCGCTATGGTCACTTACGCTGGTGTGGCTAATCCAACCAGTGAGGCTGAGCCCTTCGACTTGACCTTCATGCTGACCAATCCAGACTTGACTGAATTTGCCGCATGGACAAAGAATGTTGAAGGTTGGTACACAGACCAAAACATTGAAGGTCAGAACAGCCAGGCTATGCACAGCGAAGGAGTTGCAGGACCTCATGGCGATGCATTCTATGAGTATTGGAGTGCGGAAGCTGCTGCTAACAATCAGTTCACACTTTATCAGAAAGTAACTCTTCCTGTTGGAACGTATCTGATCCAGTGTGATGCTCTTGCTACAGCCAATGGAGTTGCCGGAGCTACAACAAGTGCTGTATATTTCTATGCTAATGATACTCAGGGTTCTTTGGTTTCAGCTGATGTTCTGACACCCGCCAATATTGAGTTTGTAAATGCCGAAGAGCAAGAAATTAAGATTGGTCTGAAGGCCAACACTGGCAACCAGTTCCGTTGGATGGGTATTGGTTATGTTCAGCTCTTCAAGGTTCCAGCCAAGGCCTTTACCATTGATGAGACCACTGCTTGGGACAACACTACAGCCGGTGCTGGCGATGTGGAGTTGAAGCGTACCATCAAGGTGGGTATGAACACTGTGGTTCTTCCATTCCAGTTGACTGCTGAGGATCTTGTCACTCTTGGTGGTGAGGGAGCCGTTGCCTACACTGTTAGCGCTTACAATGCCGCTACCGACAACCTGACTTTCGCTACTGTGACTGAGGTTCCCGCCAACACTCCGTTCTTCCTGAAAGCCACTCAGGCTGGTACTGAATTCTCGTTCGAGGGCAAGACCGTCGTTGCAGGTGAGCCTGAATTCGTCACTTCTGATGGTGCATGCTCACTGATTGGCAACTATGCAGCATCTGTGACTGTTCCTGAGTCTAACGAGATGCAGACAGCTTACATCCTCAGCGGCGGCAAGTTCTACAAAGTTGACTCTGCCGTGACTTTGAAGAACACCCGTTTCTATCTCCTCGTGGATGGTGGTACAGGAGCCAACACTCTCAGCTTCAGCTTCGAGGATGATGCTACAGGCATCAACGGTATCGTGGAGACAGAGAACGCTCAGAAGGGCATCTACAACTTGCAGGGTCAGAAGGTGGAGAAGGCCGTGAAGGGCATCTACATCATCGACGGCAAGAAAGTGCTGGTTAAGTGAGAGCAAAAGCACTGAGCTCGCTCAAGTGCTTTGCCGAACGTGAAACTTAGAGCAAAGCTCAATGTGCTTGTCAAGTAATTGTAGGGACGCGACGTGTCGCGTCCGCTGCACATATCATGGAGACGGGGTTATAGTCCCCGTCTCTACATTCTTAAATAAGGAATTTCTAATTATCACGAATTAGCGAATGAAAGAATTCTTTTTTTTCACTGATTTTCAGAATGATAAGAATTTCATAATTCAATCGCAGTCGATTTTTGGGAACTACGTAAAAACAACAATCAAACAACCAATAACAAATGAAACAATTCAAACTTTTACTTGCTGCTGGCGCGATGATGATTGCATCGGGGATGCAGGCACAGACGGATGTGACCAGCACGTATCTGACGAACGCTGGATTCGACGTTGAAAATGATTGGCAAACCAGCAATGTCGCTGCTACTGGTGGAAAGAACACAATTGATATTTCCAATTGGACCAGCAATGGCGGTGCTGCCTGGTCTTCAAGCGCAGCTTTCGGTTATGGCTCTACGGGTCAACTCAATGGTGTAGCTGTTCCAGCTACTGATAAAGATGGTAATGCCAATGGAGGATGTCTCGGTATCTCTGTTGGATGGAGTGGTATTGTCACTTATTATCAGGAAGTAACACTTCCCGCAGGTGTTTATTCTTTGTCATACAATGGATATAACAATCTGTCAGGTGTAACTCAGTTTAAATCTCTCTTCGGTTTCTATAGCACTTCAGGTAGTGCTTTAGCTGCGTCCACCAAGACTTCCTTTGCTTATGGTACTTGGGAAAGAGATGAGATCTCTTATACACTCGAAGAAGAGACTACTTTGAGAATTCAGGTTGGTGGTCAAGCCATTAGTGGTGGCTCTGGAAGCAATGCCAAGGTTTTCTTCGACAACCTGACACTGACTTATCAGTCATTGCTTGATGGAGTGAAGGCTATGTGGCAGGAAGCACACGACAAAGGCGTTTCGTCTCTTGACAGTGAAGAATATGCTGCAGTTACAGGTGAGGAGCGTACTAACCTTCAAACAGAAGTGGATAAGGCTGAGCCTACTACCAAAGAAGGCTATGAGGATGCCACAAGTGCTTTGGAACAGGCCCTTGTTCGTTTCACTGCTGCAAAGTGGAGTTACGTGAACTATGCTGAAGCGCAGCAAACTGTAGATCCAGAGTTGAAATACGCTTCTGAAGAGGCAAAAACTAATTTCAACAATGCAAAGGACGCAGGTGAAGCCACTTCTGCTTCCGATGCCAATAATAAGCTTAATGCCATTACCAATGCTCTCCGCGCTTACTATGAGAGCCATGCATTGGCTGAGGGTGTTGAGGGTGCTGTGAATATGACTGACCGCATCGCCAACCCAGATGCTAATGATGGCAACAATGGATGGACTTGGACAGGCGACAAGAATAATCCTCGTAATACTGAGTCTTGGACAGACTCTGAAGGTGGGAACGAACACATGTACTTCGATGGTGGTAACTGGGGTGCCAACTCTTGGACAACCACGATGAAACAGACCGTTTCTCTTCCCGCTGGTAAGTACTTGCTCACCTCCAAATCCCGCGGTTCTAAGAACCTCACTACTTACACAATGGCAGTAGGTGAGACTTCAGTCAATCTTCCCATAGTTGGTAGTTCAGGAAACGTCTTCGACCGTGGATGGGGCGACGCTTCAGTGGAATTTGAGACTGATGGCTCTGATGTGGAGATTGTCGTTACCGCTGCAACAAGCACCCAGCATGAGTGGTTCTCTATCTCCAACTTCCGTCTGGTTCGTCTTGAACTTTACACAGAGATGGCTGATGAGGACGACTATAATGCACTTCAAGATGCGATTGACTTTGCTGAGGAAAAAGTTCTTGGTTTCGATGCTTATGAATATGCTCCTTATAAAAATGTGGAGGCTCTTCAGGCTTTGGAGGCTGCCAAGGCTATTGATCCCACTACCGAGAATGGTAAGGACGAGGTAAATGCTCTGGCTAATGCATTGAATATGGCAGAATGGAAAAGCAACACCGAAGAGGTGGATGCAATCTTTGATGGTCAGTTCGCTTCTACTGAGGCTTTGACTGAAAGTGGTAAGATTGTTCTGCCAGGTTGGACCAAGGTGGATGGTATCCGCTTGCTTGTGAAAGATACGAGTGTTGACCCAGGTTTGGATTACACTGACGGTAAGGCCGCTGTGTTCTCTTGGGGTGGAACAACCCTCACTTACGGTGCTCAGACAGGTTACACACTGCCTCTGAATCAGAATGAACTTTATGAGTTGAAATTCAAGATTTCGGGTTGGAGAGATGGTGACTTCCCATCGGTTGTAAAAGTAGCTCTTGATGGCAAAGAGCAGTCCGCTCCTAATGCATCTCTCGCTTCAGTGAATAAAATCAACTCTACCGAGGGCAATCCATTCGTGGAGTTGAAGTTCTACGTTGTTCCAACAGCTGAGGGCAACTCAACATTGACTATCTATGCCAACCATCACTTCACAGTGGCTGACCTGAGTCTGAAACATGCTGGTACAAACGTGATTGACGAGACTGCCATCTACGACAACACACTTGCTGACGAGAACGTTTCTATCACGCTCAGGCGCACCATTAAGGAAGGTATGAACACAGTGGTTCTGCCTTTCGATCTGACTGCTGACGATATTACCACACTCGGTGGTGAGGGTGCTGTGGCTTACACAGTCAGCGCTTACAATGCCGCTACCGACAACTTGACTTTCGGAGTACTTTCGGAGGTGCCCGCTAATCAGCCATTCTTCCTGAAGGCTACTCAGGCTGGTAAAGAGTACAGTTTCGAGAACAAGACTCTCGTGGCTGGTGATCCTATCCTTGAGGTGAGTGAAGACTGCTCTTTGGTCGGCAACTACGATTTCAAGAAGATAGTTCCTCAGGGCGATGCTAATGGTTCGTACTATATCCTGAGCGGTGGTAAGTTCTACAGTGTGGATTCAGAGGTGACTATCAAGAATACTCGTTTCTACGTGGCTACAAGCGCTCCTGCCGGTGCCAATGCTCTCAGCTTCAGCTTCGAGGATGAGGTTACTGGCATCAACGGTATCGCTGATGAGACTGCTGCTCCTAAGGCTATCTACAACCTGCAGGGACAGAAGGTGAATGCTCCTGTGAAGGGTGGTATCTACATCATCGATGGCAAGAAGATGCTCGTGAAGTAGAATTTAGGCTTTAGACTTTAGACTTTAGCAGTTAGGTATTAGGCTTTAGACTTTAGACTTTAGTTGACCCCACCCCTGCCCCTCCCCTTGGAGGGGAGGGGAGTTGGGAAGCTTCAATAAGGAAAAAGGGCGGAGGTTTGAAAATCTCCGCCCTTTTCTTGTTTTCTGGGTGCTTACACCGCCCTTGAAGGGGCGGGCACAGGGCTCCCCCTCTGGGCCTTGCACCTGCTTTTCCTTCTTGCTCTTTACACTGCCCTTGAAAGGGCGGGCACAGGGCTCCCTCGTTGATGCTTGCACCTGCTTTTTCTTCTTGCTCTTTACACTGCCCTTGAAAGGGTGGGTGAAGGGCTGGCTGCTTTTGATGGGGAGCCTTGTGCCCTGGCTTTTAAGCCAGGTGTGATGGTTTGCATGAGGCACTAAAGGGGGGCTGTCTCAAACTTGCCGGCGGCGATATGGTCGCTCAGTTCGTTGAGGCGTAGGCATTGCTGCCTCGTGATCTTGGATTTCTCGGGGGTGTCGGGCCAAGGGGATATGAGCAACATCAAACCGGCTGCGCAGGCATCGAAGTCCTTGCCTGATGGCTTGTAAAATGGTCCCATGGTATCGTTGGTCAGTTGGATGATGGGGAAGCCGCATTCGAGCGCTTCCGTCTTCACCGCCTTCTCCCGTTCTGAAATGAAAGCCCCGACCAACACTCCTTGGCTGGCTCCGCATTCCATCCAATCTTCAAGCTTGCGCTGATAGTCTTCATTGCTATCGGCTCGGTGAACAATGACGCTTTCCTTATCGGGCCTGTCGAGCAGGAAGATGTTGCCTAAGCAAGCACATGGATGACCTCCAACATTGATGATTCTCCTTTGGGTGAATAGTTCTGGATGGGACTGTTTGAGCATCAGGCGGCGGGGGTTGTCGTCGAGGTAGTGTTTCCATCGCTCTATCTGACCATGTCCTTTTAGGTTTTTGTCGCAGTAATTGTCCTCAAAGAGGCTGAGGCGCTCTGTGATGTTGAAGCATCGCCAGTATGCCTTGGTGCATCCTTGTTTGAAACCACGGACGACCTTGCCAAGATGCTTGCCAGCGGGTAGTTGCTCTTTCACACTGAGGATGATGTGCAGATGGTCGGGCATTACACAAACTTTCCAAACCTCTACCATGGGATAAAAATGTCGGATCTTTGGAATTTCTTCGATGAGGATGGTGTTGGCGAGTTCACTGCGGATGACTTTGGCACAGCCTTCGGTGAAGAGGGGCAGCAAAGGGTTGCCTGTCAGGCGTCCGAAGAGTTGTTTGCGCCCTTGCGTCACAAGGGTGATCATGTAGGTGCCGGCGGCATGGTAGTCGTGATGCATGCTTCGGCGCTTCATGTTGTGCTTGGTGGCATGAAGCGCGCCAGCGATGATGGCTTCTTCCTTTGAACTCATAGTTTTTGGTTTTTCTGGCAAAAATACTTGAAAAGGAGGAGATGGAGAAAGAAAAGGGGATTTTTTTTGCTTTTGGGTGCTTACACCGCCCTTGAAAGGACGGGCACAGGGCTCCCTCGCAGGGCAAAAATGCAAAAAAAAGAGGAGGGCAAAAGCCCTCCTCTTTTTGCGTTTGATGCGTGTTGATTATTCGCGGTCGTCCCAGAACTGGTCCCAGCTGTTGCGGCTGTTGCTGCCTGCTTCGTGGCTACCGTCGTCTTGACCTCCCCATCCGATGTGGTCGTCACCAGCGTTACCTGTGAGGTCGGCGATAGCACTGCGCAAATCCATTGGGGTTTCCTGCATAGCAGGTGTGATATATGTTTGCTTCATATAGATTGATGTTTTTTTGATTTGTTTATATTTAGGACCCCACCCCTGCCCCTCCCCTTGGAGGGGAGGGGAGTTGTCGGAGCGGTTGGTTTAGGACCCCACCCCTGCCCCTCCCCTTGGAGGGGAGGGAAGTTGTTGAGGGGCTAAAGTCTATTTCACCAGCGTCTTCTTGCCATCGATGATGTAGATGCCGCCCTTGACTGGGTTGTTCACCTTCTGACCCTGGAGGTTGTAGATGGCCTTCGGAGTGATGGTGCCGTCGATGCCCTGGATGGCAGTGATGGTCTCACCGTCGATGATGAGGCTGAGTGCGTTGACAGCACCGCTGTTGGCGGTGAAGTAAGCGCGTGTGCCCTTCATTGGCTTGGTGGCGTCGGTACCCTCGTAGATGTTGTTGCCACTGATGAAGTACTTGCCCACGAGTGAAGTGCTGGCAGCGTAGGTACCTACGAAGTCGATGTCTGTACCCTTAGCCACAGCCTCTGTAGCAGCCTTGATGTCCACATTCTGGAAGATGTAAGGATCCTCGGTAGAAGCGGTTGAAGTGGTCAGGAGCACAGGAGTGTTGGCAGTGATCTCTGTAGCCTCCTCGAACTTCACTGAGTTGTTCTCGTCGCCTGTGTAAGCATATACTTTCACGTCGTTGCCGAATGCAGCCTTGATCTGGTCTTCTGTGAGGTCGAATGGAAGAACGAGTGAGTTGTAGTTCTTCTGCTCTGTAGTGGATGCAGTGATGGTGCGTGTGAGCGATACATAAGCACCGTCAGCAGCTACTGTGTTGTCATAATCAGCATTCTCGTCGATTTCGATAGCAGTTGCGTGTTTCAGGCACAGGTCTGCGATGTCGAAGTGCTTGTTGCCAGTGATGGTCAGCGTAGAGTTGCCATCAGCCGTTGGAGTCAAGTAGAGCTTGATGTCAACGAATGGGTTGCCTTCAGCCTGATTGATTCTTCCAGCTCCCAAAGCCACGGGATTGGCGGAAGCCTGAGCGTCGTCAAGTTTGGCTGTGATGGCAGTTGGAAGATCTCCATCCTTCCAGCCAGACACCTTGAGTGTCAACTCGTAAAGCTCATCTTTGTTCAGTGGCAGAGTGTAGCCCGTCTGAGCGCCGTAAGTGAGTGTGGTCCCACCCCATGAGAATACGGCTGCTTTACCGTCAGTGTAAGCAAGTCCTGGGCAATCTTCCTGATCCTTCACGAGCAGACGAATACCTTGTACCTTCGTCCAGCCTGGGAGTGTGATGTCGCCTGAAATGGCGTTGGCCTCAGTGGTAGCGAACTGACCGTCGAAAATACCATTCACCTCTTCGGTGTTGGCAGTCCAAACGGCGTTCTCCAATGCAGATGTTGCTTCTGTCACAGCATCCTTGGTGTTATCTACAGTCTGGTCAATGGCCTTGGCAGCTTCGAGAGCTATCAGCGCCTCCTTGTTAATGTATGGAGCATACTCGCCTTCATCGAATCCCAGTGTCTTTCCTTCTGCTGCCTCGATGGCTGCGTTGAGGGCTGCATAGTCAGCTGCGTCTGCCATCACTGCGGAGAGCTCGAGGCGGATAAGACGGAGGTTGTTGAATGAGATCCAACGCTGGGTCAGTTCAGAAGTAGCGTCAATCTTGATGGTTGTGGCGTTGTTTTCAGTCACGTCGAACACGATGTATCTGTCTTCCCATCCGTTCTTGAAGATACCGGCATTGGCATCAGCGCTTAATGAAGGAAGAACAACAGAAGCGAGTTCAGTCTCACCATTGAAGGCGCTCAGGGTGTAGCTTGTCATGTCGAATGCACTACGTGCTGAGATCTGCAGCAAGTACTTGCCTTGTGGGAGAGTGACATCCTGTGATACATGAACATTCACTCCTGCATTTTGTGACCAACCGCCATCGTAGTATTTACCGGCATAAAGAGCGCCGTCGCTGTAGGTGTAGCCCTGGCCCTGGTTCGTGCCGATACCACTCCAGTTGCTGACAGCGGCGTCGTAGGAAGCGAGGCTTGTGGTCACGTTGACTGCGTCTGCAACACCCTCTGCCACACCGTTGGATTCAACAACCAGGCGGTAAGCGGCGATGATGGCGTCAGCCTTTGTCGCAGCGTCAGCAGCATCAGTTGCCTCAGCCTCAACAGCACTTGTAAGAGCGGTAAGTTTCTCTTCGCTTGCGTATGGCCATTCAGTAGCTGTGGCATCGCTCTTGGCTTTGGCGAGCGCGTCGTAAGCAGGCTTAGCGGCGATGAATGCGTCGTCGGCATCCTTCAGGTTGTCGTAGCCTTGCTTGTAGGATATGGGGGTAGGCACGTTCTCATCGTTGCTGATTACGTCTAAGAGTAAATCTCTCTCAGCACCTACCACATCGGCGTATTCCTCATCGTTGATGTCGGCTTGAGCCTTGGCAAGCATCTTCTCGTAAGCCTCCTTATAGAGGTCATCGACATTGTTGCTGATGTACTTGATGCTGAAGTTCTTGAAACCGATCCAGTTGGCGTTGGTGCCTTTGGTCTTGATACCGAAAGTAAGGTTACCATTGGCATCGGTGTTACCTTTCACGGTGAATGGACCGTAGAGTGCCCGTCCGTAGGCTGTTGTAGCCTGTGTGCCCTCAGTGGCTAGGTCATTCTCGAAATCACCGCAGAAGATGCTGACGCCAGTGATGTCTTCGGTGCCATCTTCCTTAGCTGCACGGATGATTCCGCTCACCTCATAAACGCTGTTGGGATAGAGGGTGACATTCTGGTTGCCGAGGTTCTGCGAAGTTAGGGTGTTGCTGATGGTGACATCATCGAGGTTGCCAGCTCTCCAAACCCAGTACTCCATGAACGGGGTTGTCAAATTAGAACCATCGGAAGCACCTTCGCCCGACCATGTGTTGACATGCCATGTGCATGCTTTTGATTCAGAAATCATCCAAGGTGCCAAACCGTCGTATGCTACATTTACGTTACCTGTTGTCACGTCTGTACCGGAGAGGTTGCTTTCTGGATAACCGCGGTCAACAACTGAGCCTGCAACATTCTGCTTGATGACCAAGCGGCGGATGCCTTGCTCGATGTATGCGAGTGCTACGGCACAAGAACCAATCTGAGTGGAAGACTCAATTAAACCTTGTTCGTAAGCAGGCTTGGCTCGTTCCATGATTTCCCCATAGAGGGCGTCCTCTGTTGCAGGGATATTATTCTTGATGTTGGCATATATAGCCTCAGCCTCGTCGAGAGCGGTCTTCACTGTGGCATACTCGGCTGCTGAAGCGTTAACAGCCCCGACTGCCTCTTGGAAGGCTGTGAAGTCAGCTACGCTCATACTTGACTCAACTGCTGCCTTGGTGGTTGTTACAGCAGCATCGAGTTTCACGTTGTGAGGGGTCTGGATGGATGCATAGAGTTCATTAATCATCTCTTGAGTGATAGCAGACTCTTCGTACATTACATTCTTAAATGAGAGCCAAGAGATATGGCTGTCGGCCTTGACGGTGAAGGTAATGGTCAGGTTTCCACTATCATCGGGTTTGCCAAAAGCAGTAACAGTCTTGTAGAAGTAGATTTCCTGAGCGACAGCACCGTCGGCAGCATTCACGGCTATTCCATCGCCAACGGAGAAGGTGATGCCGTCGTCCACTTTTGTGTTACCGTCTTGCTGGCGTACGCGTACAAGGGCTGTCACTTTGTAGTTCTTCGTTTTATCGAGTCCTGGAATAGTGGCTACAATATTGGTGGCATTGAGTTGTGCACCGTCGCCTGTCCAGTACTCCATGAACGGAGTGGTCATGCCAGATTCGTCATTATTACCTTCGGTTGACCAATGGTTGACATAAAGAGGACCTGTCTTGTCGTCGTAGTGCGTGCCTCCGATGGTCCATGCTGACTGAAGCACATCATCAATGTGCATGGTTTCGTGACTGGGAGGCCATCCTCCTGGATAAGCACCATTAGGTGTGAGTGTACCCACCACATCGTCGGGAATGGTTCCGGCAGCGTAGTTGGCTTCTATGTCGGCGTACCAGTAGTTGTAGGCTTCAGAAGTATAGACGTTGGTCAATTCAAGCACACCGGCCATCCTTGCGAGGTAGCCAGCGATGTCGGCTGATGCGTATACACTGATGGATGCATTGGCTGCGGAAGCGGCGCTATTGAGTGCTTCTGTAGCCTCTGTGAGTGCAGCTGCACTTGCATGGTCAACACCTGAACTGTAATTGTCGAGTGCATCCTGAAGGTTGGCGAGAGTGGTAACGTTCATCTTTGCGGACTGATCTACGCCTTGTGCTGCAGCGAGGGCTGCTTCATAGGATGCGATGAGGTCGTCAAGAGCAACGCTTCCCACATAGTATAGACGTGCGTTGTCGAGCACACACCACTTGCTTCCATAATTGCTTGTACGTTTAACACCGACTTTCAGTGTTCCACCTCCTACGGTGATGACATCAGTGCGGTTGTCGTGATAGTCTGCTATATTGGCTAGAGCGGTGGCAAAGTTAGAAGCGCCAGTCTTTTTGGTGAAAGCTGTTTCCACTTCGTTACCATAAATGACACCATCACCAGTGTCATAGCCGTCAACAGCAAAGATATACTTACCGTTAGGGGCGTTGTTGATGACCTGGAAAATGTCGTAAGAGTTGTTCCAGAACTCGCAACCAGAGTTGACTTGTTCAGCACCACCAGCATTAGGGACACTGATGGAAACGTTGTTGCCACTTGTGGTTACAGTCCATCCCTTAATTACTCTATTGTTCAACGCGCCGGGGTTTGATAATTGACCATCGACCTGACGAAGGAAGCTTGGGCTGGTAAGCAGGAAGGTCACGTCGATGGGGTTGCTCTCGGATGCATTGCTGAGGTCTTTCTGGGCAAGGATCTGGTCACGGGTGAAGAGTTTCCAGTAGCCTTTGCTGTCAGTTGGTGCGTTGGCTGTCATACCGTAAGTCTTGCCGTTGCCATCGGAGACAAGGTACCTGCTGTCTCTTCCTGCCTGCATGGTGTAGGTGTTGGTCAAACCTTCTACAGGAGCGAAATCCCAGTCAGTGTAGTTGCCGTCATTGGAGGGTTTGTCTACATAGCCGTCCATACCAAGGAACACATCTGCGTTTCCGTTGTTACCGGTCTTGATTAAGTATCTGTCGCCATTCTTGGAGAGTGTGCATATCATCACACCCAAGGGGTCAACGGAGTCTTGCGTGCCCCAGTTGTTGCCGCCGCAGAGAAATGCCTGTTCTGCGACATTGTAAAGGAAGAAATCACCTTCCCCAACTGCCGAGCCGTCTTGTGCGTTCACGTTCATACCGAACAATGAAACGACAAGCGCCAGCAAAAGTTTGAAATGTTTCATAAGCGTTGTTAGTTAATAATTGTTTGAAGTTGATAATATGTCAGTTTTTTTCGCGCTTTTGGGTTGTTGGTTAGTATAGACTGCAAATTTAATTGTTTTTAAAATAACTGACAAAAAAAATTAAGTTTTTTTTTCGTCATGGTAGATGGGGTGTCATTATTCTTTGGATGTTGGGATGATTACACCGCCCTTGAAAGGGCGGGCACAGGGCTCCCTCAATGGCCAATGTTCAATGGCCAATGGTCAATGGTCAATGTTCAATGGTCAATGAAAAATAATGGTCAATGGTCAATGTTCAATGGTCAATGAAAAACAGAGGAGGAGGGCGAAGATGAGGATGTTGCGGGCTGTGGCACCAAGGATGATGTTGAGGTCGGCGCCAGTGAGGCGGTGCATCTTGGCGGCGGTGAGAAGATGGATGGCACCGTAGATGCCGAGGAGGGGCGACCATAGTGTGTTGCCAAGGAGATAAAGGGCGACCAAGGCGAGGATGATGGCGATGATACCCAGGGCAACATAAAGACAGAAGGAGGCCTGACGACCAAGGAGGACGACAAGCGTGCGCTTGTTGTGCTTTCGGTCTTGGTCGATGTCACGGTAGTTGTTGACGATGAGCAGGTTGTCGGTGACCAGTCCGTTGGCCAAGGCGCAGAGGGTTACTGCGGTGGACCAGTCGTGGGTCTGGATGTAGTAGGTGAAGCCTACGGGTACGATACCGAAGAAGATGATGACGAGCAGGTCGCCAAGAGCGATATAAGAGAAGAGGGTGGAGTAGAGGAAACAGAAGACGACACATGCCAGACCAATGGCGACGAGCCACCAACCTCCGTAGAAAGCGAGGGGCAGACCAATCAGGCAGGCGATGATGGTGACTACGGCGATGCCGCGCTTCATGGCTTTGGGTGTGATCCAGCCTGAGGCGACGGCTCGTTTGGGTCCGAGGCGTTCCTCATCGTCAGTGCCTTTGATGTAGTCGTAGTAGTCGTTGACGAAGTTGGCGTCGATCTGCATGACGAGGGCAAAGGCCAGGCAGAGGATGAAGGGCAGCCACTGAAACGCCTCACCGATGTCGTGTAGGGCAAGCATGCCACCGATCAGCACGGGCGCCACAGCACCTGACAGGGTCTTGGGGCGGGACGCCTTGATCCATTGACCATTATTTTTCATTGAGCATTGTTTTTTTTCATTGACCATTGAACATTGACCATTGACCATTATTTTTCATTGACCATTGTTTTTCATTGAGCATTTATTGCATTGACTGATCATTTTTTTGACCATTGATGGTTTAGGGGAAGCCAATGTTCAATGTTCAATGGTCAATGTTCAATGGATAAATCGTCTTCAGGTCCCCAGAACTGGAGGGAGATGGAGTTGTCGGTGCGGAATAAGGCACCATAACCACGACGGCGGTTGTCTTTGTACTGGCCATAGTAATAGTTGCCTTCAGCATAGTAGTAGATGCCGTAGCCGTCGCGCTTGCCATTGACTATCTCGCCTACATAACGGTCGCCGTTCTGATAGGTGAGCGACACAAATCGGTGGGTCTCCTGGTAATCTGTCGTGGGCAGGTAGCGCAGGCTGTCGCGGATGATGTAGATGGGGTCGCCGGAATGGAGATCGTAGGTGATGAAATCGCTGAGGGTACCTACGCGCGCGGTTTCATTGTTCATGCGAATGCCAAAGACGAGGTTGCCGTTGCGGAACTGCCCGATGACTTCACCGTCGGAGTTGGTGTAGTAGGTGCCGTAGCCGTAGATCTCGCTTTCGGGCGTGAGTTGGCCGAAGTATTGGCCGAAGGCGCTTTTCATCACTCCGGATATGTTGTTCTTGACGGCATCGAGAAAGACACCGTTGTACTCTTCGGGAATCAGTGGATAGCGTTCGAGCGCCATGACTTGGGCATGGGCGTTGAGGCTGGCGAGCGCAAGAATGAAGGAGAGAAAAATTTTTATGGGCATAATTGTAGCTTGTTTAGAGGGAGTCTTTACACCTCGCGCGAAACGCTCGGGCACCGGACCTCAACGGGAGGAAACTCCCCTCCCATTTAAGGGGAGGGGCAGGGGTGGGGTGTAAAGCTTTTAAGACCCCACCCCGCCTTTCAGGCACCCCTCCCCTTGAAGGGGCGGGGAGGCGGTTAGAAGAAGTTGCGATAGATGAGGACAACGGCAGAGGCACTGATGCCTTCCTCGCGTCCGGTGAATCCAAGTCGTTCTTCTGTCGTGGCTTTGATGGAGATGTCTTCTACGGGGATGTCCATCACCTTGGCCAGTGTCTCCTGCATGGTGGGGATGTAGGGTTTGAGTTTGGGCCTCTCAGCACAGACGGTGGCGTCGATGTTGCCAATGGTATAGCCCTTGGTGCCGATGAGTCGGACCGTCTCTGCGAGCAGTATCTTGGAGTCGATGTTGTGGAACTCTGGGTCGCTGTCGGGGAAGTGGTAACCGATGTCGCGCATGTTGGCGGCACCAAGCAGGGCGTCGCAGATGGCGTGGATAAGCACGTCGGCATCGCTATGGCCCAGCAATCCCTTGTCGTGGGGAATGCACACACCGCCTATCCAACATTCTCGGTCGGCAACGAGGCGGTGCACGTCGTAACCGTAGCCTATTCTGAATCGCATTTTTTTACTCTATTTCATTGACCATTGAATATTGACCATTGACCATTGAATATTGACCATTGAATATTGACCATTTGGGACACGCGGGGTACGCAGGCATCTTGCCTGCGAAATAGCCTCTAACAATCTTTCTTAACTCTTAATTCTTAACTACCTGCGTCTTTTGCCGAGTATGTCTTGTATGCCGTCCATGTCGAAGGCGATGGAGAAGCGGAGTGTCTGGTCGAGGGGGTTGCTCTGTGCGGCTGAGATGACGTAGCCCGCGTCGATGGAGAAGACACTCATCTTGAATCCTGCTCCGAGGGTGTAGTACTTACGGTTACCCTTGTTGGGGTGCTCGTAGTGGTAGCCGGCACGAAGGAAGAACTGGTTGTTGTAGGAATATTCCATACCGACGCTCCACTGGATCTCCTGCAGTTCCTCCTTGCCTCCGTTTGGCGCATCGTGGAACGACTTGAAGATACCCGAGATGGGCGATATGTTGTAGTATCCCTCGTCCATGAGCCATGAGGTGTAGCCCGAGTAGTCGTCCTGTGCGGCACCTGTCTCCTTGATGTATTGCTCCATGGTGGGACGGGTGGGGACGAGCAGTTTGTTGGCGTCGGCAGCGATGGTGAAGGTGTTGAACTCGTTGATAGGTATCATGAAAGCAGCACCAAGACGCAGGTTGGTGGGGATGAACTCGTTGGTGTTTCCGTCGTCGTAGGAGATCTTTGAACCGATATTGCTGATGTTCAGACCCCATCCGAGCTGGCATTCACGCTGTCCGAGGTTGAGGTAGCCGTTGTGGTACATGGAGATGTCGGCGGCAAAAGCCGAACCAGGAGTTGTCTCGTCGTCTTGCTTGTAGGCGAGGTCGGAGTAGATGTAGCGAAGTGCCACACCAGCCGAGAAGGTCTCGGAGAGCATACGCGAGTAAGCCACATCCACTGCCATTTCGTAGGGCTTGATGGTGGTTTCGTCGGCGATGACCTCACCGAGGGAGAAATAGCGGAGGGAGGCGCTGAGCGCATCGTAGTTGCCGATGCGGTAGTAGCCTGTGATATTGGCCAGGTCGATGTCGCTGACCAGTTGTCGGAGCCAGGGTGTGTAGTTGAGCGACACACCAGCTCGGCTGATGGTGAACGGGTATTTGGCTGGGTTCCAGTACTGGGAATTGACGTCGGGGTCGGTGGCCACACCCACGTCGCCAAGACCTCCGGAACGGGCATCGGGGGCGATGATGAGTGAGTTGACGCCGTAATAGACGGGGTTGAGCTGATTCTTCACGTCCTGGGCGTTGGCTGTGACAGCCAGCATCAACGCGGCCATCCATATAGACAATCTTTTTCTGTTCATTCTTACTTTGTTTGTGGTTGTCAATATATAATAACTCCAAAAAGGGAGATTTATTGTGTGGGGAGGGGAGTGGGTTACTTCTTGTTGCCGAGCACGACGAACTTGGCTGCCTTGGTGGCGTTGCCTCCGTTCTTGTAGTTGACAAAAGCCTTGGCGATATAGACTCCAGGTGGTATGCTGCCATCGGCAGACTGGAGGTCCCAGTTGACACGGTAGATGTTGGTGTCGCTCTCGCTGATGTCGGATTTTGTCCATACCTTACGTCCGGTGACGTCATAGACCTCAATTCTGACGTTGAGTTCCGACTGCATGCGGTCGGTGGTGAGTTGGAAGATGGCGTTGGTCTGCACCTTGCCCTTGACGGTGAAGTTGAAGATGGCAGGTCGCAGTCCGTCCTGGACGTTGAATCGTATTTCACGTGTGGAAGGGTTGTTCATCACGTCCCATGCCCTGAAGAGCAAGGTGTGCTCACCGGCTTCCATGGTGGGGAGCAGATAGGAAATGCTGCCGCTGGTATAGTCGCCGACATTGGATACGTAGTAGCTGTTGAGCGACACGGTCAGTGCCTCCTTGTTGTCGATGATGGCCATGATGTCGTGTCCGATGCCCGATCCGGTGGTGTTGATGCCGCTGTCGTCGTGCAGGTATGCCATCAGCACGGGCGACTCGTTGACCACATCGCCTTCCTTGAAGTCCTGCGAGTTGAGATACAGGACGATGTCTGGCCCGATGGTGTCGTTGCTTGCCTCATGGTATGTGCCTCCGACCTTGAAGTCCTCGAATCGTCCTTGCGCCTCGATGGAGTTGCTGTCGTTGATGGCATAGATGTCGATGCGTCCGCTTTGGTTGGAGTAGTTGATATCGACTGGCACGGGGAATGAGAACTCGAAATGTCCGTTGCGCACGGAGTCCGTTCCGCTGTAGATGACTTTGGTGCGGTCGTTGTATGTGAAGGGATTCTCGGTGTCGGAGTCGTAGATGGTGCAGGTGATGGTCTCAAGGTTGTCATAGACGGTGGTGGCAATCTTCCCAGTGAAGTTGGCGGCGAGTTGTCCGCTACCGTCTTCGACATGTCCGCTCACTTTGACAACGCTTCCTGCCTTGATGGTGTCGCTGGCAGCGCTGGCTTCCTTGCCGTTGAAAGTATCGACCACCGTCTTATAATAAGGTGTGAGCATACGCAGTGCAGGGTCGCCGAGGAGCACGAAGTGTGCGTTGTTGATGGAGTCGCGCGCTGTGGAGATGGAAGAGACGATGTCGCACTTGGCCTTTCTGAGTGCCTCTCCCACACTGATGGGCTCCCCGTTGTCGCCGCGGCTGAGCACATGGGTCATAAATGCCTTGTTGATTTTCTGGTTCTGAGCCGAATAGACGGTTCGGGCTGTGGTGACCCATCCGATGGATCCTCCGCGTTTGTTGAGCAGCGAGGTGACGCCGACGGTTTCCTCGTTTTGGTCGAAGGGAGTCACATCACAACCGGCGGTGAACCACAGCGGGTTCCTGTTGGTGCTGAATGAGGCGAAGTCGGAGAGTTTGAGCACTTGCTCGTGTGAGAGGGTATAGGCGGCAGCGTGTCCGGTGTAGTTGAAGATGAGCGCACCGTCGGTCATCTGCTTGTAGATGTCGGCAGTGACAGCAGGGAAGGACTTGCCTGTGGATGACACTTCCTGCGGGTATGAGCCCCAGAACATCTTCTTGATATGGTAGTCGGGGTTGTTCTTCTCGATGGTCTGGATGACGGCTTTGGTGTCGTTCATGTGCACGTTGTTGTCGCCGTCGTCGCCCATCATGCAGATGGTGTTCTTCCATGATCCGGCATACTGGTTGGACATGTAGGCGATGAGTTTATCGACCATCTGCTTGGCATCTGCCGCGTTGTCGAAAGGCAGTCGGCCCACGCCGATGTCCATCTTGTCCTTGAGCAGACTCACTCCCTCACCGTCGTCGAGCAAGCCGTAGTAGTCCTCCGAGACGTAGCTGTCGGTTTTGCTGTGCGACAGTTCCGACTCATAGCAGAGGAGATAGTCGTCGGGGCTGTAGCCTTTGAGGCCACTGGTGATCATTCGGTTGTCCCAGAAGCCACCGCCGAAGAGCAGAAGGCTCTGCGGTGCTTCCTTGTCGTTGCCCGCACGGTCGTAGAGCATCTTCATGAAGCGTCGGTAGGCCGATGCGTCGGGTGTGCCGGATGAGAACTCGTTATAGACCTTGTCGGCGGTGACCACCACCGAGGTGATGCTGTCGTAGGTGAGGTGTGCGTCTGCCAGTCGCTGTGCCTGTTCCTTGAGTTTGCCGCTGGCTGGCACGATGATGACGAGGTCGATGTCGTGCAAGGCGTGCAGGTCTTGGTTCTCTATTGCTCCCGCGATGGTTGGGGCGGGGTATTGGGCGTTGGTGTTGACAGCGATGAATTCATTGCATGCGGGTTGGCAAGTGACTGAGGCGGTGAGTGTCGAACCGTTGAGCGAAGAGTTGATGCTGGTGATGCTGGCTGGTGAGTCGATGCGCCAGATCTGTGTGTTGCTGTTGGCGCCACTGAGTTCGAACTTGATATCAGATGCTTCCTTGCTCGTGTTGACAAACCTGAAATTCAGTGTGTTGTCGGTCATGGCAAGCTGCCGTGTGTAGGACACCGCAATATAGTCGAGGCGTCCGTTGACTCCGCTGTTTCTGTTGTGTTCGAGTTTGAAGCGCGTGTTCTCGTTGAGTATGGCTCCGTTGAAGGTGCGCGACATGACCTGGGCATTGTCGTACTGTCCGTTGGCGGAGAACATCAGAGTGCCGATCAGTGAGTCGTTGGCGGAGATGTTGAGCGTGGAGGAATACATGGATGAGGAAGCGGCAAAAGCCACTGCCACAGATGCTTTGCTCTTTGCCACTATGCCAGGAAGCTTGAGGTCGAAGGTGTGTGATGAGCCGTTGGCGAAGTCGTAGCTGTCGAAGAAACGTCGTCCTGCGTTGAGAAAGCTGAAGACGTCGTTGTCGATGACGGCATGGTCGATGAATGTGTTGGCGGTAGTGATCGCATTCTCAGGTGCGTTTTCGGGTTGTATGGTCTGTGCAGCCGTACTGTCGCTCTCGGTGAGGAAGTAGTAGGAATGCTTGGAATAGGTGTTTTGACGGTGGTTGAAGGTGATGGTGGAACGTGTCTTGGAGTTCCATTTCCACTTCAGCGTGCCGCGGGCGTAGAAGAGGATGGTACCGTCGCCCTTCCTGTAGGTGGGCACTTCGTTGAGGTCGTCCTGCACTTTTTCTATCTCACCCTCTTGGATCACTTCTCCTCCGTAGCCATAGACCTTGACTTTCGAGGGGTTGCTGAAACCAGCGGAAGAAAGCACTTGAGGCGTGAGTTGATAGACCCCAGCCTCATCGACATACATCTTCACCCATTTGCCTTTGGCAAGCACGGAGTGGTCGGCATAGCGAGAGGTGTTGCCGTCCATGCGCAGTGTCGGAGCGTGGGTCTGAGTGATGCGGACGACGGGATGGAGTGACATGAGTTTCACCACTTGATTGTCGCGGATGGCGAACGGATAGACACTGACCTGAAATGCGCCTCGCTTCTTCGACACTGTTTTGTGGAACGTCACGGGGAAGTCGGCGGTGAGTGCATCGACATCCACTCCATAGCGCCGGATCTCTTCCTCAGTGGCAGTTTCGTACTCAGGGTACTCCATGTTGAACGTGCAGTTCTTGTTCTGGTAGTCGTACCCAAGGTCGTAGGCGTTGGTGTAGCAGGGTGGAAGGCTGTCGGTGGCATTCCATTCCAGGTCGATGAACTGCGCCTTGCAAACGGTTGACAACGCAAGGAGTGGCAGCGCGATATATAGAGTCTTGATGTTCATGCGGAGGGGCTTTTGTTGAAGATTTTTGCTTTTTTCGGGTGATTACACCGCCCTTGAAAGGGCGGGCAGAGGGCTTCCTCGCTGATGCTCCCACCACCTTTGAAAGGGCGGGCACAGGGCTGAAAGGGCGGGTGCAGGGCTACTTGATTTTGCATTTGAGGAGACAGCGGTCCTCGATATAGCCTTGAAGGACCATGTTCTCGCTGACGGGTCCTACGCCTGCTGGAGTTCCCGTGAAGATGAGGTCGCCCATCTTGAGGGTGAAGAACCTGCTGGCAAAAGCGATGATCTGGTCGATAGAGAATATCATATCGCCCGTCCATCCCTTTTGGACGGTCTGTCCGTCGATGTCGAGATGGAAGTACAGGTCTTGTAGGTTGTCGATGTCTTTGACGCTGACAAACTGGCCTATGGCGGCTGAGTTGTCGAATCCTTTGCAGAGGTCCCATGGTTTGCCTTCTGCCCTGAGCCTTTGCTGGAGGTCACGAGCCGTGAAGTCGATGCCTACGGTGACGGCGTCGTAGTAGCGGTGGGCGAATCGCTGGTCGATATGACGCCCCAGTCGGCAGATGCGCACCACAATCTCCGCCTCATAGTCGAAACGACTGGCGAAGTCGGGAATGAAGAAGGGTCGTCCATCCCGTTGCAACGCCGAGTCGGGCTTGGTGAAGATCACGGGTTCCTTTGGTAATACTAACGTATGATCGAGTTCTTTATTGTGTTCGGCATAGTTCATGCCTACTGCGATGATTTTCATAAGTTCTGGAGATTTTTATTGTTTTGGCCGCCATGCTATGGCGGCGTACCTAACCGCCATGCGGATGGATGCAATGGGGCGGGGAGTGGATGATGTGCTTGAGGACCCCACCCCGGCCTGCGGCCACCCCTCCCCTTGAGGGGCGGGGAGTTGGGATGATGTTGCGAAATTAGCATAAATTATTGAAACAAACAAACAGAGCGATGGAAACCGACAAAAAAAGAGCGGCAGAAAAGAATTTCTGTCGCTCTGTATGGGTAGGATGGTGATAGGGCTTAGAATCCGCCACGGCCTCCACGGCCACCGCCTCCGCCGAATCCGCCACCTCCACGGCCACCACCGAAGCCACCGCCGCCGAAACCTCCGAAACCACCCATGCCTTGACGGGCATCACGGTTGCCGAAGATGTTGAGTCGGTAGATGACATGGAGCATGCAGTACTGGTTGATGGCATTGTAGCGTGAGTCGCTGCTTTGTACGGCATTGACCATACGGCTGACGTTGCTCTGCTTGCCAAGGATATCGTAGGCCTGGAACGAAACGGTGAGCAGTTTGCTTCTGAGGAAGCTCTGGGCAATCTGGAAGTTCCAGATGAGTTCGTTGGTGTTCATCGATGCCTGGGCGTATCCTCTACGGCTGTTCATATTGATGTCGGTGGAGATGGACATGCCCCAAGGCATGGTGATGTTGGTGTTGAAACCATAGGAGAAGGTGTAGGTGTCGGGGGTGTTGTTGGACTTCACCACGTTGTTCTCAGAGTGGTTGTAGTTGATGTTTCCGTTGATGCCCACATCCAGCCAGTCGTTTCTGTAGTTGAAGGAGACGCGCTCACCGAGGGTGAGGTTCTTGGTTTTCGACTTCTCCTCTTCATACTGCTTGGGGTCGAGGTAACCGACGTTGTTGCTGTAGCTGGCGTTGGTGTTGGTGTTGACAGTGAAGAAGTGGTCGTGGTCGAGCGCCGAGTTGAAGTTGAAGAAGACATTGGTGCTCCAGTTGCCGTTGATGTTCATGGGCTGAGTGGTGCGGACACCTGTCGTCTGGTCGTACGACACCATGTTGGAGATGCTGTTGCGTGTGGTGTTGAAAGAGATATTGGCCATATAGCTCTGCTGGCGATCGACGATGTAGTTGTTGTAGAAGAGCCTGAAGTTGCTGGTGAATGAAGGCTTCAGTCCGGGGTTACCCTTGGAGATGTTCAGAGGGTTGGAGTCGTCGGTGATGTCGAGCAGGTTGGTCATGCTTGGCTGGCTGGTACGTCCGCGGTAGTTGAATCGCAGTTGGTGCTGCTGAGTGAATCGGTAGCGGAAGTCGAGTGTAGGCGTGAAGTTGAACACATTGCGTGTGATTTCGGGGTACTTCTTTGCCATGTACTTGTAGTTGAGGGTTGACCTCTGTGGCAGAGCCTCGACACCGACGTTGAAGTTGTAGTTGGGACGTATGACGCGGAGCATGAGCTGTATGCTCTGGTTGTAGTTTCTGTACTCAGAGAACTGGCTGAGCGAGTCGTTGGGTATTGGGTCGTAGCCAGTGCTGAGCATGTGGTCCACGATACCCTCGACGTTGTAGCGGTTCATAAGCAACTGCTGGTAGAGTGTCTCGTAGGCATCGGACGAATAGGTGTAGGCCTGTCGGTCGTTCTTGTTGTAGCTGTAGTTGAACCTGTAGCTGAACTGCAGGAAGGCCTGTTTCCAGATGGGTTCGCTGTATGTCACTTGCAGGGCGTAGTTGTGTGAGCGTCCTGGAGTGTTGTAGTATCGGTTGTTGATGGTGGAGTATGCCAGTGCGTCGTTGCCTGGACGGAAACGGACTTCGGATGCCGAGAGTTGCTTGCTGTCGCTGCCGTTGATTGATCCAGTGGCGCGGAAAGTGATGTTCCTGCCCTTGTTGCCTATCCTGCGGTTGAACTGCAGCTCACCATTGGCACCACGGCTGTTGCTGTAGTTCTGGCTGCGGCTGTTGTTGGTGTTGACGATGATGTCGAGCAGGTCCTGTGCCATCTTGTCGGCCGATTTCTGCACCTCCTCGAGAGGATCATCAACCATTTCGTTGGGGTCGTTGTCGAAGGTAGCCGACGCGCTGTTGGAGAAGCTGGTTGAGCGTGAGTAGCTCATGCTCGGACGGAAGATGAGGTTGGTCATCGTGTCGGGTTTCCATTCCAAACGGAAGTCGGCATTGAGGTTGTGGTTGGAACTGCGGTTCTTGCTCTTGCTGTTGCTGAACGCACCGGTTGCAGTGACGAAGTTCTGTGTGGCAGACTCGTTCTCCATATCTGTTCCACGGTAGTTGTACCTCACGTTACCACCTGTCTCCAGTTTGTCGCTTGTGGTAGCGAAGTTGAAACCAGCCATCTTGTTGGTGGTGAGTCCTTGTGATCCTCCGAACCAACGGCCTCCACCTCCAGGGAATCCCATGTCGTTGACGTTGTTCATGGATCCGACCAATGAAAGCTGGTAGGTGTCGTTGAATCGGTTGATATTGAGTCTGGTGCTATAGCGTTCCTTTGTGCCTCCACCGAGGTCGATATTGCCAAACCATCCTTGGTTCATGCCTTTCTTCACGGTGAGGTCGAGCACAGTCTCCTCTTCTCCGTCGTCGATGCCGGTGACGCGTGCCAAGTCGCTTTTGCGTTCATAGGACTTGATCTTATCGACCATGGTTGTCGGCAGGTTCTTCATGGCGACATTTGGGTCGTTGAGGAAGAATTCCTTGCCCTCGACGAGGATCTTCTTCACCTCTTTTCCATTGATGGTGATTTTGCCGTCTTGGTCCACTTCTGCACCCGGCAGTTTCTTGACCAGTGCCTCGAGGGTAGAACCTTCTGGCACACGGAAAGCGGAGGCGTTATAGACGATGGAGTCGCCCGATACCTGCACCTGTGCCGCCTGAGCTGTGACCACCGCTTCTTTCAGCAGCACAGCGTCGGATTCGAGGCTGATGTTGCCCACCTGCAAATCATTCTTGTTGCTGAGGTCGATATTGAGGAAATGATTCTTGTAGCCAATGTAGGATACTTTCAGAATATACTTACCCTTCTTCAGTTTCTCAAGTTTGAAGGCTCCATCTACTGAGGTTGCGACACCCGATACAAACGCACTGTCTTTGTTGGCAAGCAACTGAACGGTAGCCATAGGAACACCTTCTTTGTTCTCATCAATCACTTTTCCTGACACGGAATACTTCTGCGCAAATGAGGCTGAAGAGGAAATAATGACCATCAACAGCATCGATAAAAACTTTTTCATCTTGTGAATGATATTTTTATTGATTATTATCTATGGTTGGATGGGCTTGGTGGGGTTTGATTTGCTTAATGAAATAGATGAAGCAGATCGGACAAAAGCCCTCTTTTTCGGAATAAAAAGCGGCTAAGCAAGCCGCTATTTCTTCCTTTCACATCAATTTGACTGCAAAATTAAGAAAATGTTTAATGCAAAGTGCAATATTTTTTTGATTTCAACTTTATATTTAGTACTTTTGCAAAAATAGATACTGGATAGGTGGCGTATTCACACATTTCCAGCATAAGTAAAAATTAAGGATAAAAACAATGGCTAAATCAAAATCTAAAATTTCACTCTCGTCGTTGACGAAGAGCAATATCTGGGCTTTGGATGAGAATGAGCTCTACCAGTTGCTGATGGAAGGCAAGCATGAGGTAGGGTATTCGGAAAATGAAGCCCACTACATGAATATCATTCGTCCGGTGTTTGACTTGCAGCATCTCAACCGCGATGACGCCAAGAAGGTCGCAGCGTTGGAGAGCCAGCACTATCAGATTTTCCATTCTCCTAATGATGGCGACAACAATGCAATTGCCATTCGCAAGCGCCCCATCAAACGCATCACTGACCTGACGTTGGAGAACATACGGCACCTGAGCGCCTTGGAAGTTCTGGACTTGATCAGAAACAACATGGATACGGGATGGAACGGCCTGCCACTCCATATCCAGGATATCATTGAATCGATGTTCTTTGTTGACAACACCACCATGCCCGAGAAAATGATGCACCGTAAAGGTGGTATCATCGATAAGCGCAAGGAAGACGGTTATGATGTGTTGGAACTGCTTCGAGGCACATGGGTTGAGGCCATCTTCCTGAAGCCCAAACCTAAATATGAGAAGATGCACTTCGAGTCGAGTGGCAGTATGTCCTTGGACCTCGGTGACGATGACGAACAAGATGATGACGACGATGACGACACCGACTTGCCCGACGACGACAGGGACGAGGACATTGACGACATGGACGATGAGGAACCCGATGAGGGTTATGGCCACTATGTCGATGAAACCACACTGGATGAGCTTGTTGGTGCTGAAGACTCAGACGATTAGATTAAGTGGAAGTGAAAGGGGGAGTTAAAGGGGGAGTTAAAGAGGGAGTTAAAGGGGAAGTTAAAGGGGAAGTGAAAGAGGAAGTTAAAGAGGGAGTTAAAGGGGGAGTTAAAGGGGAAGTTAAAAGAGGAAGTTAAAGAGGGAAGTTAAAGAGGAAGTTAAAGTGGAAGTGAAAGGGGAAGTTAAAGGGGAAGTTAAAGGGGGAGTTAAAAGGTTGTGGGGTGTTGGAGACCCCGGCGGCGTAACCGCCGGGCACACGACCTCAACGAAGGATGGATTTAGAGATAAAGGGGGGAGTGAAAGTGATATTCGATAAATAGATTGGTTCGCTTATGTGGGTGATTCACAACAAACTATTGCCTTTTAGTCGTCATTCAGCCATCAACCTGTTTGGAATCTTGTTTGTGAAACGAGGGGTGAAGGTCACTCCGACATTGATCAATCATGAACGAATCCACACAGCACAGATGCTGGAACTCCTTGTGGTGTTCTTCTATCTGTGGTACTTGGTGGAATGGTTGGTTCGCTATATACAAATAGGTAATGGCATGAGGGCCTACTACCGGATCAGTTTTGAGCGTGAGGCATACGTGAATGACCAGAATTTGAACTATCTGCAGTCGAGGAAGTTGTTCTCCTTCAGAAAATGGCTGTGAACAATATGGGGTGCGAGTTTTTCGTGCCCCTTTTTTGCGACCTTTTATCAGGGCTACACTTCGCCCTGCACTCAACCGGAATGCTTTTGCGATGAGGAGTCGAAATTGACTTTTATACTGAGGGTGGAGTTGGTGATTTATTAATTATAAATTCGATAAATGTTAAATATGGGAGTAATTTAGATAAAATCAGTTAAATAGTTAAATATTTTTTTGGAGATATATGGAATTTGTGTTTAATTTGCACTCGATGATGTGTTAAAAACGCGTTGATGTGTTAAAAAAACGCATTGTGATTTTTTAAGATTGATAGAATATGCGCAGAACTTCGATAATCATATCTGGCATTCTGATGGCCCTTTCGTTGGTGAGTTTGTTGGGGCTTCAGGTGAAATATGTAGAGGAGATTGTGAACATGCGCCGTGAGCATTTCAATGAGAGCGTGGAGCACAGTCTTTACCAAGCCACTCATCAGTTGGAGGTGAGTGAGGCTCGGCGTTATCTGGAAAATGGCACGAGTGCCATGGAAGGCATAGCCACAGCCTACGATTCAGTGATTGTGGCGACCGATTCGTCTGTGATCCAGCACAAGCACCAAGTGACAGCCCGCGACGGCAGCGTTTATTATTCACTTGAGACGCATGCCAGCACCAACTTTGGCAACCAGTTGATGTCAAAAGGTAAGCTGAAGGGCAAGAATGTGGATTTGACGAAAGTGCTGGCTGATAAATACAATTATGAGAAAGGTTTGCTGGATGAGGTCATCTACAGTATCCTCTATACAGCCAGCGACCGACCGCTCGATGAGCGCATCGACTTCAAGGAGCTGGATCGTAGCCTGACCGCCCATCTGCACAACAATGGTATCGACATCCCTTATCATTTCCAGGTGCTGACGAGCAACGGACGAAGGGTCTATGCCTGTCCAGACTTTGAAGAAGACAAGGACGGCAAATCGACCTTTTCCACTACTATATTCAAGAACGACCCAGTGGAGAAGATGGGTGTGCTGAAGATACATTTCCCCACACTGGGCACCTATATATATAGTTCTCTGAAATTCATTGTGCCGGCTTTGATCTTCACCTTGGTGCTGATCATTTCCTTCATTGTGACCTTGGTGTTGATTTTCCGCCAGCGCAGGTTGTCGGAGATGAAGAATGACTTCATCAACAACATGACCCATGAGTTCAAGACCCCGATCTCGACCATCTCTTTGGCCGCTCAGATGCTCAACGACAAGACGTTGCCCAAATCGCCATCGATGCTCGACCGACTGTCAACGACAATCATGGACGAGACGAAGCGATTGCGTTTCCAGGTGGAGAAGGTGCTGCAGGTGTCGATGTATGAGCACCAGAAGGCTAACTTCAAGCTCAAGGAGATCAACGCCAATGAGTTGATAGCCGGTGTGGTTCATACTTTTGCCTTGAAGGTTGAGAAGAACGGAGGCAAGATCATCAGTGACCTGAAGGCCAAGAACTCAATGATCCTGGCCGACGACATGCACTTCACGAATGTGATGTTCAACTTGATGGACAATGCCGTGAAGTATCGCCGCGAGGACGTGTCGCTGGAGTTGAAGGTGAGTACCTGGAATGAGGGCGATTCGCTCTTGATCTCCATTCAGGACAACGGTATAGGCATCAAAAAAGACGACTTGAAGAAGGTGTTTGAGAAGTTCTACCGTGTGCATCGCGGCAATGTCCACGACGTGAAAGGCTTTGGGCTGGGTCTGGCATACGTGAAGAAGATCATCACTGACCACAATGGCACAATCCATGCAGAGAGTGACCTCGGTATAGGAACGAAATTCATTATACAATTACAAACGATAAAAAACAACTGATTTTATGGACGAGAATTTTGATGTGGCTCATATTCTTCTGTGCGAAGACGATGAGAATTTGGGAATGCTTCTCCGTGAGTACCTTGAGGCCAAGGGCTATAAGGTGGAGTTGTGTGCCGACGGTGAGTTAGGCTACAAGGCGTTCCGTGAGAACAGATATGATCTGGCCATTTTGGATGTGATGATGCCCAAGATGGATGGTTTCACTCTGGCAACCAAGATTCGTGAGCTCAACTCCGACACACCTTTTATCTTCTTGACAGCCAAGACCCTGAAAGAGGACGTGTTGTCGGGATTCAAGATTGGTGCCGACGACTACATCACCAAGCCTTTCTCAATGGAAGAAGTAGTGATGCGCATAGAGGCCATCCTTCGCCGTGTACGTGGAAAGAAGAACAAGGAAACGACTGTTCACCAGATTGGCAGTTATCTTTTCGATACCCAGAAGCAGATCCTCTCCCGCAATGGTGAGCAGGTGAAGTTGACCACCAAGGAAGCCGAGTTGCTGACTCTCCTGAGCAGCAAGGCCAACGAACTGCTTCAGCGCGACTTCGCCTTGAAGACCATCTGGATTGACGACAACTACTTCAATGCCCGCAGCATGGATGTGTATATCACCAAATTGCGCAAGCATCTGAAGGACGATCCCAAGGTGGAGATCCTGAATGTCCATGGCAAGGGCTACAAACTGGTCATCTCTGACGAAAACATCGAGGACAAGGAGGAATAGGCTTCGGTCGTAAGCCTCCTTTCTCCTTTTGAGGATTCAACGGATACAATCACCCTTATCCAACAAAGCGACTATGAATAAGAGCACATTCAAGATCAATCCGATAGCGTTTGTAGTGCTTCTGGCACTGCTGCTCGCTTCTTGCAATTTCGGTCGCCCCCGCATCAATGGCGGAAAAGACGGTCAGCCCATCATGGATGGTTGGACGTACGAGGAGGCCGCTGAGTACTGGTTGGGTTCGGTGCTGTCCGGTACTCGAACGATTCTTCCCGACTCCTTGGCTCGTCTGAGCAAAGGTCATGTTCATCTCTCTTTGCCCGTTCATGAGAGCAATCCTGAGCCACGTTTTGGTGTCGCCTACCGTCAGCCCAAGACAGGCGGTTGCATCACTTTCGTTGACTCCGCCTTTCAGGAAGTGACTCATGGCGGTGATACCTTAAATGCTATTGGAACGGTTCTTTTCAGTATGGCGGATGCCATGTACAGGAGCATGAACAACACCAATGGTGATGGCAAGGGCTCTACAGTGTATGTAGAGAACCGTGGAAAGGGGCTTTTCACTTGGTATGGCATGGATCGTGTCCGTGATCGTAAGAGCGAGACAAAGGAAAGCGGGCCCGTCTGGCATGAGCGTCGCGCTCCTCATTGGTATGGTGTCGTGATCAGTGTCTTTCCTGGAGGCGACAGCCTGCTGGTCAGCCGCGGACTGGATGCCGTAGAGACTTTTGTGGCGGAGAAGTAGGCCACCCCTCCCCCTGTGAGGGGATGGGAGCTGAAAAAAGCCGTGGCTTTTAATGCCACGGCTTTTTCTATATTGGGGTTGGTGATGCTTATTTCATGCTGAGGATGACGTTCATGACGTCTTTCCCTATTTGGTCAGCTGCCTCCATGGTGTTGGCCTCGCTATAGACGCGGATGATGGGTTCGGTGTTCGACTTGCGCAGGTGTACCCACTTGTCGGGGAAATCAATCTTCACACCGTCGATGTCGTTGACCTCCTCATCCTTGTAGATCTCCTTCACTTTGGCGAGGATGGCATCTACATCGGTGCTGGCATCGAGGTCGATGCGGTTCTTTGCGATGAAATAGTTGGGATAGGTCTTGCGCAGTTCGCTGACGGTCTTGCCCTCATGTGCCAGATGGCTGAGGAAGAGCGCAATTCCCACAAGTGCGTCGCGGCCATAGTGTGCTTCGGGATAGATCACACCGCCATTGCCTTCTCCTCCGATGACAGCTCCTGTGTCCTTCATCTTCTTCACCACGTTGACTTCGCCTACGGCACTGGCGTTGTATTCCTTGCCGTAGCTTCGGGTCACGTCTCTCAGTGCACGTGTGGAACTGAGGTTGCTGACGGTATTGCCAGGGGTGTGGCGGAGTATGTAGTCGGCCACGCTGACAAGTGTGTATTCCTCGCCGTACATCTGTCCTTTCTCATCGATGAATGCGAGTCGGTCCACGTCGGGATCCACCACGAAAGCCACGTCGTGTCCTCCCTTGGCCATCAGTCCCATGATGTCGCCAAGGTTCTTCTCCAATGGTTCGGGGTTGTGCTGGAAATCGCCTGTGGGGTCGTTGTAGAGTGGTGTCACGTGTTTCACACCCAGTTGCTCGAGCAGCATGGGCAGGATGATACCTCCAACGGAGTTGATGGAATCGAATGCCACTTTGAAGTCGGCCTTGCGTATCGCCTCGACATCGACCAATTTGAGTCCGAGCACCATGTCGATGTGCTTCTGGTTATAGGTGTTGTCTTCCCTGTATTTTCCGATATGATCTACGTCGGCATAGTCGAAGTCTTCAGCTTCGGCGATGCGCAGCACCTCGTTGCCTTCCTGTGCGTTGAGGAACTCTCCGTCGCTGTTGAGCAGTTTGAGCGCGTTCCAGTGTCTTGGGTTGTGGCTTGCGGTGATGATGATACCTCCGTCGGCCTTTTCCCCCGTGACGGCTATTTCTGTGGTTGGGGTTGAGGCCAGTCCGATATTGACTACATCGAACCCCATTCCCATGAGTGTTCCACATACGACATTCTTCACCATTTCGCCAGATATCCTTGCGTCGCGTCCCACCACAATCTTGTTGCTCTTCACTGTGGAAGTGCGACGGATGAGGGTGGCGTAAGCGGAAGTGAACTTCACGATGTCGAGAGGATTGAGTCCTTCGCCAGCTCTGCCGCCTATGGTGCCGCGGATACCTGAAATTGATTTAATTAATGACATAGTCTTTGATTCTAATTATAATTGATGATTGATGATCTGGAAATGATAAGCCTTTAGTTCTCTCCGAGCTGGTATGTGATTTCGTAATAGCACGGAAGCACGTAGTTGGAGGCGTTGGTCGTTCCTGATGCGTGAGGCACGATGAGCCTGACCTTGGCAATGGAAGAGAGGTGTCGGGTGAGACGGATGTAGGACAGTGGTTTGATCCATCCAGAGGGTACGTTTGACCCATATTTTGAACGCATCATTCCCTCAGTGAAAGATGCCGAGAAAGTGATGTTCTTGTCGTTGTAGTTGCAGAGCATTTTATCTACCACCGACGGAGAGTTGTAGTTGGTGAGTGTGGAGTCGCCCGCTTCGATGTCGTACTCCATGAATCGGCAGAGGATGGTTCGGTTGATGGTGCTGTCGTTGTTCTCCCTTGCCAATTCGCGCATGGATGATCCTTCTCCGCGTCGGATGATCTGCATGTAGATACCATCGTCGTTGAAAAGTACGAACTCGTTGGCGGTGACATCAGTGGTGGAGTCCTTGGCATAAAACTCCGACTCGGTGATGACTTTGATTTTTCCGCAGATGTCGTTGTCATCGATAAACCTGGCGATTGCTCTTTTCTCTTTTTTCCTCATTTCGGCGTAGGTTTCACTGTCGTTGCAACTTGTGATACCCAATGTCACCGTAGTCAGCATGATGGCGGCCAGTAAATAGATGTATTTTCTCATTTATCTTATTGTTCTTGATGCGTTTGTTCTGTCTTTTCTGTGTTTCAGTGTTGTCGGAACTGAAAAATTTCTGCAAAGTTACAATATTTATTGCTAACTGCATCTATTTCCGATGCATATAGTTTTTTATTTAGGATATTTTAAGGGGAATGCTGAGTGATTATACAGCCAAAAAGCCAAGGTTGCAAGTATCATGTAGTACAGGATGGCTTCGATGAGCGACGCGTTCCAGTTGAGGGTGGCTTGACTGAAAGATGCGAAATAATCGACGGTTTGGTTCATGCTTTTGAGCAGCCACTTGATGCAGTCTCCCACCCAGCCTTCGATGGTCTGGACAATGGGTGTTTGAGCCAGTGTGGTGACCGCCCCGATGATCCTGATGCCCCACCACACCACAGCTGCGGTCATGAGCACCGAGGCCAGTATGCTGATGCAGATATTGGTGGCTAAGCCTACGAGCGAGATGCTGGAGAAATGGTAAGCGACGATTCCCGCTGTAGCGAGTGTGGCGATGGCGGAAATGAGGATGATGCCAAGGATATAGCTGATGGCTTTCTTTGCGATCATTGGCAGGTTCGCTTTGTTGATTCTCGTCTGCATCCTGCTGAGAGAAGGCGAGCAGACCGTGATAGCCAGCATGGAGGCATAGGACAGTTGGAAACTGATGTTCATGATGTAGAAAGGATCGAAAACCAGCATGATGAAAGCGGACAGGACCAATGCGTCCAATCCAGACTGCTTTCCTCCGTAAATGCCTTTAGCCAGACATATCAGCGAGCACATCAATGCCGCCCTGACCAGCGATGGCGGTGTTCCCGCAAGCAGGGTATAGGCCCAGATGCATAAAATGACCATCAGGTGGGGAATCCACTTGTACTTCCGTCTGTAGAAAGACGAGAGGAATAAGATGTCGAGCAAGGCGTAGATGATGGTGAGGTGGAATCCAGACAGAGCCAGCACGTGCGAAACACCCGCTCGGGAGTAGCGCGTAGAGATGTGCATTCCCCTTTGTTTCAGCGCTCTCCTGTCGCCCAGCGTCATGGCAGTGAGTATGGCCTCTTCCTCCGTTGGCAGATGCAGAGAGCGGTATTGCTGTGCCACTTTCTTCCTCAGTTTGCCCCAAGTGAGGCGCTTTTGCCCGTCTTGTTTCTTGTCTTTCCACCATTTCGAAGCGTAGAGGGTGGCATAGATATGGGAGTAGTAGAGATGCTTTTGATATCCTAAGAACCTGCGTTCTTGATTTCCTTTGTGTTCCATCTCCCTGATCTCATCAGCCACTACTTTCCTCTTGCTGGACTTGAGATGGATGACGTCGCCTGGTTCCAGCCGCATAGGTCGGTCGTTGCTGCTCCAGAGATAGGCCAGCTGTCGTCCCCCGTATTTGCCACAGTCGATGAGTGTGGCATAGTTTTCTTCTTTCTCCACGGCATAATCGACCACTGTGGCAACCATGGTTCGTGGCGGTTTTCCGTAGTCTCTGTGCATCTCATGATGTGAGAGGCCTGTACGGACAAATCCCAAGACCATGGCGAAGGCCAGAGCAGCGATTCCGAATGCGTGATGTGTCTTTCTGTCCCTTCTGTCCAAGAAAACCAATGCCATGTAGGTCAGCAGCAGTGAGGCGAACGAGACAATCAAGGCATACTGTTGGCCGAAGACTTTTGGGGTGCAGCAGGCCAGCAGTATGCCTATGATGAAAGCCACGAGGATCCGGGGTAGTGGAGCCATCTGGTCTTAGAGGTTCTTGAGCGTGAGGATTCTCTCGTGAGGGTTTTCAGCCCCGAAGACATAAGATCCAGCCACCAAGACGTCGGTTCCGCTGTCAGCGAGTCTCCTTCCTGTGTCGGCTTTCACACCCCCATCTACTTCGATAAGGGCATGGCTGCCAGTCTGTGTGATGAGTTGTTTTAGCTCATGTACCTTCTCCGTGGAGTGCTCGATGAACTTCTGTCCTCCGAATCCGGGATTGACGGTCATCAGCAGTACCATATCGACATCTTGTATGATATCGCGCAACATACATACGGGCGTAGAGGGGTTGAGCGTCACACCGGCTTTCATGCCAGCCTCGTGTATCTGCTGCACCACCCGGTGCAGGTGAGGGCAAGCCTCGTAGTGCACGTTCATCATCATCGCACCCAGATCGCGTACTTGAGGGATGAATTTCTCTGGTTGCACGATCATCAGGTGTACGTCGAGTGGCTTGGTGCATATCTTTGCCACCGCCTCGAGCACAGGGAATCCAAATGATATGTTAGGGACGAAGACACCGTCCATCACGTCGAGGTGTAGCCAGTCGGCTTGTGAAGTGTTGATCATGTCGATTTCCCTGTCGAGGTGTGCGAAGTCGGCTGCTAATAAAGAAGGTGATATTAACTGCATAATCGTTTGAGGTTAGTTGTTCCTATTTGAGTTCAAAGGAGGTTTGTCCGATCATCCTTGAGTCGGCGAAGATGAAGATCTTGTATGTGCCGGCGCTGAGATACTCGTTGACGTCCCAATAGAGCGTGACATCTTGCTCTTCTCCGTTGTATTCGATATATTTCTTGATGGAGTATTGAAGTTCCGTGTTCTCGTACTGGAAAGTGGCGTTGTTGTTGGTCAATACAGAGTTGTCGGGCTTGAGTATTCTGGCGTAAATGATTCTCTGTCCGTTTTGGGCGGTGACGTTCTTGGTGATGGTGAATCCGAAAGCGATGTTCCTCACGTCCTTGACCTTCTTGGCCTCTTTGTTTCGTTTGTTTCTTGGCTGTACCCAGAACTTTGTGGCGTCGAGTTGTGCGGCGATATCGACTTTGTCCTTGAGTTGGTTTCTCTCTTCAGAGAGGTTGGTTATTTGGGTTGTAGCCTCGTTGTACTGTTTTTTGATGTTGGTGTTCTCTTCGGTGAGCGCTTCGTTGAGCCTGTTGAGCGAATCGACCTGCACGATGTAGGAACGGAGCACAGCCCTGAGCGTCTCTATCTCTTTCTTCAGCCTGGTGATTTCAGCCACGTCAGTGGCCTTGGTCCTTCTCAGTTCCTCAAGCAGTTCCTGTGTGCGTCGGCGCTCGATGTCGATTTGTGCCATGAGCGAGTCGTTCGACAGCTGTTTCTGTAGTTCTCCATATTGCACATCGAACTGCTTGTACTGGTTTTCCATCTCCTGTTTGTTGATTTCTGCCAGTTGCAAGAGTTCCTCGTTCTCGATTTTTTCGTTCTTGAGTGATTGGCTGAGGTAGATGATGGCTGCTGTCAATGCGATGACCAGCAATCCCACGGCTCCCCAAATGATGATGTTCTTGGTCTTCATTTGTTGTAAATAGTGCTTATAGATGCGAATTTAGGTACAAACATAAACAAAAAAGCTGAGAAAAGATGGTATTGGGAGTGAAAAAATGTGCAGGCTGGTGGAATTTGGCTTTTTAGGATGAATATATGCACCACCTGATGGCATAGAAAAAAACCTTGCAGGCAATGTCCTGCAAGGCTTTTGAAATTGTTGGCACTTGTCGTTGGGCTTTTATTCCCGAAAGTGCTGTCAAGAAGTTTAGTCCTCTTCCTGGTTCTGCTCCTCGAATTCCTTCACCAGTTTCTGCTGGATGTCGGTTGGCACGAGTTCGTAGCTTGAGAACTTCATGGAGAAGGAAGCGCGTCCGCCAGTGATGGAGCTGAGGGAAGTGGAGTAGTTCGAGAGTTCCTTGAGAGGCACCTTAGCCTGGAGTTTCTCGTATCCGTTTTCGCTCTCGCTACCCATGATCATGCCTCTGCGTCCCTGAAGGTCGCTCATCACGTCGCCCATCTTGTCGCTTGGAACGAACACCTCTACATCGTAGATGGGTTCGAGCAGTTTAGGACCTGCGTTCTTGAAGGCGTCGCTGAAGGCATGGCGACCAGCAAGCATGAATGAGAGTTCGTTGGAATCTACTGGGTGCATCTTACCGTCATAGACGATGACGCGAACGTCGCGTGCGTAGCTACCAGTCAGTGGACCTTGTTCAAGTCTGTTCATCACACCCTTCATGATGGCAGGCATGAAGCGAGTATCGATGGCGCCACCGACAACGCTGTTGATGAAGACGAACTTGCCTCCCCATTCAAGGTCAACTTCTTCCTTGCTCTTGACATTGATCTTGTATTCCTGATTGCCGAACTTATAGACGGTCGGGTCTTCCATACCCTCGTAGTAAGGTTCTACGATGAGGTGTACTTCACCGAACTGGCCGGCTCCACCCGACTGCTTCTTGTGGCGGTAGTCGGCGCGGGCTGTCTTGGTGATGGTCTCGCGGTAAGGAATCTTCGGCTCTTCGAATTTGATCTTGATCTTCTCGTTGTTCTCGAGTCTCCACTTGAGTGTTCTGAGGTGGAACTCACCCTGGCCCTTGATGAGTGTCTGTTTGAGTTCCTTGCTCTGCTCAAGGATCCATGTGGGATCTTCTTGCGACATCTTCTGAATGGCGGCGATCATCTTCTCGGAATCAGACTCGCTCTCAGGCTTCACTGAGCGGATGTACTTGGGATCGGGATACTTCACGAAGTTGAACTTGTAGTCGCAGTCCTTGTCGCAAAGTGTGTTGCCAGTGCGGACGTCCTTCAGTTTCACGGTGCATCCGATGTCGCCGGCTTTGAGTTCATCCACAGCAATACGATTGGCACCAGCGCATACGAAGAGCTGTGCTATGCGTTCCTTGGAGCCTCTGTCGGAATTGGTGAGGTCGGCTCCTACCTTGACGGTACCGCTCATGACCTTGAAATACTGCACACCACCAATGTGTGGTTCGTTGGCAGTCTTGAAGAAATAGAGCGAGGTTGGTCCGTTGGCGTCCACTGGCACTTCCTCTCCACGAGTGTTCTTGACCTTAGGCATCTCATCTACGAAAGGCACTACGTTGCCGAGGAACTCCATGAGTCGGCGTACGCCCATATCCTTTGTGGCGCAAACGCAGAAGACGGGGTAGATGCTGCGAGTGACGAGTCCTTTGCGGATACCCTCTCTCATCTCGTCTTCCGTCAGGCTTTCGCTCTCGAAGAACTTCTCCATGAGTCCGTCGTCGTTTTCAGCGGCAGCCTCGACCAGTGCGTGGTGAAGCTCTGTGGCCTTGTCGAGCTCAGATGCTGGTATATCCTCGATGATGGGTGCTCCTCCTTCAGGTTTCCACGAGTACTTCTTCATCAGAAGCACGTCGATGAGTGAGTTGAAGTTGGGACCCTCGTTGAGTGGATACTGCACCTGTACCACTTTCTGGCCGTAGATTTCCCTGAGTTTCTCAACGCAGTTGTTGTAGTCGCATTTGTCGTTGTCGAGCTGGTTGATGAGGAAGATGACGGGCTTGTCGAGTTTCTCTGTGTATCTGAAGTGGTTTTGGGTGCCTACTTCTGGTCCTTTAGAACCATTGATCAACAATAGCGCCGTGTCGGTGACATTGAGTGCTGTGATAGCTGCTCCTACGAAGTCGTCTGATCCCGGACAGTCGATGATGTTGAGTTTCTTGCCGTTCCATTCGGTGTGGAAAACGGTAGAGAAGACACTGTAGCCGTACTCCTGCTCTACTGGAAAATAGTCGCTCACGGTGTTTTTCATAGTGATTCTACCGCGGCGACTGATGACCCCTGCTTCGTAAAGCAGCGTCTCTGTGAGGGTGGTCTTACCCGCACCGTCATTGCCCAGCAAGGCAATGTTCTTAATTTCTTTAGATTGGTAAATTTTCATAATTAAAAACGTTATCTTAGGTTAAAAGCTTTTCGATGGCGCAAAATCCAATTCGCAGTCATTTTTCAATGCTGCGACTGGTAAATTGTGTTTCAGATGGCGAATGTAGTACAATTTGCTCGTTTAGAGGATGAATTGAAATATGTTGTAAAACATATCAATTACCTTTTCTGCATATTTTCGCCCAATGACGGTGCGAAGTTATAAAATATTCTTAAATTTGCAAAATTATGGCGAGTATATATCTACATTTTCCTTTTTGCAAGAGCAGGTGCATCTATTGCGACTTCTTTTCGACAACTTCTCTTGAGCTTCGTCGCACATACGTCGAAGCCATGAAGCGTGAGTTGTCGATGCGTTGCGATGAATGGAGTGGCGAGCCGATTCGTTCGGTTTACTTGGGTGGCGGTACCCCTTCCCAGATGTCGGTAGCCGATCTCTCGGAGGTGCTGTCACAAGTATATCGCCTTTTCAACGTCGATTCCGATGCAGAAGTGACGATGGAGTGCAACCCCGATGACCTGAACGACGAGTATGTGCGATCCCTGCGCCTTAGTCTGCCCGTCAACCGTTTGAGTCTTGGCGTCCAGACTTTTGATGATTCCCGATTGCAGTTCCTCCGTCGTCGGCACAATGCTTCTGGCGCTCTTTCCGCAGTGGCGCGGTGTCGTGAGGCAGGATATGGCAATTTGAGTATCGACCTTATCTATGGTTTCCCTGGGCAATCCCTGTCGGATTGGCGCAGCGACCTCGATCAGGCCTTGGACTTGGAAGTGGAGCATTTGTCGGCCTATTCACTGATGTATGAAGAGGGTACAGCCCTTTTCCGGATGTTTGAACAAGGGGCAGTGCAAGAAGTGGATGAGGAGGTGAGCCTGCAGATGTATCAACTCCTGGTGGACCGCATGTCTGGACATGGCTACCGCCATTATGAGATTTCCAACTTTTGCAAGCCAGGCTACCACTCGCGTCACAACAGTGGCTACTGGAATGGCACCCATTATCTTGGCGTGGGAGCCGGTGCGCATTCCTATGATGGCAGTTCGAGGTCGTGGAACAAGTCTTCTTTGGCGGGGTATATAGATGGTGTGCTGAAGGGGGTAGGTGAGTACCGCGAGGTTGAGCTGCTCGACGAAAGCACTCGTTTCAATGAGATGGTGATGACAGCCTTGCGCACTTCGGCTGGCGTGAATCTGACGGAGATTGAGTGCCGTTTTGGCAGAAGTCGGAAAGAAAACCTGTTGTCCAGCGCTTCCCGTTATCTGTCGGCAGGAATGTTGGAGCGAGGGCCTTACATCACCATCGACTCCATGGAACCAACCCAGGACGAGGCGCTGCGACTCACCCGTGATGGTGTGTTTGTCTCTAATGGAATTATTGCCGATCTGTTTTTGTGAAAAAGTTTTTTGATTTGCTATAATAAAAGATGATGTCGTGCGTTATAAAAGTATAAAGTGCACAAGGTGCATTTATTAACCCCCAAACCGTATGCCTATGAGTAATTTTACACCGACCTCTAATCAACATCCCAAACATCGCGTAGTAGAAATGAAACGTAAGGCCCTTCACGCCAGCAGTGACGCCTTGTTTCTCATACGCCTTTTCGCCCGTACATGTCAGCAGAACATAGCGCTGAGTGTTTGAGAAACCTACCGGAAAAGCAAAATTAAAGGCAGCAGAGAAACTCTTGCAGCCTTTAATCATTGGTCTATAAAAGAATTGACTGTTTTGTCAGTTCATCAGCCTTGTGATTGGAACCTTGTCTTATGACTTGCGTCCTACGTAGCTTCCGTCGCGAGTGTCCACCTCAATCAAGTCGCCTTCGTTGATGAAGAGGGGCACGCGAATCTCAACACCAGTCTCAAGCTTGGCTGGCTTAGTGGCATTGGTAGCGGTGTCGCCTTTGAGGCCAGGCTCAGTGTAGGTCACTTGGAGCACAATCTTAATAGGAGCCTCTGCTGTGAGAATGGCGCCAGTCTGGTCGTCGATGGAAGCCATCACCATTGTTTCGCCTTCCTTGAGGAAATCACCACCAGTGATGAGGTCCTTAGCGATGTTCACTTGCTCAAAAGTCTCTGTGTTCATGAAGACCATGTCGTTGCCTTCCTTGTAGAGGTACTGGAACTGCTGGTGAGAAACGGTTACGTCATCCAGTTTCGCAGTTACGATCCATGTGCGTTCAAGTACACGTCCATCCTCCACGTTGCGGAGTTTTGTAATCATCACTGTGTTGCCCTTGCCTGGTTTCTTGTGCAGAAAGTCGATGACTACCCAAATTTTGTTGTCGTCGAGGCGGAGGCAAACGCCTTTTTTGATGTCACCTGCTAAAATCATAAATTTGAATGTTGTTTGTGATAAAAAATATTGCTGTGAATATGAAATCGTGATAATAATCAGAAAATCAAGCGCAAAATTAGTGTTTTTTCAGAAAATGACAAAAAAAACTGCGTAAAATCCCAATAAACTTTGGGTAATAATTAAAAAATCACTAATTTTGCACGCTGAAATCTGCGAATGACATGACAAAAGTTGTTTAAGGGTCTATTTGCAGCCAATCAGTTTTGTGTTGTTCCTATGAGGTCGTGACGACATCAGAATGAAGAGCGCAAGGTATAGTGAAGAAGAAATTGAATGAATAATAATAACAATCAAAAATAGCAAACAAGATGAAAAGAACATTTCAGCCTCACAACAGAAAGAGAGTGAACAAGCATGGCTTCCGCCATCGTATGTCAACAGCCAATGGACGCCGTGTATTGGCTATGCGCCGCAAGAAAGGTCGTAAGCAGCTCACAGTATCAAGCGAGCGTCACGGTAAATAGTGATTATTTAGGCCGTTATGCCGCTAAGCGAGAAAAAATAAGCAGGAGTACTCACCTACTTCTGCTTTTTTGTTGTATATTTGCATGTTGAAACGCAAAGTAGTCATTAGAAGCCTCCTAAAAAGTATAATCTATGGGACTTAAAAAATATTTCAAAGGGAAATCCGGTGTGCTCTTTTGGTTCAATGTCATCCTCGCACTGGCCGTATTGATAGGTGTGCCTTTGGCCGCCTTCTACTCGCTCAACAGCCTTACGCATCACGGTGAGAAGATCACTGTGCCCAATGTGGTGAACGTTGACGCATACCAGGCTACTGAGACACTGAAGAAGGAAGGGCTGTTGTGCATCATCGGTGACTCCACCTATTCACCCGGACATAAGCCTGGCGCCATACTGGAGCAGACCCCTGCCGCTGGAAGTGTGGTGAAAAGTGGCAGAATCGTTTATCTGACCATCAACCTCAACGGAAAGCCCCTGGTGGCCATGCCCGACTTGGTGAACAACAGCTCTTTCCGTGAGGCAGTAGCCAAGCTCAAGGCTTTGGACTTCAAGCTCTCGCCAGTGGAGGAAATCACAGGCTACCCCAAAGGACTGGTCATTGGCATCAAGCAGGGAACGCGCGAGGTGCACAAGGGCGACATGATCTCCACAGAGCGCGCGCTCACTCTCCTTGTAGGTGCTGGTTTTCCTGAAGACACACTCAACTATGTTGACGATACATTGTCGGTGGAGATGGAGACACCTGTCGATTTTGACGCCGACGACTCAGTGACAGAATAATGGACGGAGACTTGACCAACACATTGAATCCCCTTTTGGCCGGCGATGACGAGTTGGACATTGAGGAATTGGGAGGCGGTCTGCACAGCGAGTTTGCAGACTTGGACGCTTCCGATTCCGAAACTTCCCAGCTCTATGAGCACTACCGCATCCCCGTGGATAAGAACCAGAAGATGATTCGGGTGGATAAGTTCCTCTTCGACCAACTCAGCGGTATCTCCCGCAACCGCATACAGAATGCGGCCGATGCCGGTTTTATCTTCGCCAACGACCGTCCGGTAAAACGCAGCTATAAGGTCAAGCCCTTCGACATCATCAAGGTGATGTTGAACCGGCCTCCTTATTCCAACGACATACTTCCGGAAGACATACCTCTTGACATTGTCTATGAGGATGATGACGTGATTGTGGTGAACAAGCCGGCCGGACTGGTGGTCCATCCTGGCTTGGGCAATTGGACCGGCACTTTGCTCAATGCCTTGGCATGGCATTTCAAGGACGATAGCCGCTACGACATCAATAATCCGGAGATAGGACTGGTGCACCGCATTGATAAGGACACCAGCGGGCTGCTTTGCATCGCCAAGAGTCCTGAGGCCAAGACGCATCTGGGCAAGCAGTTTTTCAACAAGACGACCAAGCGCGAATACAACGCTTTGGTCTGGGGAAATATACAAGAGGAAGAGGGCAGGATAGAAGGCAATATCGGAAGAGACCCGCGCAACCGGATGCTGATGACCGTCTTTCCCCCCGATTCAGAACAAGGCAAGCATGCCGTCACCCATTATTATCCATTGGAGCGTTTCGGTTATGTGACTTTGGTCAAGTGTGTGCTGGAAACAGGGCGCACTCATCAGATCAGAGTCCACATGAAGCATATCGGACATGTCCTCTTCAATGATATCCGCTACGGGGGCGACGTGATCCTCAAAGGAACCACCCACGCCAAGTACCGGCAGTTTGTGGAGAACTGCTTCAAGGTCTGTCCGCGACAGGCCCTTCATGCCAAGACGTTGGGATTTGTGCATCCACGCACAGGAAAGGAGATGATGTTCGACTCTCCGCTCCCTCCCGACATGACAGCGCTGATCGAACGGTGGAGGGGGTATTCATTGGCCATTGAACATTGACCATTGAACATTGACCATTGGCTTCGCCTAAAATGCTCACGCTCGGCATAG
>CAMOWU010000012.1 GCA_946628545.1 uncultured Bacteroides sp. | reverse complement strand
AGTAGCCGTCGCTCTCGTAGGGCATGAAGAAGGCGCGGAAGGTGCCGATGTAGGCGCCCTGATAGCCTTAGCTGAACTTGCGTTCAGGGCCGTCCAGTTTGCCGAAGTGGTCTGCGTCAGGGTATAGACTGTAGCCCAGTCGTCGGCCCATGCTCCCTGCACCATGGCGCAGAGCAGGGCGAGAATCAATATAAACTTTTTCTTCTTCATAATTTGGATGTCGTTATTTTTGTTGTTTTTATTTATGCGTGTCTTGATGCTGTCATCAGAATGGCTGAATGGCTATATGTTTCGTTTGCAAAGTACTAATAATTGAGGAAATAGCAAAAGAAAAATCTTTATTTTTGTATTCCCGAGTGGAAGTAACTTCGGCAAAGTTTTATTAGGTAAATCAATCTCGGTGCTCTCAGCATGTACAAAGGTACTACAATATTATTCCGTGTGCAAACTCGTTGGGATAATTTACATAATTTAACACGCGACGCATAGCCGCATTTTTCTGCGGAGGCTCCGCAGGAAATTTTGGAGGCTCTGCAACAAATTTGGAGGCGTTGGGGTAGGCGAGAATCCGACCAAGCTGACAAAGCTGACACCCTGATTCAGGGTGACAGCCAGAGACGGAGAATGACCATCATCAGCGAGAGCGGAGAATGACGACAAGCTGACCCGACAATTTGTCGTATCAGGTCAGAACAGAAACATCATCATCATCAACGAGCTCAGTCGGAGGATGGGGTCACGATTCGCGACTCCATCGGCCGAGATAAATAGTAATCATCATCAACGAGAGGACAAGGGTATCGCGAAACGCGATACCCTTGGAGGAACCCAGCAGGTGACCATCATCAGCCGAAGACAGGGGCACCGTCGCGATTCGCGACACTGCCTATGAGTCCATGCACAAGTCCTACCGAGCGGGAGTTTGTGACATGTGACATTGTGACATGTGACATTAAGGCCTCAAATTAGCTGTTTTTCTTGACTGTAGGAAAATACAGGTTAGGGATAGGACATAATGCGTATTTACACGATGTGCCAGAATGTTGGGACTATCGCGATTTGACAGCTAATGAGAAGTTGCGACTGATTCAGGAAGACATCAATACAGCTTTTTACAGTCTTGTGAAAAAATGTGGCGACTACACATTTTTTATAGATGTTGAGTTATACGATCCGCATACAGTTGGTAACAAGCCGAGTGGCAAAGAATGCACTCCTGATACATTGAATAAACATTTGTCCCCTTTCATGCCCATCATACAGAAGTTCATGGTTGATGTTTTGACCGACAACTTGTATGTCATGGAGGATGGGGAGATCAGGAAGCAGTGAGAGATGCGTGAAGGGGGGGCAAGTGAACACCCATGTTCACTTGCCCCCTATCCTAATTTCACGCTACCGCTGTTGTGGTATTCTGCAAATGAAGCGTCATGTCATTGCAGTCGGAAGGTGAGCGGGATGTTGAACCTCACTCTGACCGGCTTGCCTTTGTCCATTCCAGCTTTCCACATGCCCGAGGTGGCGTTCACCACTCTTATCCCCTCTTTCTCTATGGCTTTCACGGAGGTGTTGTATTCGTCGCGTGTGAGGTAGGATTCGCCACCCTCTTTAGGAGTATATGCGACAACCACGACTCCCAAGTCTCCACCTTCCACATCGCGTACCTCGCCACCCTCAAGTTTGGAGCTGAGAACATGTGCATCGCTCACTCTCCCGTCTGTCTCCACGACAAACTGAATGATGACCCTTCCTTGCACTTTGCAGTCTTGAGCAATCTTTGGATAGCGGATATTACCAGCCAGGAACTTCATCAGTTCGCCCAAGCCTCCATCAAATTCAGGCAGTTTCTCAGGTGTATTAATCACATTAGTGGTATCGTCGGGCAAAGCCTCCGTTTCGGTGACGGCCGGTTCCGTCACCACTTCTTCCATCTCCACGGCCTGTTCATCCACGTCGGCGACAACAGTTTTCTCTGTTTTTTCTTGCTCCAACACTTGTTCTTCCGCTTCGATTTGACTAACTTTGCTTTCGCTAAGGGTGATGGCGCTTGTCAAAGCGTTTTCCGATGGTTCGGCACCCTTCTGCTCTGGCATGACAAACTCAGGAGTGGCAAAGGCACTAAGTGCTACCATAGCCACAGGGACGACGTACAAAGCTTTCGTACGTCTCCACGGATTGGATTTTTCTTTCAACATCATAGTGATACGATTTTTAAGTAAACTGTGATTAAAGCTGTTGGCGAAAGCGTAGGAACTGGAGCCAACGGCTTTTTTGATAAGCAATAACTGATACTGGCGTGCATTGACACCACTGCGAAGCACTGCATCGTCGGCCTCGTACTCATGCACGTCGTGCAGGGAACTTTCCATCAACCACACCAAGGGGTTCATCCACATCACCACTTCGAGCATGTTGACCAACAGGATGTCGAACGAGTGGAGACAGCGCACATGACCGAGTTCATGGGCAAGAATCTCATGTGCATGTTGATTGTAGTCGTCCTCGCTGATGACGATGGCTTTGAACCAGCTGAAAGGAGCCACCTGCCCCACGTGGCAGTAGATGACGGCCTCGTCCTTGCGGTCGGTCCACAACACCCCCTTATGAATGACTCGATAGAGCCGCCAGCACTTCACCAGCTTGACCACAGCAACCACCATGGCACCGATGCCCCACACCAGCAACAAAAGGTGATAAAGACTGAAGTCGGGCTGTCCTGAAGTAGCTGCAGCCTGTCGTTGATAGTCAGTCCCTTCCACCACCATTTCGGGCGCTCCAATAGCCACCGTGCCATTGAGAACCTTCATCACCGACGGAGTGTCGGCCCATGCCAGGAAATGCACATCCATCAACGGTACCACCAGCGACACCATGATGATGAGCAGGAGCATCAGTCGGTTGAAGCGGAAGAAAGTCTCCTTCCTCAGCACAAGCAGGTATGGGAGGTAGAGGAAACTCAGCAGGAGCGTGGATTTTAGAATGTAGGTTAACATAACTGTTACTGTTGTTTGATCATCGTGAGCAATTCTTCTATCTCTGCAGGCGAGAGTTGTTCTTCCTGCATGAAAAAGGATACCATGGAACGCGCCGACCCTTGGAACATCGAGTTCTTCATGTCATCGACAGCCCTGCGCCGGTAATCGTCCTGGCTGATGATTGGACGGTAGTAGAAGGTCTTGCCTTCGCCTTCCCGTTTGGTGGTCTCCACAAATCCTTTCTGGGTGAGTATGCGGAGGAAAGTGGCAATAGTGGTATAGGCAGGCTTGGGGTCGGGATAAGCGTCGAGCACGTCGCGAACTGTGCCCATGCCCTCAGGCATCGACCAGAGGCGACTCATCACTTCCATCTCGGCCTTAGTCAGTGTGATATTTTCCTTTTCGCGTCTCATATCTACTAAAGATTTAGTTTTGTCGATGCAAATATAAAAACTAAATTTTTAATTAACTAAACTTTTAGTAGAAAAATGTACTTCATGTCCAAAGTTTAACATTTATTGTTAGTAATAGAAGTCTCTGGTAACTACTCAGTGCCAAGTAGGAGGTTCGGCATTCCTGCCGAACATTTCGTTGAGCGGCAGGAATGCCGAACGTTTTTGTGCGGCAGGAATGCCGCACCTCCTACATGACTCTGTGGGGTTTCTCTTATTCCCCCGTGAACTTACCGACGCAGAGGATGACGCCAGAGGAAGCTTCACGGATGACATAGACGAATGGTCGGTTGGCATGGAAGTCGGCCTTTGGAACTAAACCAGGGTCAGCAACGGACATAGCAAGTGACTCCGCCACCGTGATGACAGATGCTTCCGTACCTTCTTCCGTCACTTCGATGGCCGCCTTTTGCCGCATTTCAGTAATAAAGACAGGAAGGTTGGCCATATTGGTTATTTCAGCAGCATAGGGATCGAATGCCAACTTTATCCCCATCTGCTGTAGCAAGCCAACAAGTCCATTGTCCAAAGCATCTGTATCGGAAGATGTTTTGAAACGGGGTATTTTCAAATCCACAACGTATGGAGAGAAGGCATCATCCGCATATCTATCGTATGAGATCGTAAATCCCTTAGATGCGAGCGTGTCGATGATGTCGTCGGTAGTCTTTCCCTTCTCAGGGAGCATCACCGTCATGCTCCACATGCCATTGCCATAAGGAATGACAACAGCAGAATAAGTGTCGTTCTTCTTATAATTGATCATCACTGTCTGGTGCATGAGCGGCAGCTGCGTAGAAGCGCCTTTTTCGGTGGTGAAGGCCTCGTTCTTGGTTTCCTTCGGATCAAACTTGTTTGTCCAGTCTGATTTGAAATAGATGGCATTGAGCAAATAAGAAACCGCTTCCGCATCCACTTTGTCGAGTATTGAGGGAATCATGTCGTTGGTATTCTCACGGCACCAGCTGTTGATGTGTTCGAGCGTATTCGACGATGAGAAGTCCAACGCCTCCACCCTGCCATCGTAGTACCATTCAACATCCTTTTTGAACTGCTCTTTCAATTGATATTGCTTGTTGAGGAAGATGGCGTTGGCGATGTCCAATGTTGCATTCTCATCTGCTTTCGGCAGATTATCGAGTAAGTTCTTGCAATATTCGTTGACAGCCTGGATCCCCCCCTCATGAAATCCAAGTGTCTGCTCCAGTTCCTTCTCTGTATCACCCGTGGCTGCATCGTTGACCATGCCCAGCACATAGGTGACACCCAATGGGGAGAAGATGAAACTCTTCCCGCTACGTTCGGTCAGATTCACCGTCTTTAGGAAATTGATGGTGAACATATTGTTGTCGAAAGCAAACACCTTCTGTTCTGCAGTCAATTGGACAGGCTTTTGGGGAGCCAGCATATCAACAACCATGGTGTATTTACCTTCAAGATTGGATGAGCCACCATCATCTACAGAACACGATTGCGACAAACCACAGCACAATGCTGCGACTATCAGGGATAGAGTGTTTTTATTCATACCATTTATGATTTTTAGTTCGTGAAATCTATCTGAATAATACAGCAAATATCCAATTATTGCATGAAGTATCACAGGATAAGTGTTAAATAATGCAAACAAACATGGACATCATACAAGTTTTTCTTTTTTTTGGATTATGTAATTAAAACAAGAAGGAAAAAACATGTCGCGAAGGCTAATAGAGCGCATACGCAACCACAATCAACGGGCGATGAGCGAGCTATACCGTCAATATGTCGGTCGGCTCACATCGGTCTGCTATCGCTATGTGCCATCCGAAGACGATGTGAAAGATGTTCTGCAGAACAGTTTCATCAAGATATTCACATCACTCGAATCCTTCGAATACCGAGATGAGCCATCGCTTGAAGGGTGGATGGTGAAAGTGGTGGTCAACGAGGCACTGCATTTCCTGCGCGACCGCAAGAGACTGCACTTCACAGATATCCATGAAGCAGATTGTCCGCCAATCGCCGATGATGAATTAGATACCGACAGCATCACAGCCGATGAACTTCACCAATTGATCAGTGACCTGCCTGACGGTTACCGTACAGTAGTCAATCTCTATGTTTTCGAGGACTATTCCCACAAGGAGATTGCCCAAACACTGGGTATTCAACCTACCACATCCGCCTCTCAACTCTATCATGCCAAAAGGCTACTTGCAGAAAGAATCAAAGAACTCATGAACCAACGACGATGAAAGAAAACTGGACAAAAAAAATAAGGCACAAGCTTGAAGGCCACCAGATGCCTCCCCCAGAAGGCTTATGGGAAAGCATCAATGAGAAGATGCCCCATAGTAACGTCGCCACGCATCAGCCCACCACCTTACGTCGGTGGATCGGTGTAGCCGCTGCCGTTGTACTCGCATTGGCAGGCTACTTCTTCTTGCTTGACGACAGTCGTCAGCATCCACAGCGCGCAAACGAACTGGCTAAAGCGCCATCCACCCAACGTGTTGAAACGGAATCGCCTGAAGAAACGGCACCGCTAACAGACCTTCTCACCACAACACAAAGCCAGACAAAAACGACAGTGCGCAGAGCCGAGAAGAACACAAAGCACTCAGATGCCAACTCAGTGACAACTATCTCTGACCCTGTCAATCAAGTTTCGCCCACAAATATTCCTTCCACGTCTCCCCATATAGACGAGCCGTCGGATGAGAAAAAGAGTGATGGGGAAGAACACACATCCGATGTCCAAGTCAAGCAGTCGGAAAACAAGCATCGACAGGATGCCACCACCGACATCAGTACGAGACGCCATCATCCCAAATCGGAGCATCGGAAATGGTCGTTAGGCATGAATGCTTCTGGAGGGCTTCTTGCAGTGCAAAACTCGCACTCCATTGAGCCATTGTACTATTCGTCCAATGACTTTTATCAGTTCAGCCACTCTGGTCCAGCCAGGAAAACCCAAGCCTTTATTCAAAGAGAATATGTGACAGAACACGACCTCCCTATCCGACTCGGCATGAACCTGAATTACCAACTGACCCCGCACCTGTCACTAAGCAGTGGCATCAGCTACACATACCTTCATTCCAAACTCAGCATACCTCTCTATCGTGCCACAGTCATCGACCAGAAACTGCATTACCTGGGTATTCCCCTTGGTGCGATCTACAGCTTGTGGACACCTCAGCGCTTCCATCTTTATGTGTCGGGGACGGTGTTGGTTGAGAAATGCCTGAACGAGAATCCCTGGCAACTATCCGCCCACGCCTCTGTCGGTGCAGAATATGGCATCACTCGCCACATAGGTGTCTATGCCGAACCAGCTTTGGGCTACTACTTCGACGACAACTCCTCCTTGGACCACTACTACAAAAAGCACCCACTTGCACCAAGCATTGAACTCGGACTGCGGGTGCATCTGAATCGGTAAGTACAGCAATTAAGAAATTGTCTTTCTTGAAAAAAATCGCTAAAGCTACAGACAAAGGAACTGGAACTTAACGAGGGCCTAAGAATTTATCTCCATTTAGGTGTATCATGTGGTCGGGCAACTCTGCGAGCCAAACTTCCGTTTCCCATGCTAACTCAGATGAGAATTTCTTGTATGTGTTGAAATCCAAGAAGGCCGTGACAAATATCTTACCGGCTTTGACCTCTTTTGCCATTTCGGTAATCTCCCGAATGCGTTTTGGATCCATAGGTCCAACAGAAGTAACAGCTTCTATAAAATATAGCCAATCTCTATCAGATCGATATAAAACGACATCTGGCATCTTGTCATGAAGTGTAATCTTAAAACCTAATTCGTTAAGAATATCTTCCTTCATCATGAGGTTTTTCCGAATCGTGTCACCAACATAAAGACACTCACTTCCTGGAGCAAACCGAGGTGCAAATTCTTCGATAATTGCCTTCTGAAGTTGGTTATGCTTTCCCTTACTGAAAGAGAAATCCACACCATTAATCCTTACTGGCATCTTTTCCATTTTCTTCTTTGAAGCATAAATCTCGACAAGACTCTGATGTTTTTCCTTAAATCTATTAAGGGGTCCATCACTGACATTTATTTGGCGGAGTATCTCTACAAACTCAGCAGTCAGTCGCCAGCGGTAATTAGGACTATTGGTGGCTTTTGCATTATCTTCAACAATAGCCGCCGTTCGGAAATGATGCAACGCTTGCTTGCGAAAAGTCTCACGGGAATTCTCCGCATAGCCTACATTATAATAATTGTTAACAAATTGGATGATGTCATGAATACGCATCCATTCGTTAGACGCATCCTTCCACTTTGTAGTCTTTCTAAGATTGGCCATAGAGAGAATCGTGAGCACACAAATGTCGGTTTGTTGCTTCTTGGGTAGTCCGAGACTTTCAAGTAGTTCTCTGATTTTTTCTATTTTATCCATTTGTCTATAATTTTGTCGCAATTTGATTCAGTGAGTTCTTGGCCTATTAGTTCTTGCCCCATTAATTGGATTGCATCTTTTGATGGTACTGGCATAATATTTATTTCAGTAGAATTCACCTGAGTCGAACCATTCAATATTCTATAATAAGAATCATAAAGAGAAGAATTGAGTATGACATACAGCCCATAAGCCAGTTCTGGTGTTTCACACTTGATGTAGTTAATTTTATTCTGTGTGCTGATATACTTATACTGACTATGATCGGCTTTCAGATAGATACCGCATTGTAGCCGTCGTTTCTCCTCCTTTGAAGTAAAACGTTTCACAAAAAGATAGTCGGTATTCTCTTGTAGATATCCTATCCTATCTGTTACTATATATTCAGCTTCACGTCCTACGGGCCATAAGACACGTCCATTTCTGATATGTTGGGAATAGAACAATGGATAAGAACCATCTACATCACTATCTCGCAAAACATCACGAGTCCTGAAATCCACAATAATGCCCGTACGCATTTGTAGTTGATCAGATTCCAAAGTAGAAGTTTGCCTATTAACTCTGGTTAAAATTTCAGCTTCTTCCTCACTGGTAACCAGGAATACGAATTGATTAGGTGCTACTATTGTATTATAATCAACATCGTAATACTTTATGCCATCAAAATCAGAAGTTTCAGAAGAAGACATCTTAACAAATAACGGTTTTTTCCGTGTCTTCTTAACTTTTATAATCATGGTTTCCTGCAAAACAGACTCACCATCGAACACCTTATCTCGACTTCCGAAGATATGTATGCTTGTAATCACACAAAAATGGAACAAATACTTACGGAATCGTTGAAAATAGGCTCCAGATGTCCATGAACGAGGAATAATATAGACCATCTCTTCCTCGTCTTTCAAATTATGAATACCCATAGCCCAAAAGAGGAAATATAAATTCGGTGCGCCATGACATACCTCTGGCATCGCTTTGGCTTCAGGTGCATCTTTTGCGATCTTCAAATAAGGAGGGTTTCCAATGATCATGTCGAACTGCTCTGCTTTCTTTTTGTATAGATCCGGAGAGAGAAAACTTTGTGAAGTAAGATAATTTTCAACCCTTATCTCATATTTTATATCTAATGATTTCTTCAGATTCTCAAGATTCTCAGACAAAGTTGACAACACTCTGGTGTCATTTTCATAACAAACGACAAAGATATCACCATGATAACCACTTTTTCTTAATCTTTCAACTAATGCGACAGTCAAAAGCCCCGTTCCGGCTCCCGCATCGAGTAATTTCAAAGCAGCTTTATTATAATTTATGGAAAACATCGAAGCCATATACTCCGCTGTCTTTCTAGAAGTGAAGAACTGACCATATTTCTTCCTTTCTTTTTTGGGAATTGATTCCATAAAGGAAGATGTTACATCATATGCTATACCTAATGAGTCTTTTGATTGCATAACAATTTTGAATTTTGGTTACAAATATAGATAATAATTCGGATATTCAATTCATTCTATACAAAGAAAATAGATTTCTTTGAAGCATAAGGATGTTCGGTTATATGCTTATACACACCACCGATGCGGAATAATGGGGAAAAAATTGGTTTTTATCGAGAAAAGTTGTAATTTTGCCATCAGAAACGAGAACAGCGATTTCGATTGATTGAAATGTTCGGTTCTCGTACAAGACATCATTATGAAACTACGGGATATTACAGGTGCCCTTGAAGCTTTTGCACCTCTGTCCCTGCAAGACGGCTTCGATAATGCGGGATTGCAGATTGGATTAACAGAGGATGTAGATACTACAGGGGTATTATTGTGTTTAGACGTGACAGAGGCTGTGGTCGATGAGGCCATCAGCAAGGGTTGCAATGTGGTGGTGAGCCACCATCCTCTGCTGTTCCACCCCTGCAAGTCGATCACAGGTGCCGACTACATCCAGCGCACCATCATGAAAGCCATCCGCGGCGGTGTGGCCATCTACTCCGCCCACACCAACCTCGACAACGCTCAAGGCGGAGTGAACAACAAAATGGCAGAAAAGTTGGGACTGAGAGAAACGAGTGTGCTCCAGCCCAAAGCCGACAACATCGAGACCGGTGCAGGTCTTGTCGGCACACTGCCCTCCCCCATCAGCCAGGAGCTCTTCATCCAGCAGGTGAAAGCTACCTTCCATGTGGATTGCGTGCGCTACAACAGATGGACTGGCACGATGGTCAGTAGAGTGGCCCTGTGCGGTGGTGCTGGTGCATTCCTCATCCCCGATGCCATCAAGGCACATGCCGACGTATTCATCACTGGCGAGATTGGCTACCACCGATTCTTCGGCTACGAGAACGACATCCTGCTGATGGAGATCGGCCACTACGAAAGCGAGCAATACACGCGCGAGATCACACGCAAGATCCTCAGCTCGCAGTTTCCACAACTCCGCATCATCGACACGGAAACCAACACCAACCCCATTAGATACTTGATTTAGTTAAGACTTTAGACTTTAGACCTTAGACTTTAGTTAAGAGTTAAGAGTTAAGAAATTTAGACTTTAGGCTTTAGACATTAGGCTTTAGTGAAGATATTAAGAAATTACATCAAGAAAGACAGCAATATATCAATAATAGCATAAGACTTATGGCAAAGAAAAAAGAGAATCCCGCCGACATGTCGGTGGAAAGCAAACTGAAAACCTTGTTCCAGTTGCAGACACTGCTCACAGAGATTGACGACATCAAGACCCTTCGCGGTGAGCTCCCATTGGAAGTGGAAGACCTTGAAGACGAAATCGAAGGTCTGCGCACCCGCATCGAGAAGACTCAGAACGAAGCCAATGAGATCCGCAGAGAGATCAACAGCTTCAAGAACACTTATGAGATCGACAAAGGCAAAGCCGAGAACTACAAGCGCCAGCTCGACACAGTCCGCAGCAACCGCGACTTTGACGTGCTCAACCGCGAGATTGAATACGTGACGAGCGACATGGAACTCTGCAACAAGCGCATCAAGGAGCATCAGGAGCAGTTGGCAGAGAGAGAAAAACTCATCGAACAGAGCCAGACCAACCTTGAGGAGCGCAGCAAGGACCTCGACATCAAGAAGAACGAACTCGACGACATCATTGCCGAGACCAAGGCCGACGAGGAGAAGTTGCGCGAGAAAGCCAAAGACCTGGAACTGAACATCGACGAGCGTCTGCTGACCTCGTTCAAGCGTATCCGCAAGAACACCCACAATGGTCTGGGTATCGTCTATGTGCAGCGCGACTCCTGCGGTGGTTGCTTTGCCAAGATTCCACCCCAGCGCCAGTTGGATGTACGTATGCGCAAGAAGATCATCGTCTGCGAGTATTGCGGCCGCATCCTCATCGACCCTGAACTGGCAGGTGTGAAGCCCAACGCTCCAGTAGAAGAGAAGAAAACCAAGCGCCGCCGCCCCAGCACACGCAAGGCAGCAGACACAAAGACCGCTGAGCCCCAAACTACCGAAGAGACTGCATCCGAGGAATAAACGCAGGCCATGACCCCACACTTAGAAGTCATCGGACTGACCAAACGTATCGGCGACAGGGTGCTCTTCGGCAACATCTCCTTCACGGTCAATGAGCGCGAGCATATCGGACTGATCGCCAAAAACGGCACGGGCAAGTCAACACTCCTCTCCATCATCGCCGGCATAGAAGGCTACGACAGTGGCGACATCATTCTCAAGAAAGACCTTCGTGTAGGTTATCTTGAGCAGTCGCCCTCCTACCCTTCTGAGCTGACGGTCATGGAGGCTTGTTTCTGGCATGGCAACGAGGTGACCAACCTCATCCGCCAGTACGAGCAGTGCATGCAGACTGAGGGGCATCCTGGACTCGACCGCCTGCTGACGGAGATGGACCACTTGAAAGCGTGGGAATACGAGCAGCGCATCAAGCAAGTGCTTTCACGCCTGAAGATCAACCACTTCGACCAGCCCATCAGTGAGCTCTCAGGTGGTCAGATCAAGCGTGTGGCCCTTGCCAACATCCTCATCACCGAGCCCGACATGCTGGTGCTCGATGAGCCCACCAACCACCTCGACATCGAGATGATCGAATGGTTGGAAAAACAGCTCTCTGCCAGCACCAAGAGCATCTTCATGGTGACCCACGACCGCTACTTCCTCGACCACATCTGCTCCACCATCATCGAGATGGACAACTCCACCATCTACACCTACCGAGGCAATTACGCCTACTATCTGGAGAAGCGGCAGGAGCGTATCGACAATCTCACTCAGGAAATCGCCCGCGCCAACAACCTATACCGCACCGAGTTGGAATGGATGCGACGTATGCCGCAGGCACGTGGCCACAAGGCGAAATACCGAGAAGACGCTTTCTATGAATTGGAAAAGGTGGCCAAGCAGCGGGTGGAAGACAAGGCGGTCCGACTCCAGATGCAGTCCACCTATATCGGAAGCAAGATTTTCAAGGCTGCCAACATCTCTAAGGCTTATGGCGAGACGGTCATCCTCAAGGACTTCAACTACACCTTCTCCCGCTACGAGAAGATGGGATTGATTGGCAACAATGGCACAGGAAAATCCACCTTCATCAAGTTGCTGCAAGGCCTGGAACAGCCCGACAAAGGACATTTCGACATCGGCGAGACCGTCCGATTCGGCTACTACTCCCAGGAAGGCATGAACTTCGACCCTCGCGACAAGGTGATCGACATCGTGAGGAAGATTGCCGAATACATCGACTTAGGAGGAGGCAAGCACCTGACCGCAAGCCAGTTCCTTCAGCATTTTCTCTTCTCGCCCGAGGAGCAATACAGTCTGGTGGCCAAGTTGTCGGGTGGCGAGCGTCGTCGTCTCTACCTGTGCACGGTGCTGATGCGCAGTCCTAATTTCCTCATCCTCGACGAGCCCACCAACGACCTCGACATCGTGACGCTTCAGATTCTGGAGCAATACCTGCAAGACTTCAAGGGCTGCGTGATTGTGGTGAGCCACGACCGCTACTTCATGGACAAGATCGTGGACCATCTGCTGGTGTTCAAAGGGCAAGGTGAAATCCAGGACTTTCCTGGCAACTACACCCAGTACCGAGAATGGAAAACAGAACACGACCGGCGGGAAGCGGAAAAAGCCAAGGAACAGAAAGAGTCAGAAAGGCGAAAGGGCACAACAACCAAGCCTTTGGAACAGCGCAACGATAAAGAGCGCAAACGCAAACTCACCTTCAAGGAGCGCAGAGAGATGGAAAGCCTTGAGAGCGACATCGAAGCCCTTGAGGCAGAGAAGAAAGACATTGAGAGCAAGCTCTCATCGGGTCGGCTCAGCGTGGAGGAAATCACCGACCTCTCCCGCCGCCTGCCCAAAGTCAACGACGAGCTGGACGAGAAATCTATGCGCTGGCTGGAACTCAGCGAAATAGAAGGCTAAGTCTTTACGGGTCTATTACCCGTTTCATACACCTTACAACACAAAAGAGAAGAAATGAAGATTACATCAGCCGACTTTGTGAAAAGCAGTCCAAGGGCCGACATGTGCCCAGAGAGCAGTGAACCCGAGTTTGCCTTCATCGGCCGCTCGAACGTAGGCAAATCGAGCCTCATCAATATGCTCACCGAGCGCAAGAACCTGGCCATGACCTCATCCAAGCCAGGCAAGACCATGCTCATCAACCACTTCATCATCAACCGCAAGTGGTATCTGGTGGACCTCCCTGGCTATGGCTATGCCTCCCGCGGCAAAAGGGATCGCAACAAGTTCACACAGCTTATCAACCACTATGTGCTCGACCGCAATCAGATGACCCTGCTCTTCGTATTGCTCGACATACGGTTGGAGCCACAACCCATCGACCTCGACTTCATCACGATGCTCGGAGAGAACGGCGTGCCCTTTGCCTTGGTCTTCACCAAGGCCGACAAACTGTCGAGAGAGAAACAAGGTCTGATGGTGAAGAAATACCTCGACACGCTCTGCGCCCAATGGGAAGAACTGCCACCCCACTTCGTGACCAGTTCGACCAGCCGCCAAGGACGCGACGACATCTTGAACTATATTCAGGAGGTGATTCAGTCGCTGCAGACCGAATCAGAGTAGCATTTCCCCTCTGAGTTGTTTTCATCAACCTGCATCCATTGCCCTTTCAGGAGAGTGATGGATGCAGGTTTTTGCTTAGGAAAGGGCAAAAGCAACATTTTGCCCTACTTTTATCCTTTCAATATTTCCAAGTTCAGAATTTATTGTTTAACTTTGCACCGAAATTAAGCCACAGGCTTGGTTGGCATGCCGAATTGGCTCAGTTGGTAGAGCAATTCATTCGTAATGAATAGGTCGGGGGTTCGAGTCCCCCATTCGGCTCATAGGCAGCAAAACCGCCCGACACGCTGTGTGTCGGGCGGTTTTATGTCCGTATAACTTTGAACCTGCAGCTATGCGTCTAAAGCAGTGACTCTCAAATCGGCCATGGGGCGACTATCTTCCAACTACTTCTTCTATGATGCCCTGACAGGCATCCTCAAGAAGGTTGATGGCCAACTCGAAGTCAGAGTCATCGCCATAGTAAGGGTCTGGCACATATTGGCGTCCCTTGTAGCGAATGAAATACTCATGAATGAGATGTACCTTGTCCATGTCGCCAGGCATGGTGGCAAAACGCTTGATATCATAGTAGTTATCATCATCCATGACAATAATCAGGTCGAAGCGTTCGAAATCAGCAGAGCATACCTGTCGGGCACGACTGGCAAAGTCGTAGCCGTGAAGCATGCCATGATGCCGCATACGCCTGTCGGGCAAATCACCTACATGCCAATTACCGATACCCGCGGAATCGATGTAGAAGTCGTCTTGCAACCCTTTCTCTTCCACCATGGCTTTCAAGATACCTTCAGCGGCCGGAGAACGGCAGATATTTCCAAGGCAGACAAATAATATCCTTATCTTCATGAAACGATGAGTATTAGTAAGCGATTTTGATCTGGAACCTGATGCCGTTTTTCTTCACATCGGGATAGTGGTAGTTGAGACGACGCACATACTCGATGGTCAGGATGTTGAAAATGTTGGATATACCCACCGAGAACTCCATATAGGGTTTGTGGCCCATCACTCTGGTCGGCAATTCGTCGTCGCCACGGACTGGGAAAGCGAAGAGACGGGAGTCGTTGGTGGAGACAAAAGGATTGTTCTTGTCCGACAGGCCTCCCCACATCATCTTGAATCCCAGGTATTCACGCAGTTTGAGTCGGTTGATGAGCGGAATCCTGTTGAGGAGTTTACCGTTGAGGCTCCAGTTGAAGAAGGCCGTAAAATAACGGTCGTTGAGGAACTCCATGTTGTCGAGCATGTTGAACGACCAGTTGTCGAACTGGACGAAGTATGACAGGTTGGAAGAAGGCACGAAGAGCAAGGGGAATGGCACCTGGCTCCACTGCATTCCGCCCTTGAGATAGGTCTCCAGGTAACCACAGGCGTAGGGAAGGTAGAAACGCTTGTAGAAGGATGCCTCGGTGAGGTGGTAGTTGTACTGCGACCCGAACAGCTTGTTGATACCCATGGTGTGCTCAAGCGTCATGATGGTGGCGAGGTGGTTGGTGGCCTGTCGTCTTTGCTTGCTGCATGCGAACATCTCGTTGGGCGCGTAGCGGAAGGAGGTCTTGAGCTCGGTGAGCGTGATGTCCTTCACCAATTCATTGGTGCCCATGCGCTGATAGACCAGTTTGCCAGCCGGCTCGAGGTTGGTGTTGGAGAAATCCACTGTGGTCGTGAAGAAGGAGTTGGTCTCGTAGGTCCATTTCAAGTTGGCATTGCGCACGTACATCATCTTATCGACTTTGGTGGTCTTGAACGCCGTGAGCATGTTGTCCTTGTCCGTTCCGCTGAACTTGTCAACTGGCGACATGGTGTCGTAGTAGTAAGTGGCCATGATGGACCGGCGCGGGAACTCATGGGCCATGTATTTCTTCTTGTTGAAGGAATACTCCACTTCTCCCTTGTACTTGAACTTATGGTCTTTGAAACCGTATGCCGCATAGCCTCGGAAGAAGAGGTGCGGATTGAGGTTACCAGTGGTTTGGGCACCTAAGCGGAAGCGGAAGCCATCGACATAACTGTTGGAGAAGATGGTGTTGACGGGGATGAGATCGACCTTATTGGGTGCCTTGGTCAATTCCACAGAGTTCTCGAGGAAGGCCTTGACAACCAGCATGAAGATCTGATAGCCACTGAGTTTCTTGGTGTCGTTGACCATCTCGTCCAAAGTGTTTTCTGCCTCAGAGAGGGGCAAGGTGCGAACGGACTGCCAGAAAGTGGTGTCCTTCCGTGCCGCATCGGCATCAACAGTCTCCACTGCCTTGTGCTGGTAGATTTTCTTGTCGGTGACCTCTTCAAACTGGAAATTGCTGAATGTGGTGTAGCGCTGCACCTGGAATTTCGCCTCGCCGAAGATATAAGTGAGTTCCACAATCATGTCATCGACAGTCATCACGCGCTGGCCATTGGGCAGGAGCGCGAAGTCCTGCTGGACAAGGAGGTTATCCACAAAGTTGACGCCCGAACGGCTCGGTATGTTGAGCAGCGAGCGCGCCACCTGATAACTTCCGTCGTCGAGGATGTAGAGGTTGCCCATGAATCCGAAATCCTGTGGGTTGGCAGGTGTGAACGCCACATCGATGCATCGTTGGCCATTGATCTCGATGGTGTCGTTGATATAATAATGATAGAAGGCAATGGCCTGTGACGACGAGATGGGACTGATGAACGGATTCTTGAGCAATCGGATGTTGTCGTCGTAGATATTCACGTCGGTGAAAGCGTCCTTGATGATGTCGTTGAAGAAATCGCCCGTAGAGAAGAGGGTGTTGTATCCTTCGGTATTGGTACCCCTGACGTAGGATTTCTTCGTCTTGGGATCCTTCCTGTAGTAAGTCTGGACAAACTTCTCCTCGAACCACAAGGGCAGGATCAGCTTACCCGTCTCAGGGCACACCACCTCATGGTCGGCCAGGAACTTGAACGGCTTGAAGATCTGTTTTTCCCAGGTCTTGGCCGAAACTTCATTGACGGAGAAGGTGCGCCGCTCATACTTGTCGTGCTGATAGAAATCATTGTTCTCAATCGCAAAGAGTTTCTTGTTGGCGATGACTTTGCGCATGAGTTCCACCGCGGGGTTGTCCTTGCGCTTGTACTTCTCGCGTTTTTTCACCACTGTCACATTACCAAGCATCACGTTGTCGGTGAACAACTTGATGGTGGAGGTCTGCTTGGCTCGCTGGTAGTTCACGGACACAATCAAGGTCTTGTAGCCGATGGCCGACACCTCCAGTTTGCTGTGTTCGGAAGTGATAGGCACCTCGAACTTACCATCCATGTCGGTGATGGCGCCAATGGAAGTACCCTGGTACCTGACGGTGACGAAAGGCAACGGCTCGTTGGTCTGTCCATCCAGCACTGTGCCATAGAACTGGGCTGCTGCATTCAGACATACCATCTGAATGAGTGTGATCAATAGATATAATCTGCGCTTGAGCATATTTTTATCAGTCACAAAAGTGTTAGTCATATATAAAAAGTTACGGAAGAGGCAAACAGTAAACATGTCTGTTTGCCCCTTCTCTTCTGTCTGAACGTTTAATGCTTCCAGAACATCCACTTAGGATGTGGCGGTTTGGCTTCAGTGAATTCCTCTCTCACCCTGCGTCGGATGATTTGTTCGAAGGTCTTTTTCTCTTTGATGATTTTATAGATGGTGGGCCAATCGGGCAGTCCGCCAATGTTGCGGTCGTCGATGAATACATCGGCATTGAGTTTGCACGACAATCCTGGTCCACGCTCCTCATCAAACATGTCGGAATTCTCATTGTTGACGGCATAGAAATAGACCCCTCGCTCCTCGCACCATTTAATGGCTTCCTCAAGCAGGTCGCCCGTTCTCATGGTCCAAAGCACCACCTTATATCTTTCGGCTATCAGGCGGCGGAGGATTTCCGTAGCGAAGGGACGCTCCTCACCTATCTTAGGGTACTTGTGCTCGCATATCGTACCGTCGAAATCTACTGCTATAATCATGGGTTTGTGTTCTGAGGGATTCAGTCGTTATACCTCGTCGAGTTTCTCACCTTTATTCTTATCTCCATAACCGTAGCCATAACCGTAGCCGTAGCCATAGCCATAACCATAACCGTAGCCTTTATGACCACCATAGTAACTTCCATAGCGTGAATAAGATCCGTATCCACTGGTGGATGAAACCTTATAGGCATTGAAGATCAAGTTGAGGTTGGGCAGACGGTTTTCTACTGCCAGCGAGTTGGCGAAGTCAACATCAGCCTTCAAGGTGTAGTTGGCTCGGATGACGAAGAGTGTAAGGTCTGCAACTCGTCCGATCGACAAGGTATCAGAAACGATGCCGACTGGTGCTGTATCGAGCAGCACGTAATCGTACTTCTTCTTCAGGTAGTTGATGGCATTGGGCAGGTTTTCGCGCTCGAGCAACTCAGAAGGGTTGGGAGGCACGGCACCTGCAGGAAGGATGTCGAGGTTGTCGCTGACTCCTGAATTCATGATCAGAGAATCGAGGTATTCGAAATCATCCGAATTGCGTGCGAGGAAGTTGGATATACCTTTTTCCGTATCAGGCAGGTCGAAGAGCGATGCCAGACGCGGTTTGCGGATATCCAAACCGATCAGCAGCACTTTCTTTCCCATAAAGGCTATACTTGCTCCGAGGTTGGAAGCAATAGAAGTCTTTCCCTCACCTGCTGAACTGGAGGTGAAAAGAATGACGTTCTGTCCAGGCTTCAGCACAAAGGGCAGGTTGGAACGGAGCGCACGATAGACTTCCACCATCACGCTGTTTTTGTTTTCCTGCACCACCACCGTACGGTTTCCACCTGCCAGAGCCTTGACAAAAGGAATGGAGCCCAGCAGAGGAATGTCGGTGAGTTTTGCGATATCTTCCTTGTCTTCCACACGGAAGCTGAAGAGGTTCTTCAGATAAATATAGATGATAGGCAAAGCGAAACCAATGAGCAAGCCCAGGAGCATGATCACCGACCGACGTGGCGATATGGGATTAGGATTGACAGATGGCTCGTCGATGACTTTAGCCTTGAGTGCTGTAGAAGCCAGGGTAATCGCATTTTCCTCTCTCTTCTGCAAGAGCATGAGATAGAGTCCTGCCTTCACCTCTTGCTGACGGCTGATATCTTTCAAAGCACGCTCTTTAGTTGGAGATGAAGATATCTTGGTGTTGTACTTGCTGAGTTGTGCCTGCAAATCGTTGCGCTGAATCTGAAGCTGACGTTTTGCACTGACAAGTGAGGCCCTTACTCCAGTCAAATATTCGTTAGCTTGGCTTGTGGCCGCCACAACACTTGGGGCTGTCTCGGAACTGGAGCGCAAGAGCCTGTTGCGTTCAATCACGCTCTCATTGTATTTAGAGATCATAGCGATCAGCGCAGCGTCCTTCAGACCCACATTGGCAGGAATCACCTCGAGTGAGTTGCGAGCGGAATTGACATGGTCGATCAATGCGTCGATGAGGCTAATCTGGGTGCCCACATCCACCATTTCCTGCTCGTAGCGCAAGTTCTGCTGCACGTTGATGTTGGCATCGCTCTGATAGTCCACCATACCCGTACTGCGCTTGTACTGTTCGATTTCAGACTCGGTCATGTTCAGCTCCTTGGTGATCAGTCCCAAGCGCTCCTCAATGAAGTCTGCTGTCTTTGAAGCCTCCAAATTGTTGTCCACATTGGCTTCCTCGTTGTAAATCTCAATCAGCTTGCTGAGGTAGTCCACCGATCGCTTAGGGATATTGTCCTGACGAGAGATATAGGCGATGGTAGTTGTCTTGGATGTAGGTTCAATGGACAAGGAGCCTGTATATCTGAGTGCAGTGCGCTCCAAAGGACTGATAAAGACATATAGGTCTTTGTCGAACTCAGCCGGCGCATTAGTGTTTCTGATGAAAGTGAACTCACCGACCTCGGTATTCACCTTGGCTGGGAAAGTCTCAATCTTCTTCACCAGTTCGGCGTCGCGGAATCGGATCTCCACCTCAGCCCCTGTGCCTTGTGGCTCAATCACCATTGCCACAGTGGAATGGAGTGAGTCGAGGTCCTCGTGGTTGATGCTTACCCAAACGGGGGAATAATCCTTATATATCTCGCGCTCCTTGACACTGCCCTTGCTGTAATAACTCGTGTACAATTCGAGTTCTTCCACAACTTTCTTATTGAGCGTCTTCGTGCCAAGAACCTCTATCTCATTGTCGAAACCAGAGCTGTTGTTCATGAAACCAAGGTCTTGAACCTGAAGAGCCGCAGCGGCTCCGCCTCCCCTGCTGTTATCGACATCCTTAATCAAGACTTTAGCATGAACATTGTAGATTGGGGTGGCATATCTCAAATAGATATACGCCAAAGCCATGCACACTAAGACTGAGATCAGAAACCAATACTTGTAGCGGAGGAAAGTGAACCACAGTTTTCTCAAGTCGAACAATGACTCTTCCTCATTGTTGTCATAGCTGTAGCCGTAACCATTCTCTGACTTCTCGTTCTCTCGGATTTTTTCCATTTTATGTGATTTAAATGAACTAATTTTGAATCGGATTAAAAACAGCGTACAAAATAACACAATTTTTGCGACATGAGCAAATCTTTCATTCAAAAAGAGTTTGTAGGAAAGTTTTTTGGTTGTAAGAAGAGCGATTATGATAAAAAAAGACTAATTTTGCATTTTAATTACAAAGCGCAAGAACAGAAGATGACCGACATCGATGTCCGAAACGCTTTTTATGGGCAGCCAAGCCCCTCTTTTATTCATCAACATCATAACAACCTAGATCAAAAAGCAATGGGATTTTTAGATAAACTATTCCGACGCAAGAAAAAGGAAGACAAGACTGGTGGTCTGGAGGACTTCATGTCGCTCATCAGGGTTTATTTCCAGAGCAGCCTTGCCGCCAGACTCGGCATCACCAACCTCGGTGCCTTCCCCGACCTGGCCACATTCAAACGCACACTCCATGTGCAGACCGTGAACAACAAGCTCGGTGTGGGCGAGAAAAAGGTATGCGCCAAGATGCTGCAAGACATCTATGGCCTGAACGACTCTTTCTTTGACGAGATAGAGCAAAGCATCAAGAAGGGTTGCAAGACCCAGAACGACGTCCGCAACTACATGTTTCTGTTCCAGGGATTCACGCAAGATGTCATCATGCTCATGGGCAACTTGCTGAAATGGAAATTCCGCATTCCATCGTTCTTGAAGAATGCCCTCAAGCAAGTGACTGCAAAATCTGTCCACGACATCTTCACCAAGGACGTATGGGCCGACGAGGCCACCCGCAAGGCAGTCTATTCTGTTCGTGGCTATCAGCAGCGCCTGGGTTTCAGCGAGCAATGGATCACCGACTTTGTGTTCAACGTGATGCTTTTGGCCAAGAAAGAGCCACGTCCTTCACAGGAAGAAGTGGATAAAGCCGAGAGCAAAATGAAAAACAAATAGGAGAAAGAGCATTTTTGTAGCAAAAAGTTGGAAAATACGAATGTATTGAATATTTTTGCACAATAATTGGTGAAGTTTCATCTATGACTGAAGAAGAAAGAAAACAGCTAAAGACTTTCGAAGGCAGAGTTCTGCTTCTCCTCCAAGAATACAAGGAACAATCCAAACAGCTTGAGTCGCTCAGAGAGGACTTGGAGCTGAAAGACATTGAGATTGAACTCTTGAAAGAGGAATTGAAGCAGAGTCAGACGAACTACACCAGTTTGAAAACAGCACGGATGATGGAGTATAGCCAAGACGATGTGAAAGAAGCTCGTCAACGCATCACCAAACTCGTGCGCGAAGTGAATAAGTGCATCTCGCTTCTTGTGGCTGACGAAGACCACGCTGCCAGCAAGTGACATCGTCAGACCGTCCACCGAAATAATAAGGTGTGGCGCATCCACATGAAACACAGAGAGAAGCCATATACATGGAGAAAGGAAGACAGAACATCACGATAACAGTGGAAGGCGTGCAGTTGCCTATGACTGTTGCGGACGCTACCGAGGAGGAAGTGTACCGCAAGGCCGCTACGGAGATACAGTCGCGTCTGAGGTTTCTACGCTCCACTTATCCAGGTCTGCCTAACGTCACCTACTACGCAATGGCCATGCTGTTGACAGCAGTAGATAAGATCAAAATGGGCATGAACGTGGACAACAGTCCCATATTCGACACCTTGAACGACCTCCAGAAGGAGATCGACGGACTGATTGACGGCAAGAAGAAAAAATAAGTATTTTATTTCCTTGACCGAGAAATGTCGCCCATGAGGATCATGGCCTCACCCGACAACTTATTCAGCGCACAACGACATCCGATGCCCTCAAAGGGGTTGGGGATGGCTTGTGCGCTGATTTTAATAATAACACACTAATAAAACATTATGGAATTAACTATTGGAATAATCGTAGGATTGGTCATCGGCGCGGCCATCGGTTACGCATTGTTTCGCTACGTAGTGAAACAGAAATACAACCAATCCATCAAAGATGCAGAAGAAAAAGCCCGCCAGTTCATGGATAAAGCCAAGGACGAGGCTGAGAACATGAAGAAAGACAAACTCTTAGAGGTGAAAGAAAAATTCATCAACAAGAAAGCCGAACTCGAGAAAGAGGTGTCGATGCGCAACCAGAAACTGCAGCAGGCTGAGAACAAGCTGAAGCAGCGAGAGATATCCCTCAACCAGCGCCACGAGGACCTTCAGCGCAAGAAGGCCGAAAACGAGGCTATGCAGGAGAAACTTGTCGCCCAGCAGAATGTCATCACCAAAAAACAGACAGAACTCGACAACCTTCAGAAGCAGGAGCGGGAGAAGCTTGAAACCATCAGTGGCCTTTCTGCCGAAGACGCCAAGAACCGCCTGATGGACAGCATGAAAGACGAAGCCAAGACCCAGGCACAACAGTATATCAACGAAATCATCGACGACGCCAAACTCACAGCCAATAAAGAAGCCAAGCGCATCGTGATCCAGAGCATCCAAAGGGTGGCTACAGAAACCGCCATAGAGAACTCTGTGACCGTGTTCCACATCGACTCCGATGAAATCAAGGGACGCGTGATTGGCCGAGAGGGCCGCAACATCCGTGCGCTGGAAGCTGCAGCCGGTGTGGAAATCGTGGTTGATGACACCCCTGAGGCCATCGTCATCTCCGCTTTCGACCCCGTCCGCCGCGAGATCTGCCGTCTGGCCCTCCACCAATTGGTGGCTGACGGACGCATCCACCCCGCACGCATCGAGGAAGTGGTGGCCAAGGTGAAAAAGCAGGTGGAAGAAGAAGTGATCGAGACAGGCAAGCGCACCGCCATCGACCTTGGCATCCACGGTCTGCATCCAGAACTCATCCGCATCATCGGTAAGATGAAATACCGCTCCTCCTACGGCCAGAACCTGCTGCAGCATGCCCGCGAGACAGCCAACCTCTGCGCCATCATGGCTTCTGAACTGGGACTGAACCCCAAGAAAGCCCGTCGCGCCGGTCTGCTACACGACATCGGCAAGGTGCCTGATGAAGAACCCGAAATGCCACACGCACTCTACGGTGCGAAAATCGCAGAGAAATACAAGGAGAAACCAGATATCTGCAACGCCATAGGCGCACACCATGACGAAATGGAGATGAACACGCTTCTGGCTCCCATCGTACAAGTCTGCGACGCTATCTCAGGCGCACGTCCTGGTGCCCGCCGTGAGATTGTGGAGGCCTACATCAAGCGTCTCAACGACCTTGAGCAACTGGCCATGAGTTATCCCGGTGTCACCAAGACCTATGCCATCCAGGCAGGTAGGGAACTGCGCGTGATTGTTGGTGCCGACAAGATCGACGACAAGCAGACCGAGAGTCTGAGCGCCGAGATAGCCAAGAAGATTCAGGACGAGATGACCTATCCCGGACAGGTGAAGATCACCGTCATCAGGGAAACCAGAGCCATCAGCTTTGCCAAGTAGCGTCATCAACATCTTGTCCAACGACCTATAAGGAGAGGGGCTGCCCCACGGTAGTCCCTCTTTGTTCCATTCACATCAACACATCGATGAGACGTATATTCACTGCTATATTCTTTACAGCACTGACCTTGAACCAGGCCAGTGCTCAAGGTGTATATCCCTTCAACGATTTGGAATATTCAGCGGAGTTGTCAGCCACATTGAGCAAGGGCGACTTTTCACCCTTCTGGCTCAGCAGCAACAAATACGGACTGTCGTCAGTGAAAGAGAATTCAGGCTATTTGCGGGTCGGGGCTTTCCGTTCCACAGAGTCAGACGCTGACTATCTGTGGCGAATAGGCTATGGTGCCGACATCGCCATACCAGTCAGCCACACGAGTTCTTTTGTGGTACAGCAACTCTATGCCGACATTGAGTATAAAAAGGTACGGCTCTCCATTGGAAGCAAGGAAAGAGGCATGGAACTGAAAAACGAACAACTCTCCACAGGAGGCCAGACCATAGGCATCAATGCCCGTCCAGTGCCACAAGTACGCTTGGAACTGCCCGACTATTGGACCATCCCCCGCACCGGAGGTTGGCTCGCAGTGAAAGGACATCTGGCTTATGGTCTCTTTACCGACAACTCGTGGCAGAAACACTTCATCAACTCCACCTCCACTCAGAAATACACCGCTAACGTACTCTACCACAGCAAGGCAGGCTACCTGCGGATAGGCAACGAGGAACTGGCTCCCCTGTCTTTCACGGGTGGTCTGGAGATGGCAACGCAATTCGGCGGAAAGATGTGGAATGTGGGCAAACGCCTTGACGACATCAGCGATTTCTCTGGCAACTACGTGAAGGGCGACTCGGGAATAAAGGGATTCTGGAATGCCTTTATCCCAGGCGGAAGCGACGCACGCGACGGCGACTACAAGAACGTGGAGGGCAACCACATTGGCTCCTGGGTGTTCTCGCTCGACTACAAAGGCAATGGCTGGAAGGTTAGGACCTATCTGGACCACGTCTTCGACGACCATTCACAAATGTTCTTCCAATATGGCTGGAAAGACATGTTGTTAGGTCTGGAGGCAGAATTACCCGACAATCCTTTGGTGTCGAACATTGTGGTGGAATATCTCAACACAAAAGACCAAACCGGTCCACTCTATCATGACCACACCTCCAACATCCCCGACCAAATCAGCGGACGCGACGACTATTTCAACCACGCCATGTACACGGGCTGGCAACACTGGGGACAGTCGATGGGCAACCCTTTGATCATATCCCCAATCTATAACAGCAGCAAAGAGATACGCTTCGAGCACAACCGAGTGAAAGGGCATCACATCGCATTGGCAGGATCGCCTACCGACGAGTTGAGCTACAGACTCATGTACTCCCATGTGAAGTCTTGGGGCACCTATCTACTGCCGCTCATCGACACCCGACAGGCCGACCTCTTCTATGCGGAATTGGAATACAGCCCACGAAGACACAATGGATGGAGCGCAAAAGTGGCATTCGGTGCCAACAGAGGCAGCCTTTTAGGCAAGAGTACGGGCGCTACCATCACCATAGCCAAAAGAGGCATCTTCTTCAAGAAAAAAGAGACTGAGAACTGCAACTGCAATATGTGAAGATTCAACTAAAAACGTAGAAGAATGAGGAAAGCATACCACAAATCCCTCCTACACCTTTATTTGTTCATGATCGCAGCCATTCTGGCTTCGTGCGACAAACTCGACAAGAACGGAGACCTTGACGGAGCATGGCAACTGACAAGCCTGCAACGCACGGAGGACGGAACCGTAATGGCCGACAAAAACAGCAGGATCTTCTACTACTTCAAACTCGACCTGATGGAACTGCGCCAAGTCAACGACACCATGTACTATCTGGCACGATTCAAGCACACAGGTGATTCCCTCATCATCGGCCCCGTCTATCAGTCGCCCTTCGACAGCCTCGTGGCCATATCCGAAGTCGATGCAAAATTCGGTATCGCCGACGGACACATGCACGTCAACCGCCTGACCAGCGATGACTTAGAACTTGAGAACAAGCAATACAAGATCCAACTCCGGAAATTCTGAAGACACAATCGTTATCTACCCTACTCCAGCAACAACACATCCTAAGAAGTACGAACAATGGCACTGACACTCTACAATATCAAGAAATGGTATAAAATGGTCACAGGTAAAAGTGTATTGCACGTGAACCAAGATATCGGCAAATGCTTTTCCACCACAGAAGTCAAAGGTTATTACAATAACCTCACCGACAAAGTGAGGATGCAACCAGAGTTGTTGGGTACGGATGCCTTGCCCAAGATTGCGTTGGAAAACGGCAAAGAAGTGATATTCCCCGTAGCCATATTTCAATATGGACTGGGAGCTTACGACCTGTATTTGATGACTGGAGACGAGCAATACCGAGAGAAATTCCTCCAATGCGTGGAATGGACTTCAGATCATCAAGAGCCAACTGGAGCCTGGAAGAACTTCTCTCATATCTATCCTGACCACCCTTACGGCGCCATGGCTCAGGGTGAAGCCATATCTTTACTGGTCAGAGCATATATCAGTACAGGTATAAGTAAGTATTTGGAACAGGCTAAAATGTCGATCGACTTCATGATCAAGCCCGTTTCCGAGGGAGGAACTGCCATTTACCGCGACAATGAATTGATCCTCCTGGAATACACCCACAAACCTGCGGTCATGAACGGATGGATCTTCGCGCTATTCGGCATCTACGATTATGTGCTGGCAACTCAAGACGAAGGCAAATACAAGGAAACGATGCTGCAGACCATAGAGACACTGAAAAAATACCTGCCTCGCTTCTCCAATTCTTTCTGGAGCATGTACGACCTTGACGGACATTACGCCAGTCCTTTCTACCATCACCTTCACGTCGCCCAGATGCAGGCACTCTATCAACTGACGCAACAAGATATTTTCAACGAATATGCCAAGAGATGGGAAAACGAGTACAGGAATCCCATCAAGAAAGGGACAGCTTTCCTCATCAAGGCATTTCAGAAAATCATCGAGAGAAACAATGCGTGAGATTAGCCTTGCTTCCTCCTGCTCCTCAGTTTAGAGATATACTTAAAACTGTAGATTTTATTCTTCAGTACCTTGAAGCTATAAGAAGGGAAGAAGCAGAAAAGGAAATAACAATAAGACTTCAACTTGGAATAGCCTAAAATCTGCTGGTAAACCCTCACGTTATATTTCACCAGTGAGAATTTATTGCTCGAAACCGAGTCCGTAGTGATACGGTAATAAGCCAAAGGATAGGTGATGCCGCAGGCTATCTTGCATTTCATCAATATCGTCAGGAACAAGGCCCAGTCCTGACGTTTGCGCAAGGTGGGCATATAGAATTTCTGCCCCAACAGCTGGGTATCATAAACTGCGGTCAAGCAACCTATCTTGTTGTCGCGCTTGAGCATATCCAAGTCGATCTTGTCAGGGGCAACAACGATTCCCACGTCATTGTCGTTTTCATCGCAAACCAAATACGAAGTATAAGACAAAGCACACTGCTTCTCAGCCATGAATGCGATTTGGCGTTCCAATTTGTTGGGGAACCACCGGTCATCGCTGTCGCAAAAAGCGATATAACGTCCCTTTGCTCTTCCGATTGCCTCATTACGCGCATAGCCCGGACCATAATTAGAGGTGAGCAAAGTGGCATGCACACGACTGTCTTTTGCTTCCACACTACGAATCAACTCCGCAGTGTTATCCTTGGAGCAATCGTCGGTAATCAGCAATTCCAAATTTGTATATGTCTGGTTAAGAATGCTTTCCACACTTCGCAACAACGTAGCTTCGCTGTTATAGGTGGGCATGATAACCGATACCAAATCTTTCATTCGTCGTAATTTTGTGCAAAGTTACAAGTTATTTACAATCTGACGAAATGAAAGGGCAAAAACTTATCCACAACAATGCCAAATAAACAAGGATAGAACACCTTTTCTCAAGCACCATGCAAGTTGCCACAGCCGCATTCAACTTGTGCCGTAAAGGTGGAGGCTAAATAAACCGCCTCAAATTTTATCATTTGCAGGAAAAGATGTAATTTTGCAAGAATAAATCAGAACATCATCAACAAACGACCATAAACATGAAGAAAGAGACCAACATCATCACCATATTCACCTTGATATGGGAAAAGAGGAAGATGATTATCAGAAACTGTCTCATCGCCTTTGTAGCTGTAGTAATCATAGCCTTCAGCATACCCAAGGAATACACCTCTGAGGTGAAGATTGCACCAGAATTGTCTTTAGGCGAGTCTGGTTTGGCAGGAAGCTTAGGATCACTGGCACAAATGGCAGGCATCGACCTTGGTGGTATGAACACCAACGAGGCTATTTATCCTGACCTCTACCCCGAGATTGTCAGTTCCACTCCTTTTCTCACCGAGATGCTTCAGCTTCCAGTTACGAGCAAGGATGGCGATATCAACACCGACATGCTCGACTATCTGACCAATCACCAGAGAATGCCATGGTGGTCGGCCATGATGATGCCAATCAAGAAACTCTTCAAGAAGAATGAGACTTCCGTTCCCGAGGACATCACCACCGCTGAATCTACTCAACTGAGCCGTGATCAGCAACTCATGCTCGAATCGTTCGGCAAGAGCCTCAGTGTCACACTCGACAAGACAACCAGTATGATTACGGTGACTGCCACCATGCAGGACCCTCTCATTGCCGCCACCACAGCAACGGCTGTGGCAGAGAAGCTCCAGACCTACGTTGACAAATACCGTACAGTCAAGGAACGCGACAACATCGCCTATCTCGAGAAACTGCACAAGAGCTCACAGGAGAAGTACAGAAAGGCCCAGAGGGAATACGCCAACTACACCGACTCCCACCAGAACGCCATATTGGCGAGAGTGACAACCGAACAAGAGAACCTGGAAAACGAGATGTCGCTCGCCTACTCTGTCTATGAGCAGGTGTCGCAACAACTGGAGGCGGCTAAAGCCAAACTCCAGGAGAAGAAACCCATCAGCGTAGTCATCCAGCCAGCTTTGACCCCCATCAAGGCATCTTCGCCTAAGAAAATCATGATGGCATTCCTCTACGTATTCACCACTTTCTTCTTGACCGTGGCATGGATCATCTTCAAGAATGAATTCCAGCAGATGAAAAAAGAAGCAGCAAAAGAAGAAAAGGAAGACAAAGACGGCAAAAAGTCAACGACAACCGACGACGCCAAAGAAAGCTAAAGCCATTAGCACCTGAAACGGAATGAGTCTCAGCGACTTCTTCATATTATTCTCCTTCATTGTAGAGGTTGGTGTTCTGCAATATATGGAATACAAGGCATGGAAGACCCTTTTCACGCCCTTGACTTTCCTCATGTTCCCCTATCTTGCGGTGTTGCTCATCACCCTGCTCATTGCTGACGGTCCCTTAGGCTTTGTGCCGTTCTACTACCCCAGCATCATCATCTGGCATGTCGGCATCTTCCTCTTCGCCATTCCCAGTTTCAGCATAGCCTATATCATGCAGCGGAAAAAGGCGCAATCCACCATCGACACCACCTTGACCGAGATGAGGGACTCGCAAATGCCCAAACTGCTGACCATCCTGTCTCTCATCCTCAGTCTGCTGTTCGTCTGGCACCTTAGAAGCACGCTTGCCAACTCGAAGCAAGCCCTTGGTTCTGATGAGTTCGGCGAGGACTTCAGCGGATTCGGCTTTTGGGGTCACCTGAGAATCTTCACCATCCCCCTATATATGATTTGTATCTATTACGTGGGCAAGAAGCGATGGTGGCTGTGGTTCCCCGTCATTGTGTTCACGGCTGTGAGTGTGCTCAATCAGGTGAAAGGCTGGACCATCATTCCCATCATCGCAGCGTTGACCATGCGCGTATATACAGGAAGGACAAAACTGACTCTGCGACTGCTCATCACAGTGGTGCTCGGCATGTTCGCCATCTTCTTCACCTTCTACGCCATGTCCATCCTCGTGGTGCAAGAGAGGGGGGTATCAGACGATTTCATGGACTTCATCTTCGGACATTTCTTCCACTACCTGACCAGTGGAACTTACGGTTGGAGCATGGACCTGGAAAGGGGACTGCCTGACGACGGTGGGAGCTTTGAAATCATCATCGCCCAATTGGTGAACCTGGTCAAGACCGCAACAGGCGACAAAGAACTCGTATCGCCCATCAACAGTCTGTTTTACTTCTCTGGAACATCGCTGACCAACGTTCGCACCATCTTCGGAACCCTCTATATCAACACCAATCTGGTCAGTTTCACCATGTATATACTCATCCTCAGCACCATCATTTACACGCTGAAACTCCTGGCACTGAAATATGCCAGCATCTACACCTATACCGTGTATTTCTTCTATATCACACTGTTATTCATGGGATGGTTCGACCTTTACTTCGCCAACCTCACTATCTTCGAAAGCGCAATAATCATCCTATTCCTATGGATTTTCGATTGGTTTGTGATAGGAAACAGATTCTTGGCAAGAGGAAAGACTGCTATCGTCCAAGAAGAGGGCGTCAGGATTTCTTGATGGGAACGATTCTTCGATAATAATAATACAGGCATACACAATACACCATAGAACTCAGTATGGTGGTAATCAGCGCGCCTTCTATACCCCAGAAATAAACCAGCAAGAAATATCCTACCACCTTGACCAGACCACAAGCGATACTGCTGTTCATAATCGGAGTGCCTATGCCATGCGATCCAAGGAAGCGGTTGATCATATCGCCCAAACCATGAAAGGCGAAACCAACAGCCATCCATGAAGCATAAACACCAACCTGAGCATAATCATCACGATAAAGGATTGATACCAATGGATTGATCAGCAAGATGAAGCAAATACAACTGCAGACTGTCACCAACAAAGTGAAACGAAACACCTTGTCTGGTATCTGAGGCTCATTGACAAACTGCTTGAAATAAGTGGTTCCAACTATGGCTGGCAAATAAGAGAGCGGTGTAGTCAAAGTCAAGGCAAGGGTGTAGAAACCCACATTGACATTGTCGCTGTCGAACAAACCAAGAGTGAAACCAGGCAGATAATTGGTCGCCACCATCGCCAAGGAACCATAGTACAATTTCCTGCCATAAGCAAGATTCTCCACCTTCAACCTGTTCCAATGGTATGCGATGTTCCTGAATTTTGGTTTGGTAGAAGCGATCACACCGAAAAGCACCAAACTGTAGATGCCCCATTGGAGGGTCAGCATCAAGGCAGAGGTCACCACGCATGTCTTATACAGATAATAAGCGACGACGATATAGACAAAATGAGGAAGTAAGCGCGCGACAGAAAGGCGGCCGATATGATTGTCGCCCTGAGCAGTAGTATTCAGATAGTTGATCAGGACAGGATAGAAACATACTGGTATGGAATACAAGAAAAGGCGGGTGCCTGTAGGGGCATCGGAATGAAACAAACCGATCACTAAATCCAGTAATGCCGTACCCAAGCATATCACCCCAAGAATAATCACAAGCACACCTCTTATTTCACGGCGTTTCTCCTCATCGTTTTCCAATGCCAACAAACGGCTGCCAGAAAGGAAATAGCCGAAGAGCAGAAGCCACGACAACAACTGGATGATATTCTGTACATATCTGACATCACCATAAGCAGCGGGATCCAAAGCATTGGTGTTGATGATGGAGGCGACAAAACCCAGAAACACACCCACAAGGGTGGATGTGTAGAGAGCCAGGACCTGACGCAAACGCTTGGATGCCACTAAAGAGGAGATACGCATAAAAAGAACCTGTAAATAGAACTAAGATTGTGTATTCAGGAAACGGCTTCTAAGCTCTTCAAAGCATTTTCTGTCAATAGCCTTGTACTTCTGATAGTCCTTGAAAAGCCGATGAGATAGACTCGACGAAGTGAGAAGAGAATGTCCCAAACTCCTGAACTTATTCAGAGACTTCATATAGATATACACCATCTTGGGACACCATGCAAGCAGTCCCTCATGCAAACCATATATGACATAAAGTGAAAGATAATATATGTAAGAATCAAAGTCTTCCCTCTCTTTGCTCAACTTCTTCCTCGCCATGCCTATTTTATGATAGACCTTGGATCCAGTCACACAAGCCATTTGGTGACGATTCATCATCCTGACGGAGAACTCATGGTCTTCTTCACCGAAAAAGAACTTGTCAGAAAAGACATCGCCTGAAGGCGTCAACACAGTTGGCTTAAACAACATCGCACAGCCAGAAACGTAGTCAATAGGGAAAGATGCTGCATCTTTCAACACGCTATAGCTCTCGCCTCTATGCAAAGCTGTTCTACCTGCATATTTCAATCGTCCACCACCAAACCAGATCTTATCTTTGTCGGCATAATAGTTGATGACTGGCGAAACCACATCCACATCCTTGTGTGTTTCCATGAAGGAAGTCATTTTCACCAAGAAATCGGGTTCTACTACAGTGTCGTTATTCAAGAGCAAGTAATAGGCAGGCTGGAACTGAGATGCGTAACGCACACCGATGTTGTTGCCGATAGCGAATCCGTGATTCTCATGCTCTTCCACCAAATGCAGATCTATTTGAGGATGACTGCCTTCCCATTCCTTCAGACGTTCAACAGAGTCATCGTGTGAGTCATTATCCACCACCACGACAAAAAAGTCACCACTGGCCCCTGAAAGGGAATTCAAACAATCGATGGTATCGTCAGCACCATTCCAATTCAACAGTATGATAGCCGTTTTCATCCCAGGGCACTACTTAAGCAGATTGGCAATAGTGGCGATCACCGCAGCGATGGAAGCCGATGAAGAACCTATAGATAGAATCTCGGCGGTTGACATTCTGTTGCGAGTCTCCTTCGAAGGCACCACAATCTCACATCCCGGCTGTATTTCCTTGCTGCTCCTGCGGTTCAACAATCGCACCGATCCATTCATGTAATATGCAAAGACACGCGACTTGCGGGCATTGTTGCCGTAACCACCGGCACGCTTGATATAGTAACTAAGTGACTCACCCGCTTTATAGTTGATGGAGTTGGGGTACATCACCTCACCGCTGATCTTCACGGTATTGGAGTACTGAGGAATGATCAGCCGGTCGTTTTCCCTGAGCACAATGTTCTCATAGCCTGCAGTATCCTTCAAAGCGGCCTCAAGGTCAATGGCTTGGTCATATACATCGCCCAAGTCGAGTTTGAGGTTGAGCAACGAATCGGCCAGCTGAAGGTTGAAGCTATTGTTTCCCTGCATATTCTTCATGCTCTCTTCGTAGAGCAAGATTTGGGAATTGCGAAGGGTGGTCTCCCGCTGGGTGCGTTCTTCCTGGGTCATCCTGCGTTCCAGGCGCGCACCCTTGGGATAAGCAAGTTCAGACAGTCCACCTGCGTCACGTACGAGATCGGATAGACGGTAACGCTTGTTGCTCATGGCATAACTTCCTTGGAAGTTCACCGCACCGACAATGGTGACATTTTGCTGCTCGTTGTAGGCAGGGCTCTTACGTACCACCACCTGGTCGAAAGGAAGCAGTGTAAAGTTATTGGCGCCTTCGATCTTGAAGTCATCATTCAGCGAGAACGCGAAAGTCTCTGTGAGTTTGGTGTCGTTGACAGTCGATCTAGGGTCACGAATGCGTCGATAAACGTTCACTTGCGCCATAGAGGCAGCCTGCGTCAAACCACCGGCCTGCAAGATAAAGTCCTCCAAGGTCGTGTTCTCTGAATATTGGTAAATGCCAGGGAAGTTGACTTCGCCTTCGATAGTCAGTGTCTGGTCGGGGTTCATTTCTGTCATGCTCGGTATGAACACTACGTCATTGTTGCGCAGGGGAATGTCTGCCACAGAGCCGTCAAGCAGTCCCTTGATATCGATCGACTTGGTTTCCAGGGTCATATCGGGTTTCTCGCGGTGCATCACCGCACGGTTGAGAAAAGCATCTTCCCTTACACCGTCGGCTGCGTTAATCAGGTCGCGGACACTGGCTATACTGCTGCCGAGCTCAAACTGGCCGGGGTGATAAACTGCACCTCTGATTTCCACCAGATTGGAGAAACGGGCAATCACGGAATCCACATAGATGGAGTCGCAGTCGCTGAGGGTGAAGCCATTCATGTCGAACTCTTCAATTGTGTGTATGCTGTAGCGACTGCCGTTCTTGCGGATCAGTCGAACATTCTTCGTGTAAGCGTCACCAGTGAAACCACCGGCGTACTGGATGATGGTGTTGACGCTCTCATCTTTCTTCATTTCGTAAAACATCGGGCGCTTCACCTTTCCTCGGATATTCACCAGACAGTCGTAAGGACCTACCACAATCACATCGTTGTCCTGCAGACGGACATCGCCCTTGGTGTTGCCGTTGAGGATATAGTCATACACGTCGATAGAGGCGATTTCCCTGCCATATCGATAGACCTTGATGTCGCGCAGCGTACCTATGTCGCTGATACCGCCTGCGGCATAAAGCGCATTGAAAGCCGACGACAAAGAGCTCAACGCATAGGTACCTGGGGCATTGACTTCACCCATCACCTGAACCTGGATGGTACGGGTCTCGCCCACACTCAGACTCACGTTGCTGTCGCTGTATCGACTGCCCAAACGGGACCTCAGGGCTGCAGTGGCTTGGGATACGGTCAGACCGCCCAATTTCACTGGGCCTATGCCATCAAGCACTACATAACCATCAGGCGAGATGGTCTCGTCGTGAGATTCCTGAGTGGCACCCCACACATCGATGAACACCTGGTCGCCAGCACCCAGACGGTAGTTGGTAGGTGTAGGCATGTTGACGTTGGGTTCAAAGGTCAGCATCTGGTTGTTGAAGATATTCCGACCAAAAACCTGATTCTCTCCCTTGAAAAAGTTCTGGTAATAAATCAGGGAGTCGATGTCGAAGAAACCAACCTCCTGGTCGAGTTCACTCAATTGGTCTTCCCTGGTCAACCTGCGCTGGTTGACTTTTGTGCGGTCCACCATGTAGTTGTTGCGACGCTGCTGGCGCTCCCCTTCTTCTTCTTTTTTCGTTCTGGTACGCACCCTTTGCTGACGCTTGTCTTCTCCGGTGAGATCCACCGCACCCATCTGGTCTTGCTGGGCTTGGTATTTCCTGCGCACACGACGCAACTGCTGAGTCGTCACTCCCTTCTGCAAGAGCTTGGTCACAATGATCTGCTGGTCAACACCTTTCTCCTGTTGCTCAATCACAAAGTCTATTACCTGATTGTCTGTCATCGTCTGAGCGTACGTCATGTTGCTCACGGCAATGAACAGCAATAACAAGAACGTTATTCTATATCTCATTTGTCTGTTTTATTATCTGATTAGGTTCAATTTGTCCACAGGGACACACAAAATGCAAAATTATGAAATTTTATCGTCTTTTCAACGATTCTCAAACAAAAAAATATTCTTCTTGCTGTAATCCCGTCCGCACCGAGGAGCCGACACCGTCTTTAGCCTGCTATTTCAACTGACCGAGCAACGCTCCCACGACATGAATGGGGCGGAACTGCTGATACTTGGCGATGCAATCGAGCCGCATCCTATTGACACGATCGGGATTTAGGGCGATATCCATCAAGGCAGCACACAAGGCATCGAAAGAGCCGAACTCATAGCCAATGCCTGTCAGTCCGTCATCAATCACGTCTGAAAAACTCTCCCATTTCGACGACAACACGGGCAGACCTGCCGCATAAGCGTCGATGACCGTTCCCGGCACTCCTTCTGTGAAGAAAAGGGTGGGAAAAAGCAGGAGGAAATAGTCTTTGAGAACATCAATAGAGGCATCAAAAGGCACAGTGCCACGATATTGCACCGAAGATGGAAATTGGGACTGAAGTTGATTAAACCACTCCTGTTCAGTAGGCCACACAGGACCATAAATATCCAAGGTAAACACCTCCCTGCCCAACTTGGCGTTAACACTTTCCACAGCACGGACAGCCTCTTCAATACCTTTTTCTCGCATCACCCTGGAAAAGGTGCACAACCGCAGCGGCTCAACATACGAAGGAGTGCTTTCATCGAGAACAACAGGCTTGAGTTCCTTGCAGTTAGGCAAAAACACGGTGTTGGCAAAACCGCTCTCAGCCAATTGGCGCATCATGGTGGATGTCTCGCAATAAATAACATCTACCGATGCTTTCAAACAGCCCTTCAGCAAGAATTTCGTTCGCACATATTTGGGAAGCCATCCTCCAATCACCACATAATGAACTTTTGTGTGGCGCAGGAAGATGCGAAGGAAAGACAGGATAAACGTGATGATCCGCACGCCTTTGTAGGCAGGAAGGATCACTAAGTTGTCAGAATGACGTAAAGCGTTTGTCAGAGCTATTGGCAAACGAAAGAGAGACTTGATGCCTCCGCAAGTGTCGATTTTGGTGATTTGGCCTTCGCCAAGCTTCTGTGTCAAAGCATCTGTGATGATCTTGGTCTTGATGGTCTGGCCGTTGAGTTTATTCTCCCCAAAGGCAAAATGTCCACAGACACAAAGCTTATGACGCGCAGCCATAACAAATCAGAATTTCTTCCAGCCTACAACAGCCAAAACAGTTTTGGCTATAATCTTCATATCCAGCCACAAAGAGCGGTGCTTGAGGTAGTCAAGATCCATATCCAGACGTTGGAGCATCTTCTCCATACTGTCGGTATAGCCATTGTAGAGGGTGGCCATCGATGTCACACCAGGACGACTGCAGAAAAGTTTCTCGTAGTCAGGGTTCTCTTTCATGATCATGTCGATGAAGTACTTACGTTCAGGCCTGTAGCCCACAAACGACATGTCGCCGACAAGCACGTTCCACAATTGGGGCAGTTCGTCGAAATGGTGCACCCTGAGGAACTTACCCACCTTGGTCAGACGGTCGTCGTCTTGCTGGGCGAGTTGAGGAACCCCATTGTCCTCAGCATCAACCACCATCGTACGATATTTATAAATCATAAAAGGCTTGCCATGAAGGCCTATGCGCTCCTGACTATAGATGACAGGGCCTTTACCGTCGATTTTCTGGACGATATAGATGATGAGGTAGATAGGCGACAGCAATATCAAACCAAGTAAAGAGCCAACAATGTCAACCGACCTTTTCACACCCCTTTGGAAGGATCCCATAGCATCAATATCCATTGTTTTGTTCACCACACTCATTTGAGAAGATGTATTGCTGTTACTATAATTGTCACTGTATGCCAACGATTTTGCAACCGATCTGTGAAATGCCATATTTTAAAGTTATGTCTTCTAAGAGAAGCACTCTTTTTGGTAATTCTACAATCATGTGTTAACTATATAACGCAACAGTTTCACATTTATTGTGAATTTCCGAAGAACTTTGCTCTTTTTATTCAATAATTTTCACACTGGGGCTACCACGGAAACACCGCAAAAATAATAATCATCGAAACAAAACCACCTGTTCCTCTGATTATTCTTTTCTGTAGCGATATCTGCGCAATGGCTTCAAGCCCCAATTGCGGTGCAAATTTACAAAAAAATCAGCATTTAGATACATTTCAACACAAATAATTGCTTTTTTTATTTGCGGTAAAGCGGATTTTCACACAGTCAGCCACAGGCAACAAACATTATGTCACAAATCATGACATTTTGTCGCTCACCGTGTTCTGGTACAATTATTGAGTCATGTCTTGTAGAAAAAATGAATCCACAACGAAAAAGAAAGGAGAACGAGATATGAATTTCAACAATTTCACCATCAAAGCGCAAGAAGCCATACAGGAGGCGGTCAACCTGGTGCAAAACAACGGGCAGCAGGCAGTCGAACCGGCGCACCTGATGGCTGGCATACTGAAAGTGGGCGAGAATGTCACCAACTTCATCTTCCAGAAACTGGGGATGGACGGTGGACGCATACAGCGGCTGATCGACAACGAGGCGGCATCCTACCCCCGCGTGTCAGGAGGTGAACCCTATCTGAGCCGTGAAACCAACGAGGTGGTGCTTCAGGCCACCAACATCTCCAAACAACTGGGCGACGAGTATGTGTCGATTGAGCCGATGCTCATCGCACTGCTGAAGGTCAACTCTCCAGTAGCGAGAATCCTGCACGACGCGGGCATGAACGAGAACGACCTGATGAAGGCCATCAACGAACTGCGACAGGGAGAGAGTGTGAAGAGCCAGTCGAGCGAAGACAACTACCAGAGCCTCGACAAATACGCCACCAACCTGGTGGAACAAGCCCGTGCCGGCAAACTCGACCCCGTGATTGGGCGCGACGACGAGATCCGACGCATCTTGCAGATCCTGAGCCGACGCACGAAGAACAACCCTATTCTGATCGGCGAACCAGGTACAGGTAAGACCGCCATCGTAGAGGGACTGGCCGGACGTATCGTCAGGGGCGACGTGCCTGAGAACCTGAAACAGAAACAGCTCTACTCACTCGATATGGGCGCACTGATTGCCGGTGCCAAATACAAGGGCGAGTTCGAAGAGCGACTGAAGGCCGTGGTCAACGAAGTGAAGAAGAGCGAAGGAAGCATCATCCTTTTCATCGACGAGATCCACACTCTGGTGGGAGCCGGCAAGAGCGAGGGAGCCATGGACGCCGCCAACATCCTGAAACCTGCCCTGGCACGTGGTGAGATACGATGCATCGGAGCCACCACTCTCGACGAGTACCAGAAATACTTCGAGAAAGACAAGGCGCTGGAGCGTAGGTTCCAGACGGTCACCGTGGATGAGCCTGACGTGGCAAGCAGCATCTCCATCCTGCGAGGCCTGAAGGAGAGGTACGAAAACCACCACAAGGTGCGTATCAAGGACGACGCCATCATCGCAGCCGTGCAACTCTCCGACCGATACATCACTGAGCGTTTCCTTCCCGACAAAGCCATCGACCTTATGGACGAGGCTGCCGCCAAACTGAGAATGGAGCGCGACTCACTGCCTGAGGAACTGGATGAGATCAGCCGCAAACTGAAGCAGCTGGAGATTGAGCGTGAGGCCATCAAGCGCGAGGGCGACTCCGAGAAACTCGAGAACCTCAACCGTGAGATTGCCAAGCTCAAGGAGGAAGAGAGTTCCTACAAGGCCAAATGGCAGGCAGAACGCAACCTGGCCAACAAGATACAAGAGAACAAGCAGCAAATCGAACAGCTGAAGTTCGATGCCGACAGGGCTGAGCGCGAGGGCGACTACAGTCGGGTAGCTGAGATTCGCTACGGCAGGATTGTGGCACTCAACGACGAGATTACCAAGATACAGTCTGAGTTGGCGAAGGTGCAGAGTGGCAACGCCATGGTCAAGGAGGAAGTCACCGCCGACGACATCGCCGATGTGGTGAGCCGATGGACGGGCATCCCCGTGAGCAAGATGCTGCAGAGCGAACGCGAGAAGTTGCTCCACCTCGAAGAGGAACTCCACAAGCGGGTGATCGGCCAAGACGAGGCCATAGCAGCCGTGAGCAATGCCGTCAGACGCAGCAGGGCTGGACTGCAAGACCCCAAGAAGCCAATCGGTTCGTTCATCTTCCTCGGCACCACAGGTGTGGGTAAGACGGAGCTGGCCAAGGCATTGGCCGACTACCTCTTCAACGACGAGACGCTGATGACGCGTATCGACATGAGTGAGTACCAGGAGAAGTTCAGCGTCAGCCGACTCATCGGAGCACCTCCAGGATACGTGGGTTACGATGAGGGCGGACAACTCACTGAGGCTGTAAGGCGCAAGCCTTACTCTGTGGTGCTGTTCGATGAAATCGAGAAGGCGCACCCCGACGTGTTCAACATCCTGCTGCAAGTGCTCGACGACGGACGACTGACCGACAACAAGGGACGTACCGTCAACTTCAAGAACACCATCATCATCATGACCTCCAACATGGGCAGTATGATGATCCGTGAGGAGTTCGAGAAACTCCACGCCCTGGAAAACAGCGGAATGACGCCCATCGAGCTGGAGCGCAGGAAAGAGCAGATACTCGACAAGGCCAAGGCCGAGGTCATGGACATGCTGAAGAAGACCATTCGACCTGAGTTCCTCAACCGTATCGACGAGACCATCATGTTCACACCGCTGTCGAAGGACGAGATCAGGCAGATTGTCACGCTGCAGATCAACTCAGTGAAGAAGATGCTGGCAGACAACAACGTAGAACTTACCGTGACCGACAACGCCACCGACTTCATAGCCGAGGCTGGCTACGACCCCGAGTTCGGCGCACGTCCAGTGAAGCGAGTGATACAACGGTTGATCCTCAACGACCTCTCGAAGAAGCTGTTGGCTGGCGAAGTGGATGCCACCCACCCCATTGTGGTCGATGCCGTCAACAACCAGCTCGTCTTCAAGAACTAATGTAGGGAGGCGACGTGTCGCGTCCGATACGACACAGGCACGTCGCATCCGAAACGATACAAACAGGTCGCGTCCGATACATCGCGGACGTAGCCCCAAAACCAAGGACGGGTGTGCATCAGTGAGATGCACACCCGCCTTTTTTATGGTATAATGGAAAGATTTACTCTGCGGCTTCTGCCTCTGGCTGAGCCTGCTCGCCTCCTTCTTCCTCGTCTGTCTCCTCCTCGAAATCATCCTCACCGCTCTCAATCAGGATGTTGTACCACGACAACAGTTTGCGCATATCGCTCACGCGTACGCGGTCGCGGTCGTAGTTGGGCAGCACGTTCTCAAAGAAAGCGATCATCTCGGCAGATGTGGCCTTCTTGGGGTTCAAATCCACCACCTTGCCATCATATTTCTCTTTCACAGACTTGAGGACCGAAGCCAAAGACACTTCTTTGTCGTCGTCCGTATAAATAGAGATGTCGCCAAGCGACACAATCTTGTCGGCAGCATAGGCAGGCTGACGCTTCTTTGCCGCATCGAGCGACTCCACAATCAGCATCTTGTTACCGCGGGAAACCAATTTATACAGGCCAGGCTTACCCGAAATGGCCAAAATCATGTTTATCATATCTTTTTCTTGATTAAAAAATTCATTCTTTTACAGTCAGAAACCTAATAATCTCATCAAGTTGGGTGTCGAGATCACTTTCACCGTCGTTGATGACGAGCAAGTTCGACTTGCGTATTTTCTCCTCATCGTCCATCTGTGCTTTCACACGCGCCATCGCCATTTCCTCGGTGATCCCATCGCGACGCATCATCCGAGCGACACGGACAGAGAGAGGTGCATAGACCATCAACGTCGCATCCACCAGTCCATCAAATCCCGACTCAAAGAGAATCGCCGACTCCATGAAAACGACAGAAGACGACTGCCGATCCACCCATTGCAAGAAATCGTCCTTCACCCTGGGGTGAACGATGGCGTTGACCTGACGCGCATGGTCGGCATCGGCAAACAAAAATGCGGCAACAGCCTTTTTGTTGAGCTGGCCGTCAAGGTATGCGTCCTCGCCAATCAAAGCGGTAAGGCGATCCACCAATACCGCATCCTCCACCATCAGTCGTTTGGCCTCATCGTCACAGACATAGACAGGGAATCCTTTCCGGCGAAACAATTCGCAGACATACGATTTGCCAGAGCCTATGCCACCAGTGACACCCACTTTCAAGACGTCCATACTCATCCTTTCATTAGTTGGCCAACTCTTCCACAATGCACTCGACCGTCTTGGGATTCACCCTCACGTTCGACACATTGTCGGGATAAGAAACCAAGCGGATGGGATAGCGGTCGCCACCCTCCTTCACTGCATTGTAGTCCACCACAATCAGGAAGTCCTCCTCCTTCACGTCGTAGAAATCAGATGCACTGACCTGGAAGATCACCTCACAGCGTACTGGGAATGTCCTCAGCATCAGGTTCTCAGGCGTGTTTTCCGCAAAGATGGGCACAGACAACTTTTTCTCGGTGTAGAGGTCCACTGCCACGTCCAAAGTGACACTTCCTGGAACGACTTTCACACCCGTCATCTGCTGCGTCCGCACTCTCGTGTGCAAGGAGTCCTCCAGATTCTTGAAAGTGGAATATTCCGTATAGACCACATGCAAAGTGTCGAGCTGCGAATAAGTGGCATAGATATCCACAGAGTCGGGACTGAGCTTCATGCCGCGGATGATGTGCTGCTGGGCGGCTTTGACAGAACCGTTGAACACAACTGGCACACGCTTGCTCTCACCCGTGGAGTAATAGATGTCAAGCGAGGAAGGATTGATAGACAGCACCCGTGAGGAACTTTTCAGTGTCTTGCCCACAATGCGCCGCATATTCGAGTTATCGACAGTGAACACTCCTCCACCCGACACCTTCCAAGAGCTGGAATTGGTCATCTTGGAGAAATCGACATCCACCTTGTACTGGTCCTTCGAAGCAATGAAATACTCCAGGATCTTGAAACCATAGTCGGAGACAGTCACCTTGATGGAGTCGGGCACATCGCTTGTGATGATCACGTTCTTCGGGATATTGGTGATATTCAGGGAATAGTTGATTTCGTATCTTGTCTCCTCCCTGCACACCTGGAAGAACCAGAAGACAATGGACATCAGAAGAAACACAAGGAAAAGAGAGAGCTCGCGGTTGACTTCTGGATAGCGCAGCCCTCTGATTTTCTTGATGGCGCTCAACAAGGGGCGCAGGAATCTGCTGTATTTGCCCAATGTCATCTATTGGCCTTGGATTGGGGTGATGAAGATGTCGCTTAGCGCTGTGCGGCCTGGTCTTGCTGACCTGGGGCATAGACGCTGTTGCGCTCCACGTCGATGCTCACACCTTTGGAGATTTCCACGGTGATGAATGTTTTCTCTGGATTGATGTCCTTGACCTTGGCCCAGATACCACCGGCAATCATCACCTGGTCGCCGACTTTCAGGCTGTTCTGGAACTGCTGCAGCTTCTTGCGCTGCTGGTTCTGCGGACGGATCATGAAGAAATAAAGGATGGCGAACATGATCACAATCATCAGGATCAGTTCCATACCGCTACCACCTTGGGCTTGGGCCTGCAATAAACTCAATGTCATAATAGTATTATTTTATTGTTTGAACATTTCTTGGTTGATGATCTATGGGGATAACGGGGAGGAAGCGATGTCTCCACCCCGTATCTCGAAGCGCCGCGCCTACGACTTGAAGATTTTTCTCTCCTTCTGCAGTTTCTTTGCTATCACATCAATGATGCCATTGACATAGGAACCGCTCTTTGGAGTGCTGTAGCATTTGGCTATCTCCACATACTCATTGATGGTCACCGACAATGGAATGTTGGGGAACGACATCAACTCGGCCAAAGCCACTTGCATGATCACCACATCCATGAAGGCAAGGCGGTCGAACTCCCAGTTTTTCACATTCTGGCGGATCAGCGTACGATACTCCTCTTCTCTCAGGATGCTGTTGCGGAACAGACGCTCTGCGTATTCCCTGTCTTCTTCGTCCTTGAAATCAGGGAGCAACTCCTGGTCGGCTTTCTCATGCTCGTCGAAACGCTTGATGGACTTGAGCACGAAAGTATCCACAGTCGTGCGGTCGTCGTTCCAATACAAGCTCTTCTCCTCGAGCAAGTCATCGAGTCGCTCGTCCTTAGCAATGATGCTCTTGTAGATCTTGCGCCATAGCTCGCGGTCTTCCTGATAAGAAGACTCCGTCGAAGTCATATACTCCTTATATATATCACTATCCACAATCAGTTCATAAAGATACTTCAAGTAGTCCTCATGCATGGTCCAGTCAAGATGACGGTCCTCCACGTACTCTTTCAGAGCCGTGTTGTGCTCAAGCTGAAGTACAAAACGATTGTCGATAAACTTATGGCTGATGGCCTCTTCCTTATGCGTGACAAGGTTCATCTTTTCCCTTTTCACAATCCTTTCCACTCCATAGCGAGTGACAGCCACCATCAGCAGCAGCAAATAGTTATACAACTCGTAGGCCTTGGAAAGGCTGAAATTCAATTCCTTGACAGCTTTTTCCAGATTAGCATTTCCGTTCAGATAAAAAGCGTACACCAACTGAACGATTTTCAAACGGATCAAAATACGGTTAATCATTGTTCAAAAAACTCTTTTTTCTACTTTGCGTGCAAATTTAAACAAAAAAATCGAAAGAAGTATGATTTTTTTAGAATGATTGTTTTTTGACCTAAAAATATTGTTAAATGTTTGATATTTATAAAAAAAAAAAGGAAATTTGCACACGACATCAGTTTATACACACTTCAACAACAAAAAAATCATTATTATGAGCGAAACAAGTAATGACGTTCTATACTCTGAATCTGTAAAAGCAGGACGCCGGATCTACTATTTCGATGTCAAGCAAAGTCACAACGGTGACAAATTTGTTGCGATAACAGAGAGTAAGAAAATCGTGGACGGAACGATTGAAGCGCCTCGGATTTCATTCGAGAAGCACAAGATATTCCTCTACAAAGAAGACTTTGAGAAATTCACCACCGCACTGGCTAATGTGATTGGCGTGGCTTCAGGAAAGAAAGCGCCAAGCAGCAACATGACGGCGGAGGAGACTTACACCACTCCTGACGAGGTTGGTGACGACGATAACCCAAGCATGGCTTTCCCCGAGGAAGGCGAGGCTGGTTTCGACGACAAATCCTTTGAAGGCGATTTCAAGATTGACATGGACTTCTAACAAGGGAAATAATATAGAAGGTTGAATGGAATCTTCAACCCCTACCCTATACAGGCGACATTTCAATTACTATCCCGTCGGTGGACACACCCACCGACGGGATTTTGTTTTAGGCGCATCAAGACCAACTCTCTTATGAACCAGAATGACGCTTGTATCGACAATGCCCCTTTTTCTGCGAAATATATCTCATGGCAGACAGTTTTTGACTCTTATTTGTCGATGTTTTCAAATAATAATCATACATTTGCCTCACCATACTACAATTAACAGAAAAAATGATTTGATCATGAGAGATATGAAAAAAATAGCCACCATGATGACAGCCTTGGCAATGACTGTGGCAGCCAACGCCCAAAGTCTCAAAACCACGGGAAACAGCGCCAAAGACATCGTGCCGCAGGGATGGGAAGTCAGCCAAGCTACTGGCGACCTCAACAAAGACGGCATAGCCGACCTTGTCGTCATCGCCACACCCGACAACAAGGAACACATGCGCACACGCGATGACGGCTACGTCTTTAACTTCAACGCACCCATCCTTGCCATCTACTGGGGACAGAGCGACGGCACCTTTTCATTATATCAGCAATACACCGACATCATCCCCCACAGCACCGACGAATACATCTTTGTAGAAGTGGAACCAAGCATCACCGACCGCGGTGTCATCAAATTCTCCACATCATCCTTCGCCTCGGCTGGATCATGGAGCAATGGATCATCCACACTCCTCTTCCGCTACCAAAACGGCGATTTCTACCTCATCGGATACGACACACATTCCATGGCTCGGAACACGGGCGTAGCAGAAACCCACTCCTACAACTACCTCACCCACAAAAAACAGGTGGAAACATCCAATGCCTTCGACGATTCAGTCCCCAAGCGAGAGAAATGGAGCCGCATACCCAACAAACCCCTGAAAAAACTCGGCAGTTTCAGTTTCGACAGCCACACGGAAAACTAAAGGGACGAGACCTTTCTTCTTTTCACTCCCTGACAGTGACCACCAGCGACTGGTCGCACCGACGGAGAATCACTATCATCTTGTCCTCGTCGAAGGCGATGCAACCTCCAGTGTATGGCCGCGGACCTTTGCAGTGAATAAAGATTGCGCTGCCCTTGGGATAGACACATTCTTTGTTGAAGTCTGTGGTCAACCCATAGTTGTACTGCGGAACGGTGTGGTACATATCCTCGCCTTTGCAACCGTAGTGATGAACGACGGCTGTGTCAACAATCTGATTGTAGTACTCACCTTCCTCGTCGCAAGCATAAATGGATGGCGTCACGTTGATGTAAGGAATGGTGGTGCCAGGATTGGGCTTCACGCCGAATGCCTGCATCACGTGCAGAGTGCCAGTAGGAGTCTTGGCGTCACCCTCGCCCGTTTTACCTATACCGTTCTTGCCGATATACACATTGGTAGTGAATATTTCCTTGCCATCAATGGTCAGCCGCGCCTTGGCCTCGCTGCCTTTCACGTCATATACTTCAAGCTTCTGTCCCTTCTCCTCATCGTCGTTGTCAGAGCAAGAAGTTGCCATCATGCCTGATGCAGCCAGCAGTGCAACCGCAGCCAATGTCATCATCTTTTTCATTCTCATTGTCATTTATAAATCTTTTATTTTCGGTAATACATATATCAATATTAAAACATATATCCAAGTGGAGGTGCGGCATTCCTGCCGCACAGAAAGTCCCCTTTCTCACCTGTGTGTCTTTATTTGCAAAGATTAGCGCATGCAAAGTTATCAACTTTTCCGGGAACTTCCGTAATCACCACTCCATTTTATGAAATGCAAACCTATCGACCAAAACAAGAAAACACTTGCTAACTACTGAAGACCAGTTTGATAGCAAGTGTTTATAAATAAAATACTGGTGATTCCCGTAGAATTGCGTGAACAACGAGGTCGTGCATCCTACAATTACAAGAATGCCAAAGGCGAGATAATCACTTCTGCGCAGTACAGAAACCTTTCAAAGGAGAAGCGGAAGGAATTCGTCAAGACCACAGAGATAGAACGTAAGGTGCGTGAATGTGTATCTTACTCTGGGATCGGTTGGGGCCGTGACAAGAACGAGGATGACGAGCATTTCCGCCGCCGTTGCCTACAAACGGCAAGGAGAATGATGAAGAAACCTATCGTAGAGAAGAAAAGAACCGGATGGCATCGATAAACAAACGTTTATTCATGACTGAAAAGAGAGAAGTAAGTGTAAATCATTATAATTTTCAAAGAATTGTTTTTTGTGAAAATGTTATTCTAGTGCTAAAAAAATAGATGGTTCCTGCAGTCGTAAGACCACAGGAACCATCCCTCACATTCGCTTAGAAACTAATTTGCAGTTGTTGATATACGCCTACTCACGGCTTTCCCAGAAGTCTTCCTCCCAGTCGCTGCTGGTTTCTCCACGGTCTGGGGCGAGAGCTTCGCCAGTCTCTTCATCGCTCCAGCTCATGGCAACGACAATCATTGGAGTATAGTTGGAGGTCTCAAAATCGGGTGTTGTATATTCTTTCTTATTCATATTTACACTCTTTTTACTTGATGTATTGCTTCTTGCCGTTCACGATGTAGATGCCCTTGGATGGGTTCTCAACACGGCGGCCTTGCAAGTCATAGATGACGTTGCTTTCAGGTACGAACTCGCCGTTTTCGATGCGTCCTATGGCGGTGCTTGTTCCATCCTCATTGTCGAGAACCAGGTTAAAAATGTTGACCCCTGTTGATGTGTTTCGAACTAAGAACGCTTTGTTGGCAGGAATGTTGGCACCCGTATATTTGTGGAAGCCGAAATAACCACTGTTGACACCACGGCCGAGCGTATAAACTGTTCCGTCGATGTCCGATACAGGGGTATTCTCAGTTACACCTGACAGCTGATTATCGGAAAGCTCCGCTATATTGTCCCCAATGCCTTGGAATGTTATGGTCACAGGGTTGGCTTGAACGATAACACCTGTGTTGGCCGGGATATAGTTCTTAAGTCTCTTCATCCACATAACGTTGCCGTCAATATTGTTGATATAGAACACACCAAGGAGATTGTCGTCATCAGGAATGACTACAGGATAATCAAGGTAGAGAGTTGACATCCCTGCTTCAGAGATCGTTAATTGATACGTATCTGAAATCAGGTTAGGTTCGATTATAAGTGTGCAATAATTTCTCTGGCCTGGGGTGTTTGCGAATAACATCACCTCACCTGACGTTTTCGCTGTAATCAAACCCTTGTTGTCGATTTCTGCCACATTCGTGTTGGAAGATATCCATTCAATATTGCTATAATTGGTAAACCCATTTACACATGCTGAATAAATGGGATTTGAAGAATAATCAGTAGTATATAATCTTTGATTATTTGGATAATAACTAGTATTTCCGTAATAATCATCCGCCTCTCCAAGTTCAATTCCGTAAGGTCTCCAATTATAAGAACAAAACAAAATACTATTCCATGTACTCATTCCTTTCACTTTCACCGTCTGCACATTCACACAATTGTCAAAAGCCATTTGATTGACTTTCTTGAGCGTTTCAGGAAACGATACGGTCTTTAGGGATAAGCAATTTGCGAAAGCACCTCTTCCTATCTCTGTAACCCCTTCGGGTATTACCAAATCAGTGACCATTTCATCGTTGTAGAATAGTTTCTGAGAATAAGTTAGAGGATTTGAATAAAAGCCTATTTTTTCTAATACGATATCCCAAGAATCATCTCCATTAGTATCCCAAGGAATGTTTCCGAATTCATCAAGGATAGTCTCATAAATATAGTTTTCTGAGAAGTTGATATTACACCATGCCGCAATATCATCAGTATTTACTTGCTTGATGCCAGTACAACCCTCAAAAGCACTTACCCCTACAGAAGTAAGTGTGTTTGGAAATGTGACCGACGTTATTCCCGTACAATTAATGAAACATCGTGACCCAATAGAAGTGACACCTTCTGGTATGTTGAGTGTAGTAATGGGTGAGGAAGAATTCTTTAAATACAGTTTTTTCGAATAAATCGTAGGATTAGCCCCTTCTCCAAAATTCACAGAACACCAAGATTCAAGAGTTGTGACGTAAACTCTTGTAATTGCTTCGCAACCCGAAAAAGCATTCCTCTCAATCCTTGACAAACTACTGGGGAATGATACAGTCTTTAATGATTTGCAATCCCCAAAAGCACTGGAAGATATGTACGTTACCCCCTCAGGTATTACGATTGAGGTCAAGCTGATACAGGAAGCAAAAGTGCTACTACCTATACTTGTCAATGAATTTGGCAGATTGATTGAAACTAAACTTTTGCAATTACAAAATGCTTGTGAATCGATACTGCTTATTGTCGCAGGTAGTTCTACAGTTTTAAGTTTTTCGCAATTTCTAAATGCATTGAAACCAATCGAAATAGTTGAGTTGCCGACAATGACCTTCTCCAAATCTTTACAACGTTCAAAAGCATATTCTCCTATCTTTGTCGCCGAATGTGGAAGAGTTATCTCTGTTATTTTCTCCAAACCATAGAAAAGTCCTGCACCAATATTATCATCTACAGTATAAGAGTTTGCTTCGTCTGTATAGTCTCCATATTCACCAGACCAGTCATACCAATACGTGCCGCACTCACCTCCACCGGATTTCATTTGAACTTCTGCAAGATTCAAAATAGAAAGAGAACTTGACTTTGAATTGGCCAATTGTTTTACCAGTTTCACATCGTCCCCATTCATGGGACCAGTAATAATCAATTTCTTAATGTAATACTTATCTGTATTTGACAGATAATATTGCAGGTCTCCCGCTTCGTCCAAATCAATAGTTCTTGTTAAACGCTGATTGTCGAGAGGATGCTTGACAACAGCTTCAGTGACAGTTACACCATTACTATAAGATAGTTTGATAGTGTGTGTTGTGTTGTCAGAAAAAGACTTATAATAATTATAAGCGGACTGTGTTTCTTTAATGCCATCCAAATAGACTGTAGCAGAGGAGGCCGAAAGGAAGAATTCCGTTCCTGCTTTGGTCGTAAAGGTATAGGTGATAGTGCCGCTACCACTATACACGTTGTCATTGGGAAACTCGTAAGCACCACTTGTCCCATACCAAGTGTATGCATGAGTCAAATTGATGATTGCAAAAAGCAACATCAACAATAGAGTTAATCGCTGTTTCATAAGTTTAAATAATTAGATTGTTTGTAGTTTTCAAAATTACACATGGAATCCCCATCGTGAATATCTGCCGACGAAGGATTGCTTTTGAAAATCGAATTTTGTCAATGTTTTGTGCTATACTACGAAATGCCTACAATGTTTGGTGCTATCAAGACTCTGAAATAGCATGAAACGTATGGATACAGAAAGAGCGTGAGCCTTGTCAAACCCATTTCATCTGTAACTCGGTGCTGGAAAAACCTTGCAAAAAATGAAAGTGAAAAACAATAACCTCACGCTGTTGAGCATATAGAACAGCAGCGTGAGAGCATGCTATAGGTATATACCAACACATGAGCGTTTTGTTATTCTCCATCCCTTTTGCATTTAAGTTTTCCAGACTTCAGTTACAAGGACGAAAAAAGCAAAAAACGCTTTCTGGTCTATCGGATAGGGATGGCACTAAGACCATTCCG
>CAMOWU010000011.1 GCA_946628545.1 uncultured Bacteroides sp. | reverse complement strand
TATGGGAACTGATGGGGAGACGACGGATGTCAATCCCCTACCCTGTCGAGATGGAACTCGCATGCGGAGAACCACTGACCTGTCATGCGGTGTCCTCCATTGAACGCAGGGTCAGAGGAGATGCCATAAACCACTTTCTGGTTGTCTGCCACTCTTATGCTGTCGATGCTGACGATGCTCCATCCATACCCATTGCCGTTGTTGGCAGCGAGAATGTCATTGAAATCATCCTTGGCCCACTCCGGCAGTTGGTTGTTTTCCGCCATCTTCTGCAGTTGTTCTTTCAGCAATCCTCCTTCATCGCCATAAGCAGGCACCAGTTTCATCTTTGTTGTGGAATTGGATTGAACAGACACTTTTACCGTTTTATTGCGCCTTCCCACCGACACTTTGACAGCTCTTCCTACATTGACCACCACCGAGTCTTGCCCTTGAGAGGCCACCTGCAGTGAATCGCTGGTTTCTACTGGATCTGTCTGAGCGAAGACAAAAACAGCGTTCTCCCCCTTTCGGTCGGCACGTGCCACTGCCGTGAGGCGGTAGAGACCGGGGGTGACATATTCCGTTTTCTGCGCATGGTAGGCCATTCCCCCATTGATGTTGTAGGCATCAAAGTAGCGTTCATCGCCATCACCCGAGTAATGCTGTCCCGAATACGTGTATCTTTCCCCATCACAATCCTTGGCTGTGAGCAGTTGGAATCCCTCATCATCAAAATACTCCATATCCTCCTCCGACATTGAGATTCCGTTGCCATTATCGCGGTAGTCATCGACACTGATGTGAATGCCAGGGCTGTTCCGGCTGATATGATACGCCGCTTTGACCAGTTTCTCATTGATCCAGACGGCAGAAGCGATGAAAGCAGCCAGGCAGACCACCCAAGCGATGAGCCAGAAGAGACGTTGTTTGAATCCCATGGGTTTCACATTTCCCGCTCCGCTCATGATCGCATGGAAGACACAATAGATGATGATGCCCAGTCCGGCGATAAGGCTGACAGTCATGACAATGGCACCTGCACTGGAGGAAGTGAAGAGTTCTCCTATGCCCGTGTTGGAGAACATATTGAGTTCGGTGAGTTGAGTCGGCAGGAAGAGCATGGTGAAGAAGAGGATGAGCAGCAGGACCAAAGGAATGATGAATAAAAGACCGACAGAGACGAGGCATCCTTTGAGGATGCACCCCCCTGCCCTATTGACCACTTGCTGGTTTTCGTTTCTCATCTCCATTCTTTTGCTGTCGTCCATGACCTCCTGTGCGAGACTTTGCGGAGTGACCTCCATGCCCTTCATTCTGAGTCGGTCCTCTGGAGTCTTTGCTACCGGCAGTAGTACGGCCAGCACAATATATCCAATGACGAGAAACGCAGCCAGAGAGTCGAAGAAGCCGTAGGATGAGAACAGACAGAGGAGCAGCAGCACTGTGTAGCCTATTCTCCAGAATGTGGCGTCGTGGTTGAAATAGCCCGCCAGTCCACCCAGCACACCTGCGAGCATCTTGTTGTTGGCATCGCGATAGAGGCGTTTGTTCCCCATAGAGAAAGGTGCTTTGTTGGTGTTCTGTTGGTTGGAAGACTGTTCGCCGCTGTTCTGATTCGCGTCTTGCTGCTGGGATTCTCCGTCTAGAGCCTCCTCTTCATCCCCCTTGATGTCCTGAGGTGTCCCTATCCGGTTGATGATGTCCTGCACATGCTGTATATTGATTGCCTCCACACCATTGGCTTTCAGTTCGTTGAGCAGTTCAGCTACGCGCGCCTCAATGTCGTCGGCGATTTCATGCCCTCCAGGTTGGTTGCTGAAGGCGCTTCGGAGCGAGTCCTCGTAGTTTTTGAGCAATTCGTAAGCATCCTCGTCGAAAGCATAGAGTTGTCCGAAGATGTTGATGGTGATATTCTTTTTCATTTCTTCGTGATGATCAGTTGTTGGTGATTTTCCTTACTCGGAGTAAACTTACGGTGTTTTCTATTTCACCCCAGGCTTCATCGAGTTGTAGCAAGACGATTTGTCCTTGGTTGGTGAGCATGTAGTACTTGCGGGGTGGTCCCTGGGTACTTTCCTTCCATTCATACGACAGCAACCCATCGTTTTTGAGTCGTGTCAGCAATGGGTAAAGGGTGCCCTCGACTACGAGCAGTTCTGCTTCCTTGAGTTGCTGGATGATGTCGGAGACATAGCATGACTGGTCGCGCAGCAGCAACATGATGCAGTACTCGAGCATCCCTTTCCTCATTTGGGATTTTGCGTTATCGACATTCATAGCATTTAATTCTTAGATGATTCACTATGAATATTCTCGTCAGGCATTCTTTTCGGGTACGATGATCCAAGCTACGATGTAGAGGAGGATGCCTGGGAAGAAAGCAGTGCAGAACTCAAGCAGTACGTACGCCAGTCTCACGAGTGTGGGATCGATATCGAAATATTCAGCGAGTCCTCCACAAACTCCACCCAACACTTTTGTGTCCTTTGAACGATATAATCTTTTCTGTGTCATAATGATAAAGATGTTTATAGATGATACATTCTGTTTGTTGTCCCATCTCGCGAAAATGGGTTTGAAACGAAACGTACCGGCCGGATACGTTCCATTTCGCTGGCAAAGATACACACTTTTATAGTACCTTGCAATACAAAGTACTAACAAAATAAAACAAATTAACATTTATTAAGAATAAAGGGCCGTGGATGAATCCACGGCCCTTATAAAAACAGGAAGATGCGAGATGATTACCAGATGGTGACGCGCTCCTTTTTGGGGACAAAGAGTTTAGCATCCTTCTTGATGCCGAAAGCGTCGTACCAGGCATCGATATGTGGAAGAGCACCATTGACGCGCCATTCGCCCAGAGCGTGTGGATCGCGGTTGGTGAGGTTGCGGATCTCCTCCGTTGTGATGTTCTGCGCCCACACATTGGCGTAAGCAAGGAAGAAACGCTGTTCAGGAGTCAGTCCCTCCACCTTCTTCAAAGGTTTGTTCTGTGTGGCGTTCTTGAAAGCAGCGTAAGCCACCTGCAGTCCACCGTGGTCAGCGAGGTTCTCACCCAGTGTGAGTGAACCATTGGCATTGAGGTCGGGCAGCACCTTGATGTTGTCGAAGAAGTCCGACATGACCTTGGCACGCTCCTTGAACTTGTCGCCGTCGCCCTGAGCCCACCAGTCGCGGAAGTTACCTTCCTTGTCAAACTGTCGTCCCTGATCGTCGAATCCGTGAGTCATCTCATGTCCGATGACCACACCGATGGCACCATAGTTGAAGGCATCGTCGGCCTGCATGTCGAAGAAAGGATACTGCAGGATTCCGGCAGGGAAGCAGATTTCGTTGGTCGTCGGGTTGTAGTAAGCGTTGACCGTCTGCGGAGTCATATACCACTCATCCGGATCCACAGGCTTGTTGAACTTACGTTCTGCCTCGTCTTTTGAAGCCCAGATAGATACCGCCTTCATGTTCTCATAGAGCGAGAGTTGAGGGTCGATGTTGAGTGCCGAATAGTCGCGCCACTTGTCGGGGTAACCGATTTTCACATAGAAAGCCGAAAGTTTCTCCTTGGCATACTGCTTGGTGCTGTCGCTCATCCATTCCTGAGCGTCGATACGCTGCGAGAGCGCAATCTGCAGGTTCTTGACCAGTTGCATCATGCGGATTTTATTCTCTGGCGGGAAATACTTCTCCACATACATTTGGCCGACAGCCTCACCAAGAACACTATTGACGGCTTTGACCGAACGCTTCCAGCGAGCCTGCTGCTCCTTGCGTCCTGACATCACGCGTCCGTTAAAGTCGAACGACTCAGCATACATCTCGTCGCCAAGGATAGAAGCCGCTCCGCTGATGATCGAGAACTGAGCCCAGTCCTTGATTTGCTGAAGTGGTGCGTCGTTGAGGATGTCGATACCTTCTTTCATGGCCTCGAGCTGTCCTACCGACACATCACCCACAAGGGCTGGATCCATGAAATTGACACGGCAAAGCTCATCCCAATCTATGCCTTGATACTGCTTCTTGAGTTCATCGTAACTCATCTTATGGTAGTTGGAAGCAGGATCGCGCAGTTCCACACGGCTCTTGTGCGCCTTGGCCAGACGTGTCTCCAGTTCCATGATGTTGTTCATCTTCTGTGTAGCCACATTCTCGTTGTAACCAACAAGTTTGAAGAAGTTGACAACATGCTTCTTGAAGGCCTCACGGATCTTGACAGTAGCCTCATCGTCGTTGAGATAATATTCCTTTTGTCCGAGCGACAGACCGCTTTGAGCGAACTGCAACATATTCTTCTTGCTGTCCATCATGTCGGCCTCAAGATACATTCCGAATGGCAGACGTCCTGATGTGAGCGAAGTGGCCACCAAATGTTTTTTGAGTGCATCACGGTCATTGATGTCCTCAATAGCCTTGAGGTCAGCGAGGATGGGTTTGACGCCATCTTTGTTCTGGCGCACGGAGTCCATCATCATGGCGTAGAGGTCGCCTATTTTCTGTGCCACAGAACCCTTTTCATGCTGTGTGTTTGCCAATCCTTCAATCAGTTCACGAATTTGCTTACGGTTGTTCTCCGACACCATGTCGAAGCTGCCGAATCGTGAATACTCGGGTGCGAGGGGGTTGTTGGCGATCCACCCTCCGCAGGCATACTGATAGAAATCGGTACCTGGATCAACGCTTGGGTTCATGTTGTCCAGATGGATGCCAATGCCTTGTGTCTGGGCGCTGGCAACGATTGATGTTGCCATCATAGCGGAAATCATTAAGAGTTTTTTCATTGTTGGTATATTTTGAGTTGTTGGTTTCTTTTTAGATAGACGCTATAGATGCTATAGATACTATAGATGCTATAGATACTATAGAAGCTATAGAGGCTATAGAGGCAAAAGGGTGCTTAGTTCATGCTTCGCTTTGGAAATCCTCGAGAGCGGACACTGCTTTTTCCCAATTCTCTTCCGCCTGCTGCAATTGAGTTTTCAGGTCGGCATGCAGAGTGAAGAGATCGGTTTTCTGCGCCCCTTCAGGTGTGGAGAGCTGAGCTTCTACTTCAGCGATACGGTCTTCGAGTTCCATCACCCGCTTCTCGTATTCCTCCACCTCTTTCTCCAGTTTCCTCTGCACCTTCGTCCTTTCCTTCATCTGCAGATATGATTGCTTGCCCTGAGTTGCGGCCGTATCTGTTTGCGGATGATCTTCCTTGGGCGCAGAACTTGTTGACGGACTGCCCGCTGAGGACATGCTCGACTGCAGTTGCTCGAGAGATTCTATTTGTTTTTTCTGCAGGAAATCATAGATACCTCCGAGGTGCTCCCTGACTTTTCCTCCACCAAACTCATACACTTTCTCAACGAGCCCATCGAGGAAGTCACGGTCGTGGCTGACGACGATAACCGTCCCGTCGAAATCACGGATAGCCTCTTTGAGCACATCCTTCGACTTCATGTCGAGATGGTTGGTAGGTTCATCGAGAATCAGGAAATTGACGGGTTCGAGCAGCAGTCGAATCATGGCCAACCTGCTTCTTTCCCCTCCAGAGAGCACTTTGACGAATTTGTCGCTTGCTTCTCCTCCGAACATGAAAGCACCCAGAATATCTCTGATCTTGAGCCGCATCTCCCCCCGCGCCACTCTGTCGATGGTGTCGAAAACAGTGATGCTTCCATCGAGCAGTTGTGCTTGGTTCTGTGCGAAATATCCAATCTGGACGTTGTGTCCTACTTTGAGTTCACCCTCGAAAGGAATCTCACCCATGATGCACTTGACGAGCGTTGACTTACCCTCTCCGTTGTTGCCCACAAACGCCACTTTCTCCCCCCTTTTGATGGTAAGGTTGACATCGTGGAAGACGAGATGGTTGCCATAGGACTTGGCAACATCCTTGCAGATGACAGGATAGTCGCCACTCCTGAGACATGGAGGGAACTTGATGTGCATGGACGCATTGTCCACCTCATCCACCTCCACTGGCACTATTTTTTCCAGTTGCTTGATTCTGCTCTGTACCTGATTGGACTTCGTGGGCTTGTACCTGAAGCGTTCGATGAAGTCCTTGATGTCGGCAATCTCTTTTTGCTGGTTCTCATAGGCTCTCATCTGCTGTTCATGCCTCTGCTGTCTGAGCACGACATACTCGTCGTATTTGACCTTGTAGTCATTGATCCTGCCACACGATATTTCGATGGTGCGGTTGGTCACATTATTGATAAACGCCCTGTCGTGGCTGACCAGAATGACCGCGTTTGCCCGTGAGGCGAGGAACTGCTCCAACCACTGTATGGAACCGATGTCGAGGTGGTTGGTAGGCTCGTCGAGCAACAGCAAATCAGGGTGCATGAGCAGCAGTTTGGCAAGCTCTATTCTCATTCTCCATCCACCACTGAATTCCGATGTGGGACGGTCGAAGTCGTCCCTTCTGAATCCCAGTCCCTGAAGTGTCCGTTCGAGCTCAGCCCTGTAGTTGTTTCCACCCAGCATGTTGAAACGCTCATTCAAGTGTGTATATTTATCCACAAGCGCCATATAGTCATCGGATTCATAGTCCGTACGCTGCATCATCAGGTGGTTCATCTCGTCGAGCTTGGCCTGCATCTGCCTGACATGCTCGAAAGCGGTCTCCGCCTCTTCCATGACCGTATGGTTGTCGCTGAGCACCATGACCTGCGGTAGATACCCGATAGTGCATTCCTTCTGTCTGGCTACCACTCCCGATGTAGGGTTCTGCAAGCCGGCTATGATTTTGAGCATGGTGGATTTTCCTGCGCCGTTCTTCCCCACGAGGGCTATTCTGTCGCCACTATTGACGACGAAACTGGCTCCGCTGAAAAGGGGGACCGCACTGAATTCCACACTGAGATTTTCTACTGATATCATGTCGTTGCTGTTTTGCTTGCTGTTTTTACAGGCGAAATGGGGGTGATGAATAAACTCTGAATATGCCATTTACCAAAAAAGGAGCACCGAGATGCTCCTTTTCCGTTGGTAGGGACGATCGGGTTCGAACCGATGACCTCTGCAATGTGACTGCAGCGCTCTAAACCAGCTGGGCTACGCCCCTATGTCAAAATTCGGATGCAAAGGTACAACCTATTTTTTGAACTACCAAATTTTTTCTGTATTTTTGTTGAAGAGAAATGTGATTATTTCTGCCGACGAGATGTAAGAAAAAAGCGGGAAGCTGAAAGATTTTTGTTTTTCTTTACCTATTTTTTCGTTGAGAATGAATATCTTTGCCTTCAATATCATTTATCTAAAATATTGCTTATGAAAACATTCAAATTGCTTTCGGCTTTGATAGCCTTGTTGTTGACAGCCACAGGCTGTGTTCAGAAGAAAGAAGCCCCCAAGGCGCTTGTGCTCTACTATTCCCAGACCTCCAACACAAAGACCGTGGCGCAGGAGATGGCGACCAAACTTGGTGCAGACCAGGAGGAAATAGAACTGGTGAATCCCTACGACGGTGACTTCAACGCCACCATTGCCCGCTGCATGCAAGAACGTGAGGCAGGCACTCTGCCCGAACTCAAACCCTTGAAGAGCGACCTTTCTAAGTACGACATCATTTTCCTGGGCTATCCCATTTGGTTCGGCACCTACGCACCACCTATTGCCGCCCTTCTGGAGCAGATAGACCTCAGTGGTAAGAAAGTTGTTCCCTTCTGCACCTTCGGCAGCGGCGGTTTAGAGTCGAGCGCGAAAGATTTGGCGGCCAAGGAGCCCAAGGCAGAGGTTCTGCCAGGCTACGGGGTACGCACCGCTCGAGTATCTGCTGCACCTCAGGAGATTGACTATTTCCTGAAGTCAGGCGGATGGATTGAGGGCACAGTCACTCCACTGGCTGATTTTTCCGAGGCTCATGCTGTGAGCGAGGATGAGTCGGCCATCTTCGACGCCGCTGTTGGCGACTACGCAATGCTTCACGCCAAAGCCAAGACGGTGGCAGTACGCAGCATCCCTGGTGGCATGGAGTATTTATTTGGTGCAGAGGACCTTCCACGCGAGGGAATGGAACCAACAACCCCTCCCGCTGAGTTGCTGGTTTATGTGACAGTTTTGGACGGTGCTGCTCCAGAATTCACAAAAGTGGTGAGATAACGCCGGAAGACATTGATCTCACAACAGATTGAAACCGGGCGCCAAAACGGATGATGAAAAGATTCATTTGTCCGTTTTGGCGCCCACTTAATCATATCGACTGGCACCCAGAAAGACATCGGGCTTGCCACCTCAGGCAGCCATCATCAGCGTTATAGCCACCATAGCAACGACTAACAATCCATGGAACTTCAATACTTCCATGATTCGTTCTTTATAAAAGGGTTTTCTATCTTGAAAGATATCCACATCATCCTATTTTGAGAACCGTGCGGTACATCTCCTTGGTAATCTCCTCGAAGGTGAGGCCGATAGCACTGAGGGCACTCTGAGCCGTCTTGGCATCAGTGCTTCCATCCACGGCCAACTTTCTCAGCACTGCAATGCCGTTACGCAGCGTGCTGGAAATCATGCTTCCACCGTTCGTACCCATGCGGGCGATGTCGCGCGCGTCGAGCAAATCAAAGACCTTCACCTGCTGGCGGCAGCCTTCCATCAGTTCACTGATGGCTGAGGCCTGAAGGTCAAGCGAGTCATTACCGGCCTTCTTGGCGGCCTTCATCAGCTTCTCGGCAATGTAGAAGCGCTCCTGACCCTTATAAAGCACAGCCTCTGCCACCTTCTCGGGATTAGTCAGTTTCTGACCCTGTAGCGCCTTCTCGATCATCTTCGGAAGATCTACACCATAGCTCTCGGAATGGCGTAGCACGTCCTGGACTACAGTCTGGTCCATCTTCTTGGCAAACTCCCTCGCAGCGTCGTTAGTAGCCTTCATGATGGCGGAGGAACTCTGGCGGGTGCCGAGTTTGGCTACCTCGTAAAACTCTTCGGCGTAGATCTGCTGCGTAATACGCTGAGGGAAATACACCTTATTGCCTGTCACTTTGTCGATGTAATAATAAGTGATGTCGCGGTCGAACGTGACGCTCTTGCCGCTTAACAGCTTTACCTTGTCTGACGTCGTAGCACCATAGATAATCACTTCATCAGGATTCAAGTCTGGATACAACTTCGACAGACGTTGCTGAACACGTTTGTCTGTGGCTTTGTACACCTTGTCCAGGTGACCATTCAGCACCTTTCGACACTCAACGAAGTTCACATTGTTGTTTGCCACTGCAATGGTCTCGATGTTGCTCTGACCCTTCAGCATCATCATGGTCTGCTTGTCCTGCTGACAACGGATAATGGCCTCGTTGCGGCGCATGAGGTTGGCCTCTGTGGGGTTCTTCTTCAGGGCGTCGATGGAGTCTTGCAATTCCTTCAGGTTTTTCTGAGCACGCGTACGTCCGTACTTAATGGCTTCATCGCTGTATTCAGAGTTCTTGAGGGGATTCTTCTTGGCTTCCTTCAACAGCTCGTCGGCCTTCTTTGTTGACTGTGTGTTACGGGTCTTCGCGTTCTCGGCGGCCTGGAACTTCTTGCCGAACTCCTTCACCGAATTGATTTCCTTGAGCAACAGGTTCTTCGCATCGCCCTTCGTCAGGTTCCATGTGTTCTTGATGTCACCGCCACTCTTCCAGTAGTTCTTCGCCATGCTTGTGCCGAGACTCATCGCCTTCTCAATCAGGTACGTTTTCGTCACCTGCCAAGCACCTACGGTGAAGGCACCAAAAACACTGTTGCCACCCTTGTCCACATAGTCTTTCATCTTTCCCACCACCTCAATGGCGCCGACGGCTATGTCGAACGCACCAAACGTAGCCACGCTGGCAAACAGTTTCGGGATTGTTCCCATGTCGTTGACGGTGCTACGCATGCTCTTGAAGAACTCCCAGCATACCTCCTCAAGGTTATCGCAAGCCACCAGAGTATGTTGGTTCGCATTGCCCTGCTCGCCTTCCAATACGTTGTGATAGGTCTTTTGTATGGCCTTCACGTTGCGACGGTCGAAACCGAAGTGGCCGTCCTGCTGGTACGCTTCCAACTGCAGTTGGATGTACTGCACCAGCGGAGCCAGGCGGTCGCCAAGGCCCATGACGCTAATATCATGGTCTATGCTCTCCAATACGTCGCGTATGCGGTTCTGCTCTTTCTGCCACTCGGCTAACTCGATGGCGCTCTTGAACGAGGGCCGCGCCTGCGACAGCAGTCGGACAACGCGTTTGAAAGTCAACTCCACACCTCCCATGTGACTCTTCACCTCTATGACGGCATTGATGCGGTTAGGGGCATTGAGCACTCCGCGGCGGCAGCGCAAACGGTACGAAGGGGAACCATTAGCGGAACTGCGGATGACGAGCTGCAGACCGAGTTTGTCCACCTGCTCCTGATCGCTCTTGTGCAGTGCGGTCACCTTAAAGTCATCGGGGTTGGCGCTTACGACAGGGTTAATGACGACAAGCTGGTTCTTGTCCTCGTCGTAATCGAACAAGCGCAGTGAACAGCGCGTCTCAGCAGGTGTGTATTCCTTGTCGTCCATCTTCACCACGTCCAAGGCATTGGTGTGGTGGACGGGATCATACTCCTCCAGGTAGCAGCCCACGTCGTTGCCGTCCATCTGGAAGGCCAGGCCCATATAGAAACGGTAAAGTGGCAGACGGCCCTTGACGACCAGGCCTCCCTTGCTCTTGGCTTCCACATCTATGTAATAGGTGAGGAAGTCACCAGGCATATACTCCTCATTCTCATTCACGTCCTGCCACAGGTCGGTAATGACGGCGTTCCACAGTTGGGCCTTGGCGTCCCACTCTGCCTTGGCTTTGTAGTCGGCATTATTGCGTTCCTTGCCCCGGACAGTCACAGTCACGTCTGCGTCGCTGCCCTCGATGCCCTGTACGTAGAACGGAAGCCTCACCTCCTTCTGGTGACAGGCTGGCAGAGTCAGGTTTTCCTGACCGAACACCACCATGCTTGCCCTGACTTTGAAGTGTATGCGGTTGGTATAACTGGCACCGGCAGAAGCTACCCGGAACTGCACGACAGCCTCCTCGGGCGGCGTTTCCCAGTTGGGAGCCTGCACCAAAGCACATTTCCAACCGTTGATGACACCTTCCTCCTCCACGGCTGTATAGCCGTCGTCGGCAAAAATCTGGATCTTACTCGTCAACTGCTTATCGACATACTCCGGACCATCGGCAGGGTGACGCACAATACAGGCGCTCACACGTGCAGGATCATCGCCGGCTAACAGTGTGTCGCCAAAGTCCTTGTAGAGTTCCATCTCCAACATGTCGGGGGTGTCACCCTCGCCGTCACCCTCGCCGTCATCCTCGCCGTCACCCTCAGCCTCTTTCTTGTTCTTTCTCCTTTTGCGCATCCACTCGGCGCCACCTATCAGCCCTGCGCCGATAATCACAGGAATGATGTACTGTTCAGCGCCGCCATTCTCACCGGCCTCGTTGTCCTCCTCATAGTGCAGACCGGCATTGCCATCGAGCGTCAGTTTCAGATAGACATGTGTCTCGGTGACATTACTGCCTAACTGGACAGTGCTGAAGGCTGTGACCATCAGTACGGAGTCATTCGTTGAGGGGTCGGCCTTTTGGTAATCGGCACAGTTGAAGGTATAGACTACACGGTCGAGTGAGTTGTCGAAACCCGTGCTGCTCTTGGTGAACAATTTCTCATCATCGCTGCGCTCGGCATCGCCATTGTTGACTTGGTTGCCCATGAGCACATCGATCATCTTCAGTTGCAAGTCACGCTCTGAGCCGTTACACTCCAACCACTCCATCGTGATGGTGATGGTTCCATCGGGGGCAGCATGACCTTCGAGTTGGGCGTAATCAGTACCCTGACTGGAAGCGGCAATACCGCTGGCGCCTTCTATCGTGAAGCGCACCTTATATTCCCCGCCAGCATGGGTCTGGTCAATGGAAAAAGGCTTTGTTCTTGCCTCGTCACCATCATCCGGGCCGGCTACCGTGGGGAGCACAAACGTCAAAAGCAGGGCAATAAGAGCCAAAAGGACTTTCGTGAAACGTTCGGTCAGCATACTATTTCTACCTTAAGTCATCTAACTTGACTGTTTCCACATTGCCAAGTTTCATTCTTATTTTTTCTGAGCCGTCAAAATACAAACTGATGGAGCCGTCGGGATTTGCATAGAAATAGTCATTTGTATGAGGCCTATCCAAATCGATGTCGTCATCTTCGTATGGTTTCCTATCCATCTCTTTCATAAATACTGCATAGATACTGAAACCACAATAGCCGACAAAGCCTCTCCCCATGGGTTTTTCATCAGCTAAATAGGTGGTTCTGGCAACAATCATCTTATTCTCGCCTTCGTACGGCTCAAGCTGAACACTCATGGAATGTGTCTCGCCATTATTTTCCAACCTATAGCTATAGGTACCGAATTGAGGAGCGTTGTCCTCATATTTCTCAGGGAAGCCTTCTTCCTTGATGATTCCCGCCATACTGGCTTCGTCCTTACACTTTTCATAGTCGCGGCTGAGCAGCGTGTTCGTGCCGCTACCCTTAAACGGTACCGTGCGCTCCAGAGTATAGTGTTTACCGTCGTCTATCATCAGGATCGACTCACGGTCGGGACGAGCGAAGAAGTAATTACGGGGATTTCCACCTATTTCCTCTTCGTTTTCGTAAATACCATAGATGCTGTTGCCACAGTAGGCATAGACTCCTTTGAACTTCGAACGGCTACCCAGCTTCATGGCTGCATTACCCACCACCTTGCCATTCTGAGCCGGTTCAAGGGAAACGGTAATCGCAACACCATGTGTCCTGACTTTGTAGTCGCCGCCAAGGGGGGCCACGTCGTCAGTAGTCTGGGGAAAACCAATGGCCGCCTGTAGTGAATCAACAGACGACTGACTCATGACACGCTCAAATTTCGCGGGATCCTGAATTTCTTTTCCGCCATCCTCTTCGTCACTGCAGGCTTTCACTAACAACGTCCATAGAACGAAGAAAACACCCAAGCCGATAATCCATCCAAGGATATGCCTCAGACAGCCACCTTTCTTTTTCTTCTCTGATTGCTGCTTTTCAGATTTTTCCTCGGCTTTTTTCTTTTTCGCGATCATGTAACTCCAGACACCAGGACTCTTCTCACGACGTGGCGGAGTGTCGTCACGGCTAGTATCATCCTCACGTTGCAGGTGGATGCGTTCCCATCGCGGGGGAACCTTTGTGGTGTCATCAGCTCCCTTCAACGGCGCACCACATGCATTACAGAACGAAGCGTCATCGTTGTTCAGATGCCCACATTTTTCACAATATGCCATAATAATTCTATAGTCTGATAGTTAAGGAATCCAAGTTTCGGAAGTGCGGAAGTGTGCCCCGAAGGGGCAACCTTCCTATAGCCCAGGGCATCGCACTGGGATTATGATGTGGTTTGCTGTTGCGCCCTGCAAGGGCAAAATCGTTTCTTTTATTCATGATGCTGCCCTTTCGGAGTGCCTTTTGTTGGTCTTATATATACTTGGAAGTTAACCACCCGGCGTCAGGTTGATGGAGTCGGAGTCGGCTGGTGGCAACAGTCCTTCATCGTCCGACAAGCCGAAGGGGACCGTCTGCTCTTCATCAATCACAATAGAATCCTGTAAATCTTTTCTTACACGCTCGTCCGAATGGTTTGCCATGATGGAGTATATCCCATACATCATGAGAAGCCCGGGAACGGCAAGAATACAATAGATGATACATCCTTTCTTCCAACAACTTTTCATAGTTTAAACTCTTTAATCCACATTTTGTAATATTCATCAGTCTGCATGTCGGCACGTTCATCGGCCTCAACAATCTGGCTGACCAGCCAGTCGATGCTCTCAATCGTCTCCTTACGGTCCTTATCGTCCAGATTGTCGGTGAAGCGATGGGTCATGGACATGATCTCATCAATCGTACATGGACGGTCTATGCCGTCGAATAAGAACTCAATGGCATCTGATGAACCCTCGCTCATGCCGTCGAGGTATTCGTAAACCATGTCCTTGAATCTTTCAATATTCTCGCGCTCTTTCTCGGTGTAGTCGCCGTCGCAGTTGGCAAAGAACAGGGCTGTTTGCGCCGTGAGGCGTGTCAAACACAACATGTGCAGGTCGTCCTCATCCTGAATGTCGAAGATGCGAGCCAGACGGTCCATGAAATCATCGCTAAGGGCGATGGGCGACACGTAATCACACTCGTCGTCAGATTGCCCCGATGCCACTACTCCCTGTTCCATCATAGCCAGACACTCTGCTCGCAGCTGTTCTGCCTTGCGCTCACGCTCTTCCTTATCGGCTCTGCGTTCGGCTCGTTCCTGTTCACGGTCAGATTTTGCCTGGGAGACCTTGTCCTTCACCTTGCCGAAGGCGTTTTCGGCCATGTTGACAATACTCACCATACCAGCACCCAGACTGTTGATGCCTTTGCTGAATTTACTGGCCAGACGATTGAACGTGCCGTCCTCCACTCTTTTGTTGATTCCCTCAGTCATGCTGTTTGTAGCATTGTTAATCAGATTTTGCAGAAATGATGCCATAGTTTTTTGCAATAGTTATTGGTTAGTATTAAATATCCGTGATGTATCTTCATTGCCGAGATGTTCCTTTGGTAAACTTATGTGCAAATATATACCCAAAGGAGTAAACTTGGACTTACAATTTTTGCACATCAACTGACATTGCAAGATTTGTCAGTCGATTGAAGACATCCATTCACTGGGAGTTTTGCCCACAAAAGCCTTGAATGTACGGAAGAATGATGTCTCGTTGGTAAAACCTGAATTCAAGGCAATAGTGATCATCTTGGTATCTGGCCGATTTTGCATCAACTGCTTGGCGTGTTCGATACGGTAGCCATTGACAAATTGTGTGAAAGTGTGTCCACGTTGAGCCTTGATACATTCAGAGACGGTACGTGAACTTGTATGCAAGGCTTCTGCCATGTCTGCCACTTTTAGGTCGTTGCGAAGGAACATGCGTTCCTCTTCCATCAAAGCCACAATGCGCTGGATGAGGATGTCGTTGAAGGGGTAGGTGCTTGTGGCATCCGCCGTTTCTGATGTTTTTGCCGTTTCTTCTATTTCTGCATTTTCCGCTGTTTCTGCTGCTACCGGGGAAACGTGGTTATCTGCGTCCTTCTTGCGGCGGCGCAGTGCGATTGCTGCACTGATGCCTAAGGCAACCAAGCCCAACATCACTATGAGCAACCAAAGCGAGGAGAAAGCTGTGGTGGAAGGGCTGTTTGCTGAGACATGGAGCACCAAGGCAGAGGATTGGGGCGTGAAGTTGTTGTTGGCAAAACCGCCTGCGATCAGTAGGTTGCCCTCAGGGGTCAGGATGGGAGTTTGCAAACCTATGTTCTCCAAAGTGTCTGTATAGTACAGCGTGAGCGGGGCGGGATTGTGTGTATAGTCCATAGCTAGCACGTAAAGTCGCTTGAGGTTCTCGTCGTTGCCAACGATATAGCCGCGCAGGGCTTGACGGTCGACGATAACGGTGGTGAAATACTTGATAGCCCCGAACTGGCTTCTTGTGGGTATGGGGCACACGGTGGGCAGGATGGAGAACTGGCCGTTGTGGATCTGAGCGATGGCCACCTGTCCCTGTTGATTGCTCACGGCCATCAGATAGTCGTATTGGCCAGTGGTTTCATCGCCGATAAAACTGTCGGCACTGCGGTGCTCCGTCTTGAGTAGATGGCTCAGCGGTTTCCACTGTTCAAAGAAGGGAAGTGTGAAGGCATCGCCTTTCAGACGGTCGATGACAATAGTGTCGTAGGGCTCTCCATGTTCGTCTATGCCACCGAGGATGATGGCGTCATCACGTCCAGTACGGAAGATATAAGGTAAGGTTCGTGCACAAGAGACATCCTTGACGTTCATGCATTGTCTGTCGTCTTGGTAGCACTCAATGCCGTCGTCGGCATACCAGTTGCCGCTTATGATCACTTTGCCACTGTCCATTTCCATACATTCTGCCCAGGTGCGCTTTTTGTCAAGGCAGCCATACCCCTCGAAGGTGTGGGTCTGAGGGTCGTATAGTTCGAGGGCAAAGATATGGCCTATGCCTAGATGCTGCTCATGGCCACCGGCAATGAGCACTTTGCCATTGCGCATGGGTATGGCGAAACCTTCATCGTGTGTGTACACTGTTGTTAGTAGATGCCACTGCCCGTCATGGTAATACTCGGCTGTGGGTGTGGGCACGAAACCTGTGGTGTGGCCGCCAACTACCAGTGGCTCGTTGCCTGCAAGGATGGTGGTGTGCCCACAGCGCGCCACATTCAGGTCGGGAAGGTGCTCGGCTTCAATGTGTATTTCAGGGCATGCCGCAACTGTATCCACTCTCTCTGCCCACAAGGTTGGCAGAAAGGCTGGCAAGCAGAGGAAAAACAAACTCAAACAGAGGTGTCTATGTATGTTCTTTTTGTGTTTGATAATGATTTCTTTTGTCGTTTGGTTGTTGAAACACAAAGGTAAGGAAAAAGAACGAGAATGATGCACAAGGAGGTCGAAAAAGTTGCAAAATTCATCATTTTGACCCCTATTGATCTGTAATTCGCAAAATGATATCCTTGACATGACAACTTTAGAATCCTAAAGATCATTCCCCCCAAAAAACACTCATTCGTTTTACCAAAATTACAACTCTCATTCATAATCGTTAACTTACTCATAAAACCCAACTGTTGAGGCATTTTCTTATTTTTATATATAATATGTATAGGAAAAGAATAAAAAAAGCGAAATAAGCCCTTTAATTGGATAAAAAGCGGTAACTTTGCACATATTTTTCACTGTGGGTTGTTGATTTGACGTTTTTTCACTCCACAGGCAACAGACAAACAGATATGAACATTTTAGAACTTAGCGAACAAGAGATTAATCGCCGCAACAACTTAGACCAGTTGCGTTCTATGGGTATTGACCCTTATCCAGCAGCCGAGTATTGCACCAATGCCTTCTCCACCGACATCATCAGTGAGTTCAGCGATGAGGCTGAGCCACGTGAGGTGAGTATCGCCGGCCGTATGATGAGCCGCAGGGTGATGGGAAAGGCATCGTTTGTGGAGATTCAAGACTCCAAAGGAAGAATCCAAGTCTATATCACCCGCGACGACATCTGTCCTGGTGAAGACAAAGAACTATACAACACTGTTTTCAAGAAACTGCTCGACTTAGGCGACTTCATCGGTGTCAAGGGCTACGTCTTCCGCACCCAGACAGGTGAGATCAGTGTGCATGCACAGACCCTGACACTGCTGTCGAAGAGTCTGAAGCCACTGCCTGTGGTGAAATACAAGGACGGTGTGGCATACGATAAGTTCGATGATCCCGAGTTGCGCTATCGCCAGCGCTATGTGGATCTGGCTGTGAACGAAGGTGTGAAAGACATCTTCATCAAGCGCGCCATCGTGACCCGCACCCTTCGCAACATCCTCGACCGCAACGGATACACCGAGGTGGAGACACCTGTGCTCCAGAGCATTGCCGGTGGTGCATCGGCCCGTCCTTTCATCACCCACTTCAATGCCCTGAACCAGGACATGTATATGCGCATTGCCACTGAGCTCTATCTCAAACGACTGATTGTAGGTGGATTTGAGGGAGTGTATGAGATTGGCAAGAACTTCCGCAACGAAGGTATGGACAAGACCCACAATCCCGAGTTCACCTGCATGGAATTGTACGTCAGCTACAAGGACTACAATTGGATGATGTCATTTACCGAGCAAATGCTGGAAGAAATCTGCACAGCCGTGAACGGCAAACCTGAGATAGAAATCGACGGACAGACCATTTCCTTCAAGGCCCCCTACCGTCGCCTGCCCATCCTTGAGGCCATCAAGGAGAAGAGCGGCTACGACTTGGAAGGCAAGAGCGAGGAGGAAATCCGTGAGATTGCTGTGAAGATAGGCATCGAAGGCACCGAGACGATGGGCAAAGGCAAGTTGATTGATGAGATTTTCGGTGAGACCGCCGAAGGCACTTTCATACAGCCCACCTTCATCACCGACTATCCCGTTGAGATGTCGCCACTGACCAAGATGCACCGCACGAAACCGGGTCTGACCGAGCGTTTTGAGTTGATGGTCAACGGCAAGGAACTGGCCAACGCCTACAGTGAGTTGAACGACCCGATCGATCAGGAGGAGCGTTTTGTTGACCAGATGAAACTGGCTGCCAAGGGCGACGACGAGGCGATGATCATCGACCATGACTTCCTCCGCGCCCTTCAGTACGGTATGCCGCCCACAAGTGGCATCGGTATCGGCATCGACCGCTTGGTGATGCTCATGACGGGCAAGTTCGCCATCGGTGAGATCATGCTTTTCCCACAGATGCGTCCTGAAAAACGCACGCCAAAGGATCCTGTGGAGAAGTTCGTTGAAGTGGGATTCAGCGAAGAGATTGTCCCTGTGCTTCAGAAGGTTGGCTACAATTTAGTGAGCGATCTTGCTGGCGGAAACGCACAGAAAGTGCAGCAACAGATCGGTGAGGTACTGAAGAAGTACAAACTGGACATTCAGAAACCCAGTGTTGACGACTTGAAGGCCATCATCGACAGCCTCGGTGATCCTGAGTAAATCTGAGTCATTGGGGAATTCGGATAGAAATCCTCCAAATTTTCTGAAAGACAATTTATAGAAGATTCCTTAAACATTAGAAGAGATGATGGATTTTGAAGGTTGTGGCAGGGTAGCGATCATGGGTGGTGGCAGTTGGGCCACCGCCATCGCCAAAATTGTCATGAACCATGAAGAAAGCATCAACTGGTATATACGTCGCGACGACAGGATTGCCGAGTTCAAGGAACTGGGCCACAACCCTGCTTACTTAACCGGTGTTCATTTCGACATCAGCCGTATTCATTTCTCCTCCGACATCAATGCTGTGGTGAAAAACTCCGACACATTGATTTTCGTGACCCCCTCTCCATACCTGAAGAGCCACCTGAAGAAATTGAAAACCAATCTGAAGGACAAGCTTGTGGTGACTGCAATCAAAGGTATAGTCCCCGACGACAACCTGGTCATCTCACGCTATTTCCAACAGACCTACAAGGTGCCAGAAGACCAAGTGGCATCTATAGGCGGACCGTCGCATGCGGAGGAGGTGGCTCTGGACCGTTTGTGCTACCTGACGGTAGGTTGCCGCGATTTGGAGCGAGCCCAACTGGTGGCCGACATCCTCGCCTCCCGCAACGTGACCACATCCATCAGCACCGATATAGAAGGCATCGAATACGCCAGTGTGCTGAAGAACGTGTATGCCATAGCAGCTGGCATCTGCCACGGATTGAAGTATGGCGACAACTTCCTTGCAGTGCTCAACTCCAACGCGTTGCAGGAGATGGCACGTTTCATCGACACCGCCGTTCCTTGCGACCGACAGATCATCAACTCCGTCTATATGGGTGACTTGTTGGTGACAACCTACTCCAATTTCTCGCGCAACCGTGTCTTCGGTACGATGATTGGCAAAGGCTACAGTGTGAAGACCGCCCAATTGGAAATGGAGATGATTGCAGAGGGCTACTACGGCACCAAGTGCATGATGCAGCTCAACAAGCGCTACAAAGTCTATATGCCCATCCTCGAGTCTGTCTATAACATCCTCTACGCCAAGGCCAAACCTGAGCAGGAGATCAAGAGACTGTCGGAGACATTCAGATAAGAAGAAGGATGGGAACAATGGAAACTATGGAAAAAACAGCATAGAAGACATCAACAATTATAAAAAACACAGACAATGGAAAATCTGAAACTTGAGTTCAACAAAGCCGCTCAGTTCTTGGCAGCTGGTGCGGTGGAGAGTTACGAGCCTAAGGCCAAAGCCGCCCTGGAGGCTCTGGAGAACGGAACATGCAAAGGCAATGACTTCCTCGGATGGCTTCATCTGCCATCGGAGACAACACAGGCATTCCTCGACGACGTGAAAGCCACTGCCCAGGTGCTTCGCGAGAACTGCGAAGCCGTGGTTGTGGCTGGTATCGGAGGTAGCTATCTTGGCGCACGTGCCGTGATTGAGTGCTTGGAGAACACATTCTCCTGGCTCCTTCCCGCCAAAGGTCCACGTATTCTGTTTGCAGGCAACAACATCGGCGAGGACTACCTCAGCGAGTTGATTGGATACTTGAAAGGCAAGAAGTTCGGTGTGATCAACATCTCCAAGTCAGGAACTACGACTGAGACTGCCATCACCTTCCGTTTGCTGAAGAAGATGTGTGAGGACCAGCGTGGTAAGGAAGAGGCCAAGAAAGTGATCGTGGCCATCACCGACGCCAAGAAAGGCGCAGCACGCACCACAGCCGACAAGGAAGGCTACAAGTCCTTCGTGATTCCCGACAACGTTGGCGGTCGTTTCTCCGTGCTCACTCCTGTAGGCTTGCTGCCTATCGCTTGCGCAGGCTTCGATATCGACCAGCTGATCGCAGGTGCCCAGGCCATGGAGGCTCAGACAGCTGTTGACGTTCCTTTCTGCGAGAATCCTTCAGCTATGTATGCCGCTGTTCGCAACGCTCTCTATGCCGCTGGCAAGAAGATTGAGATCCTGGCCAACTTCCAGCCCAAGCTTCACTTCATGAACGAGTGGTGGAAGCAGCTCTACGGTGAGTCGGAAGGTAAGGACGGCAAGGGTATCTTCCCTGCAGCAGTGGATTTCACCACCGACCTCCACTCTATGGGACAATGGATCCAGGACGGTGAGCGCACCATCTTCGAGACCGTGATTTCAGTAAGTGCTCCCAACCAGTGCCTTGAGGTGCCCAGCGACGAGGAGAACCTCGACGGACTGAACTTCCTGGCTGGCAAGCGTATCGACCAGGTGAACAAGATGGCAGAGCTTGGCACACAGCTCGCACACGTTGACGGTGGTGTGCCCAACCTCCGCATCGTGCTTCCATGCCTGAACGAATACTATGTAGGTCAGTTGATCTACTTCTTCGAGAAGGGTTGCGGTATCAGCGGCGAGATCCTCGGTGTGAACACCTTCAACCAGCCTGGTGTTGAAGCCTACAAGAAGAACATGTTCGCCCTGCTCAACAAGCCTGGCTATGAGGCTGAAAGCAAGGCCATCCAGGAGAGACTGGGATAATGGAATAACGAGATTATACAACTTACTCTCTCTTTGAAAAGGATGTGTCAATACATTGGCACACCCTTTTCTCTATATGTTCAAGTAAATCTTATGATAAAACATATAGATAACGACGATCTATATAACCTTTTTTTTTCTAATCTCTATATTATTATGGCAAAAACGAAAAGAATTAGCGAAATTGATTCTCTCAAAGGATTATTGATTATTCTTGTCATAATCGGCCACACCAAAGAGATACACGAACATTTCCGTATCTTATATAGCTGGATCTACACTTTTCATATGCCAATCTTTTTCATTTTAGCAGGTCTTTTCTACAAGCCGGGGATAGGAATTAAGGAATACTATAAGAAAATTGCTTACAATTATCTAAGGCCTTATTTTATCACCGCTTTTATCTGCATCATTGCAGGATCAATTTACAATCATTTCACACATCATCATTTCATTGAAAGTCTGACGTCTCTTCTATTCAATAGCCTCTATGTGACAAGCTATCGATGGACTTTGGGACCAATATGGTTTTTATGGTCATTGTTTTGGGCGCTCACTACATTCCATCTCATATCGTCGAAAATACACAATAGTCCAACCAAACTGTTTATCACTCTTTCACTGTTCACTTTATCCGTTGCCTCTTTGGTCATTTACATGCCTTTGTCTCTACAAAGCGGCCTTTCCGCTGTAGTGTATGTTTATATTGGGGCATGGGCCAAAAATTATAAAGATGAAATCAAAAACATTTGTTCATATTTACCCTTTGTCTGTGTCATTATTTTTTTATGGGTTTATACCACATTGAGAATGGAAGTGCATATCAGCGACACACTTTACCCTCATGGACTGACTTCTGTTTTCTGCACATCTGTAATATCACTTTTTATCATATCCCATGCAAAATTATTGGAGTGCAAATTTTTAACATACATTGGCAAGCATACATTATTGATTCTTTGCATTCATCAGATTCTCAATCATGTAGGAGGCTACAACCCACCTTTGAACATCATGACAGCCAACTCTTTTTCGTTACTCATCATTGAATGCACTTACAACACAATAATAACATTGGCATTAGCTTTTATTTTCGAAAGGATAAGATCAAAATGGCCACTTATCCATCTTGAAAACCACAAGTAAATCAAAGAACATGTTCGCCCTGCTCAACAAGCCTGGCTATGAGGCTGAAAGCAAGGCCATCCAAGAGAGACTGGGATAAGGAATCTTCAGTACGACCCAGAGCGTTCTTCCATTACCCGAAAAACAGAATGCCCTGAATGATTCTAAAAGCGGACACCCAATTTGAGTGTCCGTTTTTTTAGTCGCTTCGCTCAAAATTATAGGAAAATTATTCAGAAAAATTTGGGAAAACCACTACCAAATCTGATTAGTGACAGCCACCAGGAATTGTCACACTGAATCGCTCCTACATTACAAACCTGCAATTTCGTTGTTTACGGTAGGAGGTTCGGCATTCCTGCCGAACATTTTTTTGTGCGGCAGGAATGCCGCACCTCCTACTGAGCACTGAGCAGTTACTAAACGCCTGCATTTTCTTTAAGAAATCTTAATTCTTCAATCATTAGGCTATCAAGTCGAATATCTTGTGTAATTTTGCATTTTAAAGCAAAAATATGAATATGTCCCGTCATATTCACAATATCAAATTGTCAATAAAGTAAAAAATGAGGAAATTGTTTTTGATGATTGCCATGACGCTGATGCGTTGTGCCGTCATTTCTGCGCAAAATTCGTTCAACGTCAGTGGCACTGTAGTTGAGAAAGAAAACGGCGATGCCATCGCCTCAGCCACTATCCAGTTGCTATCTCTGCCCGACAGCACTTTCGTCACCGGCACAGCCACAGAAGCCGAGGGTGGGTTCACGCTGAAAAATGTGAAGAAAGGAACTTACACACTGAAAATATCGTTCATCGGTTTTGTGACAAAATATGTGGATATCGAACTGAACAAACAGAAAAAGAAGAACACCGACATCGGCTACATCACAATGGTTTCAGACGCCATTCTGCTGAAAGGGGCAGAAGTCACTGCCAACGCATCCAAAGTGGCAGTCTCGGGCGACTCGCTCATCTACAATGCCGCCGCCTACCGTGTGCCGGAGGGATCGACCCTGGAAGCACTGGTCAAGCAACTGCCAGGAGCTAAAGTAGATAAAGACGGCAACATCACCATCAACGGAAAAACCGTCAGCAAGATTCTTGTTGACGGTAAGGAGTTCTTCCTCAACGACAAGGAAGTGGCGATGAAGAACATCCCCACAGAGATGATCGACAACCTCAAGACCTACGACCGAAAGAGCGACCTCGCACGCGTCACTGGGATCGACGACGGTGAAGAAGAGACAGTGCTCGACCTCACGGTGAAAAAAGGCATGAAAAACGGATGGTTCGGCAATCTGAACTTAGGTATAGGCACCAAAAAACGCTATTCCGAGCGTTTCAACGTCAACCGCTTCAATGATGACTTCCAGGCCACTTTCTTAGGCGGCGCCAACAACGTTGCCGACATGGGCTTCGGCGGAGGTGGCGGACGTTGGGGCGGCTGGGGAGGCGGCCTGCGCAACAGCAAGGAGATTGGTGCGAATTTCGCCACAGACAAACCGAAGTTGGAAACGGGTGGAAGCCTTCGCTACCGCTACGATGGCAGCGACAACGAAAACACCTCATCAACTGAATACTTCAACGCCAACACAGGCAGATTCAGCGAAAGCTACAGCAAGAACTTCTCTGGCAACCACCGTGTCTTCAGCAACTTCAGGTTCGAATGGAAACCCGACACCATGACCAACATCATCTTCCGCCCCAACTTCAACTACTCACGCAACAGGGGAAGAAGCAGCAGTCAGTCAGGCTCTTACAATGAGAATCCCAATGACATCACCCACAATGCACTCGACTACAACGACCAGATAGCCGCCGCATTTGAAGACCAGTCCGACATAGACCCAGCCAACACTGTGCTCAACAACCTCCTGGAGATGGTGGTCAACACCAACTCCAACCGCAACCAAACCTACAGTACAAACACCAGTTTCAACGGAGAATTGCAAGCCAACCGAAAGCTCAACAACAAAGGGCGCAACATCACCCTTCGAGTCACTGGCAACTACGGCGACGGAAAGAGCAAGCAACTCTCTGCCGCCAACATCTCCTATAAATCATCAGGAAACAACCAGCAGAACAACCGATACTACGACACACCGTCGAAGAACTTCGGCATCACGGGCCAACTGACCTACAGCGAACCCATAGCCGACAGGACCTACTTGCAAATGAGCTACAGCTACAACTACAGCTACAGCAAGAACGACCGACGAGCCTATATCTACGAGTCGGACGCTTACCAGACCCTGTCGCAGAGCATGCAGAACAACCGCTACAACATCAACGCCGTGCTCAAATTCATGGAAGACATGCAGTATGTGCTTGATGGCACCGATTCTGTGGCCAACCGTCTCAGCCAATTCTCGGAGTACAGGAACTACAACCAGACCATCAACCTCAGTTTCCGCAAGGTGCGGGAAGCCTACAACTTCAGTGTAGGTCTTGACCTTTTGCCACAGCGCAGCACCCTCAACTACAAATACATGGGTTATGAATACCCCGAAATCAGCCGAAACGTGTTCAACATCGCACCACGCGTCAACCTCCGATGGAACTTCAACAAGCAGACCAACCTCTACTTCTTCTACAACGGAAGAACGCGCCAGCCGAGCATGACCAACTTGCTCGACATCAAAGACGACTCCAACCCGCTCGTCATCACAAAGGGTAATCCTGGACTGAAACCCTCTTTCTCCCACACCATCAATGCCCACTTCAACACCTACAACGCCGAGAAGCAACAGGGTATCTACTCATGGGCATGGTTCAACGCCACACAAAACAGCATCGACAACAAAACCACCTACAACGCCGAAACGGGCGTGAGGACAACCATGCCGATGAACATCAACGGCAACTGGACCGGTGGAGGTGGTTTGGGCTTCAACACCGGCTTAGGCAAAAAGAAAGCCTTCAACCTTGGCATCGACCTTGGTGGCAACTACTCACACAACGTGGGTTTCTACAACAACTCCACCGACAACGACGACGACACATCCATCAAGTCTGTGACCAATAGCGTGAATCTCAACAGCGGACTCGAGTTCTCATACCGCACGGGGCAAATCAGCATCGTCCTGAACGGCCAACTGGATTACACACACGCCAAGAACGACAAGAACACCATGGGCAACCAAAACAGCTACGACTTCTCCTACGGCGCCGAGTTTGAATGGACAGCCCCCTGGGGATCTTCCCTTTCCACCGACATCGGCATGAGCAGCAGGCGAGGATACACACAAAAGGAGATGAACACCAACGAATTGCTGTGGAACGCACAAGTGGCACATTCTTTCCTCAAAGGCCGCGCACTGACCCTCATGGTTGAGGTCAGCGATATCCTCGGACAGCAAACCAACATCAGCCGCAACATCTCAGCACTCATGAAGAGCGACTCCCGCTACAACGCCATCTACCAGTATGTGATGTTCCGCGCCATCTATAAGTTCAGCATCTTCGGAGGCAGAAACGCCATGGGAACAGACAACGAACGTTCTGCCGGCTGGGGAGGCTACGGTGGCTGGGGAGGCGGATGGTGGTAAACCGCACAGCCATCTGCTAAAGAAATCCTTCCAAATCAACAGAAAGACAATATACAGAATCCTCTAAAACAATATCATTATGAGAAAAACACTATTGAGTGTATGCCTTGCACTTACTACCCTGACTATGAACGGTCAGATCCAGACCAATTCAGGCATGCAGTATCTGATGAACGGTCAGAAAGACATGTCCACCGATTTCTATGACCTGAGCAACACTTACTTCCTTGCCGACAGCCTCAGCAGTTTCGACGTGTCGAGCGGTGTGGGCAACGTGGAATGGAAACGCTATCGGCTCAGTCCGCGACAAGCCTTCAACACCAACGGCTACTGGCCCTTGCCCATGCGAATGCTCGACTTCCCCGACACCCAGTACGACAACGATCCCCAACTCCAGTTCCAGGTCCGTTTTGTGTCGCCCCGCACCGTCCGCATCACGATGCAGACCTCTCCTGTGGTCACACCCGATGACGACGCCAACGACCCGATGCTCTGCGGTGTGCCAGGCACCGACCGCAGTTGGAATGGCACAGACGCAGGCAAGACCATACAATACAAAAGCGCTTACGGAACAGTTGAAATCCAGAAATATCCTTGGCGCATCGTTCTGAAAGACCCCAAAGGCAAGATCCTGACCCAAAGCCGTCACATCGTCGACAACGACTCCAGCCAAGTGAAACTGCTTCCCTTCTCCTTCATCAAGCGCGGCAGCGACAACTCCCGTTCGGTGAACCCCGTGTTCCAGTTGGCTCCTGGCGAACGCATCTACGGCTGTGGCGAGTCGTTCACCAGCCTCAACAAAGTCGGTCAGAAAGTACACCTGTTTGTGACCGACCCACAGGGACCAGAGACCGACGGACAGTACAAACCCATACCCTTCTTCTTCAGCAACCGCGGTTATGGCATCTTCATGCACACCTCCGCCCCCGTGACCTGCGATTTCGGTGCTTCCTACATTGGAGCTGATCGTCTGTTCATGGCCGACGAGAAATTGGATCTCTTCATCTTCTTCGGTGAACCCGCCGAGATTCTCGACGCCTACACCGACATCACAGGCAAGAGCCCGATGCTGCCTCTTTGGACCTTCGGCACCTGGATGAGCCGCATCACCTACTTCAGCCAGGAAGAAGGACTCGACATCGCCAAGCAGTTGCGCAAGCACAAGATTCCGAGCGACGTGATCCATTTCGACACAGGATGGTTCGGTGTGGATTGGCAGTGCGACTACGAGTTTGCCAAAGACCGCTTCCCCGATCCCGTAGGTATGCTCAAGCAGATGGACGACATGGGGTTCCACACCTGCCTGTGGCAACTCCCCTACTTCACCCCCAAAAACCGCTACTTCAATGAGCTGGTGGAAGGTGGCATGCACGTGAAGAACGCCACTGGCGGTATGCCCTACGAGGACGCCGTGCTCGACCTGAGCAACCCCAAGACTGTGGCATGGTACCAAGAAAAGATAGGCAAACTGATTGACCAAGGTGTGGATGTCATCAAGTGCGACTTTGGCGAGGCCGCTCCATTGAACGGTTTCTACGCCAGTGGCAAAGGTGGGCTGTATGAGCACAACCTCTATCCTCTGCGCTACAACAAAGCCTTGTGGGAAGCCGTGAAAGCCCACAGTGGCGACGGTGTGATCTGGGCACGCAGCGCTTGGGCCGGTTCCCAGCGCTATCCGCTCCACTGGGGAGGCGATGCCGCCACCACCAACACGGGTATGCTTGGTGACCTTCGCGGCGGACTGAGTTTCGGTCTCAGCGGATTCTCTTTCTGGAGCCACGACATGGGTGGTTTCGTGACCGCTTCTCCCGAAGACATCTACCGACGTTGGTTGCCTTTCGGTTTCCTCTCCTCCCATACACGCGCTCATGGCGCACCTTCCACCGAGCCATGGCTCATCAGCGAGAGCTTCACAGAAGCCTTCCGCGAGTGCGCGGAGATGAAATACAAGTTGATGCCCTACGTCTATGCACAGGCCAAGGACTGCAGCGAACGCGGACTGCCCATGGTGCGCGCCTTGTTCGTGGAGTTCCCCAAGGATCCAGGAGCATGGCTGGTGGAAGACGAATACCTCTTCGGCAGCCAAATACTCGTTGCTCCCCTGATGGAGAGTGGCGATAGCCGCATGTGCTATTTGCCAGGGGGCAAGTGGATTGACTACCAAAGCGGTGAAGTGTATGAAAGTGGATATCGCGAAATCAAGGCTGGCAAGATTCCAGCCGTGATCCTTGTACGCGACGGTTCGCTCATTCCCCATGCGCCTCTCGCCCAGCGTACCGACCAGATTGACTGGGACAAAATAGAATGGAAGAGCTACAAAGCCGATGCCAAGTCGTGTATAGGCTATGTGTTCAAACCTGGCGACGACAAGGTCATGAAAATTGAGAAGAAAGACCCTCCGATGGGCAGAGAATTGGAATAAACATATAGACATGTTGATTTATTGACGTATTGCAATATATAAAAACATACCAACATAAAAGCCATCGGAGCAATAAAACTTTCACAGCATAAGTTACAAGCAAGAAAAACACTATGATTAAATCGTTATTACGCTATGTAGGGCGTTTCAAGACCGCATCCATACTGACTCCTGTGTTCACGACACTGGAGGTGGTGATGGGTGTGCTGATCCCCTACGTGACTGCATCAATCATCGACCGCGGCATCATGCAGGGCAACATGCAGAACGTCTATCTCTACGGTGGCGTGATGCTGGTGATGGCAGCCTTGAGCATGACCTTCGGTATCCTTTCGGGGAAATTCTCCGCTCTGGCATCCTCTGGTTTCGCCTACAACTTGCGCGATGCCATGTTCAAGCACATCCAGACCTTTTCGTTTGCCAACATCGACAAGTTCAGCACCGCAGGTCTGATCACTCGCATGACGACCGACGTGAGCAACCTCCAGAGTGCCTTCCAGATGATCCTGCGCATCTCGGTCCGCGCACCGCTCAATCTTGTGTTCAGCATCTTCATGTGTGTGTTCATCAACATGAAGATGAGCCTGATTTTCATCATTGCGATGGTGTTTCTTGGCACCGCCCTCTATTTCATCATCAGCAAGACGATGAAGCTCTTCACCCAGGTGTTCAGCAAATATGACGACATGAACAAGAGTGTGCAAGAGAACATCAGTGCCATCCGTGTGGTGAAAGCCTTTGTGCGCGAGGACTACGAGAACAAGAAATTTGCCAAGGCCGCCAATGGCCTCTACAAACTCTTTGTGAGCACAGAGAAGTTGATGGCCATCAACCACCCCGTGATGCAGACGGTGGTCTATGGGTGCATCATCGCCTTGTCGTGGTTTGGTGCCCACTTCATCGTTGTCGGCGACCTATCCACCGGTCAGCTGACCTCCCTGTTCACCTACGTGATGACCATCCTCAACTCCTTGATGATGCTGTCGATGATTTTCGTTCAGATGACGATGAGTGCCGCCAGCGGCAAGCGCATCGCAGAGGTACTGGACGAGCAAGCCGATGTGACCAATCCTGCTGAACCAATAGAAAAGGTGGCTGATGGCAGCATTGAGTTCAACAATGTCAGTTTCGCCTACGGCAACAGCGAGTATGCCATCAAGGACATCAATCTCAAGATCCAGTCAGGCGAGACCATCGGTGTGATTGGAGGTACAGGTTGCGGAAAATCCACCCTGGCTAACCTGATTTGTCGCTTGTACGATGTCAACAAAGGGGAAGTGAAGGTAGGCGGATTGGATGTCCGCCAATACGATATGACCCGACTTAGAGACGAGGTGTCGATGGTGCTGCAGAACAACGTGCTCTTTTCTGGCAGCATTCTCGACAATCTCCGCTGGGGCAAGAGCGACGCTACACTCGACGAGTGCCGCGAAGCCTGTCGCATGGCTGTGGCTGACGAGTTCATCGACCGCATGATCGATGGCTACGACACCATCATCGAGCAGAACGGCAACAATGTCTCTGGTGGACAGAAGCAACGCCTCTGCATCGCCCGGGCATTGCTGAAGCATCCCAAAATCCTCATTCTTGACGACTCCACCAGTGCTTGCGACACTGCCACCGACGCCAAGATCCGTAAGGCTTTCAGGGAAGAGCTCCCCGACACGACGAAAATCATCATTGCCCAGCGCATTCAGAGCGTGGAAGACGCCGACCGGGTGATTGTGATGCAGAGCGGTCGTGTGGTAGGTTTCGACACCCACGAGCGTCTGCTCGAGAGTTGTGAGCTCTACAGCGACATCTATCACACCCAGAAGGAAGGTGCAGGCGATTTCGATGAGAAGAAGAAAGGAGGTGCCGCATGAAAGTGAAGAAGATTTTCGGCATCAGGATGGATGTAGGCGGCAGGATGCGTGGAGGTGGCGGTCCTGGCAACCCAGGTCGTTTTGCCAATGCAAGTATGCCAGAGGGAGGGTGGCAGACCATCAAACGCCTGATGCGCTATGTCGGCAGCCATTATAAGTTCACCCTCATCTTGGTCATGGTGTGCATCATCATCTCGTCTATTACCAGTCTGGTTTCGACGATGTTCATCCGCACACTGATCGACGACTACGTGATTCCATTGACCCAAACCACCGACCCCGACTTCCACCCACTGGCAGTGACATTGGTGAAACTCGGCGCCATACTGGCAGTGGGCGTGGTCTGCGCTTACACCAACAACCGCTTGATGATCAACGTGGGCCAGGGCACTCTGCGCCGGCTGCGCATCGACTTGTTCAAGCACATGGAGTCATTGCCCATCAAGTATTTCGACCAACACGCCCATGGCGACATCATGTCGGTCTATAGCAACGATGTGGATACCCTCCGTCAGATGGTAGGCCAGAGCATTCCACAGGTTTTCAACACCATCTTCACACTTGTCATTACCATTGCGTGCATGATGGAGCTGAGTGTTCCACTGACCATTCTGACCATTGCCATGTCGTTTGTAATGGTCTTTACGACACGCAAGCTTGGTGCCCGATCAGCCAAGTACTTCACCAGTCAGCAGCGCAGTCTGGGAGCCACCAACGGCTTCATCGAGGAGATGCTGAGCGGCCAGAAGATTGTGAAGAGCTTCTGCCATGAGGACGAGGCCATCGCACAGTTCGAGGTGCTCAACGAACAACTTCGTTCCAACACTTATAACGCCAACAAGACCGCCAACATCGTGATGCCCGTCAACGGCAACCTGGGCAATCTCATCTACGTGCTTTGCGCCACCATCGGAGCCTTGCTGGCCCTTTCTGGACACATCGAATTGACCGTCGGTACGCTGGTATCGTTTCTGACTTTGAGCAAGAGTTTCACCCAGCCCATCTCCCATCTGAGCCAGCAGGTGAACAGTGTCATGTCGGCTCTGGCTGGCGCCACTCGTGTCTTCGATCTTCTCGATGAGCAACCCGAGCAGGAGGCTGGCGCCAACGTCACTCTGGTGAATGTGCAAGAGGCTGAAGGAGGAGAACTGACCGAGACCAAGACCCGCACCGACAAATGGGCGTGGAAACGTCCTAAAGGCAACGGCGAATACGAGTTGATTCGTCAGCGTGGAAAGATCGAACTTTCCAACGTCGATTTCGGCTATGTAGAAGACACCCAGGCGCTCTTCGACATCATGCTCACCGCCTACCCTGGTCAGAAGATTGCCTTGGTGGGTGGCACGGGGGCTGGCAAGACGACCATCACCAACCTCATCAACCGCTTCTACGACATCCAGGACGGCAATATCCTCTACGATGGCATCGACATCAAGGAGATCCAACGCGAACACCTCCGCCGCAGCCTCGGCATGGTGCTGCAGGAGACTCATTTGTTCACCGGCACAGTGATGGACAATATCCGTTACGGTCGTCTTGACGCCACCGATGAAGAGTGCATGGCTGCCGCCGAGTTGGTCAATGCCGACGACTTCATCGTCCGACTTGCCGACGGCTACAATACTTGGCTGGCTGGCGACGGAACCAACCTGAGCCAAGGTGAGCGACAGCTCATCGCCATCGCCAGAGCTGCCGTAGCCAACCCTCCTGCATTGATTCTCGACGAGGCGACATCGAGCATCGACACCCGTACGGAACGTCTTGTCCAGGAAGGCATGGACCAGTTGATGAAGGGACGCACCACATTGGTCATTGCGCATCGTCTGAGCACGGTGAGGAATGCCGACTGCATCATGGTGATGGAACGCGGCCGGATCATCGAACGAGGCACCCACGATGAACTCCTCGCCTTGAAAGGCAAATACTATCAGCTATATACAGGTAACCAGATTGAATCATGATTAAGGAATATCAGATACGAGTGGAGCCCAAGGTGGCTTCAAGCGAACAAGGCATTCTGCGTTTCCTCTCCCGCAGTGAGGGCTTGGGGAGCGACGAGGTGAAGGGATTGCGCGTGTTGAAGCGCAGCATCGATGCCCGCCAGCGCAAGATTTATGTCAACCTCACGGTAAGAGTGTTCATCAACGAACTACCTCCAGACGACGAATATGTGCCAGTGGATTATGGTCAGGTGGATGACGCTCCACAGGCCATTGTGGTGGGTGCAGGCCCAGGTGGTCTGTTTGCAGCCCTTCGATTGATCGAGTTAGGCGTGCGCCCTATTGTTGTGGAACGAGGCAAAGACGTCCATGAACGACGCAAGGACATTGCCCGCATCTCGCGCGAACACAAGGTTGATAGTGAGTCGAACTACTCATTCGGTGAGGGGGGTGCCGGTGCTTTCTCCGATGGCAAGCTCTTCACTCGGAGCAAGAAACGCGGCAACTGGGAAAAGATTCTCAACGTGATGTGCCAGCATGGTGCCTCGACCAGCATCCTGACCGATGCACATCCGCATATCGGCACCGACAAGTTGCCTCGCGTGATCGAGAACATACGATCGACCATCATCCGCTGTGGTGGTGAGGTGCATTTCCAGACCCGCATGGACGCCATCCTGCTGTCGGAAGGCAAGGCCGTGGGTATCCTCACCAACAAAGGCGAGCGTTTTGACGGGCCTGTGATTCTCGCCACAGGCCATTCCGCCCGTGATGTGTATCGCTGGTTGTGGAAGAACGGAGTGGATATCGAATGCAAGGGCATCGCGATGGGTGTGCGACTGGAGCATCCTTCGAAGCTTATCGACCAGTTGCAATACCACAGCCCTGAAGGACGTGGTCAGTACCTGCCTGCCGCCGAGTACAACATGGTGACCCAGGCTCGCGGACGTGGGGTCTATTCTTTCTGCATGTGCCCCGGTGGTTTTGTGGTACCGGCAGCGAGCAGCCCTCATCAAGTGGTGGTCAACGGCATGTCGCCCAGCACACGCAATTCTGCATGGAGCAACAGCGGCATGGTGGTGGAGATCCGTCCAGAGGACCTTGGCGACAACTCATTGGTTTCCTCACAGACCATCGCCGCCATCAACGACCGCCTGTCCGTCATCGGTCATCGTTGGGATGCGAGCTCCCCTCTGGCAATGATGTACTTGCAGGAAGAGCTGGAATATACATGCTGGCTTGAGGGAGGAATGCGTCAGACCGCCCCAGCACAACGGATGAACGACTTCGTGGAAGGCGTAGCCAGCGCTGACTTGCCAGCGACCTCCTACACACCAGGAGTGGTGCCTTCGCGTATAGATTGTTGGCTGCCTCCTTTCATTGGCTCTCGACTTCAGGAAGGATTCAGCACGTTTGGTCGCAACAAGAAAGGTTTTCTCACCAACGAGGCGGCCTTGATTGCTATAGAGACCCGCACATCAGCCCCAGTGCGCATCCTCCGCGACAAAGAGCGACTGCAACATGTCAGCATCGAGGGATTGTTCCCATGCGGTGAAGGAGCGGGTTATGCTGGTGGCATCGTGTCGGCGGCTGTGGATGGCGAACGTTGTGCTGAGGCACTCAGCGAATACCTAAAAGGATAAACGCTATAGCATCTATAGCGCCTATTGTGTCTATAGCATCTATAGCGTCTATAGCATCTATAGCATCTATAGCATCTATAAAAATAAAATAATCATTGATTATCAAGCGAAGGAGAAGGAATGAGAAGAATAGTAGTATTAGACGGATATGCAGCCAATCCAGGCGACTTGTCGTGGAAAGGGCTGGAAGAGATAGGCCAATTGACGGTTTATGACCGCACCCAACCAGAAGACACCATCAGTCGGGCTGCTGATGCAGAGATTGTCTTGACCAACAAGGTCATCTTGGGCAGGAAGGAATTGGACCAGTTGCCAAAGCTGCGCTATATTGGAGTGTTGGCAACAGGCTATAATGTGGTGGATATTGAGGCAGCCCATGAACGTGGCATCGTGGTCACCAACGTTCCCGCCTACAGCACCGACAGTGTGGCTCAGATGGTATTTGCCCATCTACTGACGGTGACCAACCGTACAGAACACTATGCCCAGCAGAACAGAGCAGGGCGTTGGAGCCGTAATCCAGACTTCAGTTACTGGGACACCTCGCTTACAGAACTTGCCGGCAAGACATTCGGCATCGTCGGTCTGGGTAACATCGGGCAGAAGGTAGCACAGATTGCCTTGGCGTTCGGCATGAAGGTTCAGGCTTTGACCAGCAAGACCGCAGAGCAACTTCCCGTCGGTATCCAGAAGGTCGGTCAATCTCAATTGCTTCACACCTCAGATGTGTTGTCCCTGCATTGTCCGCTGACTCCCGACACACGCAGGATGATCAATAAAGAGACCCTCAAGCTGATGAAACCAACCGCCATCCTCATCAATACGGGCCGAGGTCCACTGGTGGACGATCATGCCGTGGCAGAAGCACTGGCCTTAGGTCGCCTTGCCGCCTATTGTGCGGATGTGCTGACCGAAGAGCCTCCCAAGGCCGACAATCCCTTGCTCAGCCAACCCAATGCCTACCTCACTCCCCACATCGCCTGGGCCACCCGTGAAGCGCGCATCCGCCTGTTGGACGTCGCCTTCGGCAATGTCAAGGCATTCGTGGATGGTCAACCTGTGAACATGGTGTAGCATCTCTTTTGAGAAAGGAACTATCGCTCTGCAAATCGCAAACCAGCAGCCGTTGTCATCATTCTTCTCCTTCCAACTCAATACAAAGAAGGTCGCGCTTGATGCGCGACCTTCTTTGGTGATTATACTCTTTTGTTCCATTACACTTAGTTCACGACTACTTTCTTTTCGTTGTGGATGTAAACACCCTTGACGCTGGGTTGGCTTTGCAATCTGCGGCCGTCGATAGTGAACCATTGAGCGTTGTCCATTGAACAGTGACCATTGAACATTGACCATTGAACTTGATTGATGGCAGTAGCGGTTCCATCGAAGTTGATGGAGAAGGCGTTGACAGTGTTATTCCCGTCGGTTGGTTCTCCACATTTGAGGTCGCCATTCAGGGTAAAGAAGGACCGGAAGGCATTGATGGTCATATCAGCCGTTGGATAGTAGAGCAGGTTGTCAGCGCCCATGTAGAGCATCGTGTTGTCGGGACCTCCAGTGGCATAAGGAGTGTAGATGCCGTGGAAGGTGGCTGCTTCGCACTCTATATCGGTTGGGGCGGTGCTACTGATGACCACTTCCTGGAACTCAGGATTGACAATATTGTCCGTTCCGTCGCCTTCCCACTTGACGATATAAGGTTTGCCTGCTTCCATCTCTATGGCATCGATGAAGTCGAGTGTCAGTGTGCTGCTATCGAAAGTGGCTGAGCTGAGTGTCTTGATGGTGGCTCCGTAGAGCGGGCAGTCCTCGTCAGACAGTTGTTCGGCATTGAGTGCAAAGGGGAGGCAAATGGTGTTCCATCCGTTGTCCTTATACAATGTGCGTCCAGTGAGTGTGACATTGACGGTTTGTCCGTTAGCGGCATCAATCAGGTCTGCATTCTTTTCTCCGTCTGCCATAGCGTTGTCGTTGTCCATCAGCTCCACTGTCGTGATAGCCGGCTCACTGAGCATGACTGAACGGAAGTAGTTGATGTCATCCATCGAGACACCGAGCTTGTTGATGAAGTAGTTCTCAAACTTGTCGCGTAGTGTTTCGCCCTCGAGTGCCAGGATCACGTCGATACGATCCTGGAAAGAAGTCTTCAGACGGTTGGTGGCTCCTGGAGCTGCAGAGAAAGAGGTCAGTTCGTAGTCCTTGTAGATTTGGTCGATGGTCAGTCCAAGCACACCCTCAAGCAAGAAGGCCAGCATACCCGTTCGGTCGGCCCCCCAAGCGCAATGGAAATACACACCCTTGCCCTGACGGAAGTGGTCGAGAATGAAGTTGAACTCCTCGTTCAGTCGTTGCTGCGTTTCGCCTTCATCAAGGTTGGCAGCCGTAAAATCATTGGCCTCGGCGAAGTAGTAGTCCTCGCCAAGTGTGAAACCGAATGCCGACGTGCCACATCCCAAGTCCTTGTCGTAGTCGGCCTTCCATCTAAGGTCAATTTCACCGCCCACACCGAGGTCACGCAACGTCTGCAGGTCTTCGGCAATGCAGTTGACGTAGCCATTGAGAGTTGAGCCACGGAAGAGATGTCCGTAGTTGGTGCGAAGACCGTCCTGAGTCAACCATCCACCGAGGTCGCGGATATTGTAGGCCGAAGGGGCATAGACCATGCGCAAATTGCCTTTCGTCGTGATTTGACCTTGGGACACAATGCCTTCTGCCGCATTGATGGAATACTCGTATTGCTCGTTGGGCAACAGATTGTAGAAGTAAACTTCTGCCTCACCTTGGGCAACTTGGGTCATGGCGATTGCCTCATTGCCCGAGGTCAGGGTCACCGTAGCCTGATCGCCTTTAAAAGATGGCAGAGGAATCATAACAGCATTGGGAATATCTCTGCGTGTGGGAGGAACCACATTGTACCTGGACACCAACGATGCGTCAGAAGATCCCATATAAGTCACATTGCCAAGGAACTTGCGGGCTGCAAGGTTCTCAATATTGACTTTGTAGGCCATGTCGTTCCATTCAAGCACATTGAAAGTGACAGTCTGGTGCACATTCTGCTCATTGACGTAATTCCATGTGTTGTTCTCTTTATCAGGAACCAAAGTTCCTCCCTCCCATGGGAGAAGATAACTTCTGCAGGTAGTGGCTTCAACTGAACCGCTGAGCGACCCAGTATTCAGTTGGACCACACAGGGAACACCTGGCTCAACAGTAGTGACTGGATAGAGCTGTGCGACCTCGTTCTCATCAACAGCACCAATGGCATAAAGTGCTGTTACCCCTTCATCGTTAGCATTGATGGTGAATGGAGCGCAAACAGGTGTGAGTGCGCCTGGAGTGACCGCGATTTCCACAGTAGGTACCTCTCCGATGTATTCCAGACGGAAATTGTCGATAACTGTCCATGCGACCATATTGGCACAGCGGTAGCCAATGGTGGCCTCGCCATCTTCTGGCAGGACAGCGATGAGGGTGTTGGGATAGTATCCTTCAGCCATGTATTTGCTGGCCGCGCTGGATCCGTTCGCAACAAAGAAGGAGGATCCAGTGGGTTGCTCGCCACCAAGGCTGTTGTCGGTAACGCTCTGAACATCAAACAGGTTCATGACGGTCTGCTCGTTGTTGTTGAGGTAGATGACACCCGTAACGACACTGCTGCCAGCAGCATAATCAGCATAGGCTGAATCCATCGGATCGTTGGTGCGCTCAAAGCCATCGACTTTCATGCGGTAGGCACCGGCAGGCAACATATAAGGCAATGTTTGGGCCAAGTCGAAGTTGCAGTTGTAATAGCGCATAACCTTATTATCGGCTCCCACGATGCCATGGGTGGTGGCAGATGTGAGTGTCTCGTTCCAAGACTTCGTGTAGTCAGCATCATTGAAGTCCGGGTTTTGAATGAGCCATGTCAGGTCGAAGCTTTTTCCCTCATTGATGGTCACGCCCTTCATGAAAGCAAGGGCGGCATTCCAAAGGTTGGTATTCTCCGTTTGAAGCTCATCAACACTGCTGACATTCTCCACGTCAGCATTGATGTTCGTGAGTGCGGTGGTGTAGGCATCAGCTGCGTTTGAAGCATCCGTATAGACATCGGTCTTTGCGATGAATTGTTCTTGGATGTTCGTGCGCATCGTCTTGAACCATGCATACGGTTCAGCGTATGGCTCGGCTGCAACTTTAGCCGCATTGATCTGGGCAATGGCGTTTTGATAATCCTCTGCGGTAAGATAAGTCGCGTTGTACTGGTCGATCACCGCATCAAGCACTTGTTTCGGTGCCGTAGGTATGTCGATTGCTTGTGCTTCATTGACTGCAAGAGCGAGTTGTTCTTCCCATCCCGACAGGTCGCGCTCACCACGGTAGTAAAGCTGGAAGTCGCTGATGACTCCCCAACCTCCTGACACCCAAGTGTCGTACTTGAGACCGATGGTGAGGTTGCCATCCTCTGCAAGCATTGCTTTCATCTCATTCCAATAACAACCAGCATCATAAAAGGCCTGAAGATGTGAACGGGAGTTAGGAATCCAAACGGTTTCGCCATCCACTTTCGTGCTGGCTCCCTTACCACTCGGCTGTGATGCCAGGCCATCGACACAAATATTCTTCAACGACTGCTGAGTTTCGTTGAGATACATCATTGTAGGCACGTCTGTGCTTGATACGGCTGTCATATCACTGGCGCTAAATGCACCTGGACGGTAGAAGCCATGTGCCTTCAACACATACAATCCTGCCGGCATATTAGAGACAACCTGATGCATATCAAAGGGCGCTGTGCTATTGAATTGTGTAATCTGATAGGATCCAAAGTCGAGATTGGCAGTAGTGGTCCATCCCGTGGCGGTAGTGGTTGATGCAGGGGCAACCGCAGGATTGACCATAAACGAAGTGAGGTCAAAGCCCGTACCGACAATATCCACTGTCTTCATGAACGTAAGGGTAGCAGCCCAAAGTGCATCCTTGGCATCGGTGATATCTTGTTCCGTCGTGGCGTTTTCCACGATATTGTCCTGTGTGGCAAGCACCGTGCTATACGCCATAGCAGCTCCTTCTTCGTCGGTATAAACGCTGGTCTGGCTGATGATTCCGTCCTGGATCTTTGCTCGCAGTGCATAATACTGTTCTTTCAGCGGGGTAAGGTCTAGCAAGCCACCGAGATAATATAGCTCGATATTGTCGTAGGCAATCCATGAATACTGAGTGAGTTCATCAATTTTGAAACCGATGGTCAATGAGCCATTGATGACAGTTGTTTGAACTTCGTTACCTGCATATAGTCCGTTATCGAAGGCTATGCATGCGCCTGCATAGTTGTTGTTTGCGCCGTATGGAATATACCCACCGCCAAACGAACGTCCGTAACTGCCATAGATATCGGTGGAAGCCCTGTTCTCGGACGAAAGGATGCTCTTCACCAGCACTTCGTCTTCTCCAGCAAACATCACTCCATGCATAGGCATCGTTTCCTCGGTATATCCCGTGGCAGTACCATTCGACCCATGCCGGTAGAAAGCCTGTGCCTTGAGCAAATAGATACCGTTGGGCACATTGCTCAGGGTCTGCTGCACCACAGTTGCCGCGTCAAACTTATAAGCTGCGTTGTTGCAAAGATACCCCACATTGTTGCCTGTGGTGTAGTCCGACCAAGCCGAGAGATTGGCATGATGGCGGTCGAAGTTCGGACAGGTCACCAAGAATGTGGCATCTACGGGATTCGTCGCTGAAGCCTCGCTGAAACGTGCCAGCAGGTCGTCCTTGGAAAGGATTTGCCAATGGGCGTTGTCGCTTGTGGGATCTGTGAGTGCCATCTGCACTAAGGTTCCCGCAAGGTTGGATGCTATTGCCCCGCCAAAACCCATATAACCAGCTGAAGAAGAGATGGTGTACGTGCCATCTGCCTGTTCTGTGAAGGTGAACACCGTACCCGTGGATTGGCGTGCATTGCCATCTGACATGGATGAACTAAGGTAACGGCTGTCGAGTGCTGTTTGAATGGTAAATCCGTCTCCACTGGCAGTAAGCACGAGTGGTTCGCCATGGGGTTTTAAACATGCTGTATAGTTATCTGCTCCACCATAGTTCAAATAGCGTCCAGCACCAACATTGTAGAAATAGTAAGTTCCTGATGTCAGTTGTGCCAATAACGTTGTCGGGCACAAGTAGTCCAAAAGGAATAGCAATAATAACAAAAATTTTTTCTTTCTCATATTATTTAAGGTTGATTAAAGTTAGTATGTTATAGTCAGATTTTGAATATGCGAAGATAGTGACAAAAAAAGAGAAAAACAAACGAAAACTGAAAAAAAACGCCCCCCCGTTCTTCATAGACATCATATATTGTCATTTTTATTTTCCTTCTTATCCTTATTGATCCATTCGGTGGGTGTCATTCCGTATTCGTTCTTGAAACAGGTGGAAAAGTAGCGGGGATTACTGAATCCCACTTTCTCAGCCAGTTCTCCGATACGGATGTCGGGGTTGTTGGTCAGGATCTGGCAAGCCGTTCTCATACGGATGACCCTGACGAAAGCGGTAGCATCCATCCCCGTGATGGTCTTCAGCTTCCTGTAGAGCGTAGCATGCGAGGCTCCTACTTCTTGCATCATGACCTGATGTGTGTAATCAGGGTCGCTGATATGCCTGTTGACCGATTCCGTGCATTTGCGCAGGAAGTCGCGGTCCACTTGCGTCATCTCCTTCGCCTTTTGCAAAGCTTCCTGTGCCGATGAATCATCTTTCTCGACGATGATGTTGTTCATGGCCTCCACCACCCTGTCCGTTTGGTTGGTCAGCATGAATAGTGCGGATTGGAGCGATGGCCTGACCTTCTCATGCAGCTGGTGTGCCATATCCTTGATGAGTGTGATGGGGGTGAGCAACTCATGTAGCACCCTCATGTAGAACTGCAACTTGTTCTGGTACATCTGTTCCTGCTGTTGTTTTTCCATCTCGAGTGCTTCAAGGAGCCGTTGCTTTTTCTTTCTGTCATTGACGATCCTGACCGCAGTATAACCCCCAAGAGCCAGCAGAAGGACATAAATCATCCTCGCCCACCACGTCCACCATAAGGGCTGAAGAATCACCAACTTGATCGTCTGCTCGGTTTCAGCCTTATGCTGTCCGTTGGTCAGGGGATAAAAATGCAAGGTATAGGTACCAGGGGGCAATTGCTGGTAGCTGATCGTATTGTTGCCCATATTGGTTTGCTGTTCCTCTCTGTCTATGCCTTCCAATCTGTAGCCATAGCGGATTGATGCCTCATGTCCAAATGAAAGAGAAGAAAAACTGATGGTGAGGTTGTTCATGTCGTGTGGACAGACAATGCATGTAGTGAAAGGCGGCATAGCATCTATTCTGACGAGTTTACTGTCCAAGGGCCGGTTGTTGATCAGGATCTCAGTCACCTGCACCTTGTCTTCATCTGCCGTTTGCCACAACTCGTTTGGAGTGACCGTCACCAGATTGTGCTGATTGAGGAAAGAAATGTCGCCGTTTTGCAGCCGGCTGGTCATGGTGCTTCCGAAATAGTTGCTCTGCAACCCGTCATTGGTGGTATAGAGTTGTTGAGCTATGGGATTGCCTTCCCCGTCGATCTGCATCCTGAGAATCCCGTAGTTCGTGGTCATCCAGAAACAACCGTCAGCGTCAATTTCCATACTGTGCACATTGTCTCCGAGAATGCCCATGTCTTCGCTGACACTCCGAAAAACATCGCTCTGAGGATCGTAGCGCATCAATCCCGGCTCACTGGTACAAGCCCAGATATGCCCGTATTTGTCTTTGACGATTCTATAGACTCCACCCAACTGGTATTCCCCTGTTTCATCGTGATGATCAGTCAGTTGACCTACATCCTCTGGCTCCAACGTTCCTTTCCTGTTGACATGGGTATAGACCGTGATCTGGGCTTTCGAAGGGTTGTTGATGCTGCCTTTGATATGTGCCACACCTCCGACCAGCCCCAACCAGACATCATCCTCACCGAATGCACTGATGGCCAATGTGTGCATATTAGAAATGTCGCTATTCCCCACTCGGCCGACAAACGATCCCGTATAGTCTTTCTGCATGCAGTAAAGGCCGTTCCAACTGCCAACGAGCATGGACTCCTTATTGACAGAGGCAAAAGCGTAGATGCTGTTGGTCTTCAGCCATGGTGTTCCCTCCATGGTAAGGTGCTGAATGATTCTGCCTTTGCTCACGGCATAGATTCCATCTCTCCAGGAACCGACATAAGTGGTCCCTGCATGATCCTCATAAATGGCATTGATGTAAGCGATGTTGCTCCACGCCAACGAGTCGTCCAGATGCCCGACCTCAAATTGCGAGATCATGGAGACCGCTTGCTTAGTAAAACGCCTTTTGAAAGTCCTGAACTGCAAAGCATGATTCTGAAAACGATAAACTCCCTGCATCTCAGTAGCGGCCCAGACATTTTTTTGCCTGTCGATGAAAAGACTTTTCACATTGACGCCTGTTAGTGAAGGCATATCCGATGCAATGGGATAAGTGAAGACACCTTTGTCTGTAGCCAATATCACACCTTCGCCCATGGGGTTGTCCACCAAGTCGTTGATGACGCAGTCGTCAAAGCCTGGACAATGTTCCAATCCCGCCTCCTTGGTCCTATAAAGTCCCTGATGGTTGGTTCCCACCCACAGCGTTCCGTTTTTGTCCTGGAACGACGAAATGGAAAGCAATTTTTCGGTCCCACTAACAGCCGCACATTTGTTGTGCTGATCAATGATGTAGATTCCATGATTCCCCGTAGTAATGACAACATACCCCTTGTTCGTTTCCTTTACCTGCATGACTACACCCTGGGGAATCGGAGAAAAAAGTTCCTTTTGAGTTCTGTTGGACACCAAAAAGAGGCCGTAGTCCGTACCTACCCACAACCTGCCGTATGTGTCGTTCAATACCGCCCTGACATAGTCGTTGACTTCAAAGTGACAGATTTCAGTCTCATGTGTGTTCAGATTCATGGTATTGAGTCCAAAGAATGAACCTGCGAAAATATGCTTGTCGTTGTCGGTAGAAAGGGATAGGATATTGCTCGAACTGAAGACGTATGGGTGATTGATATCGTTGCGAAAGACTGTTGGACGGTAACCATCGTAGCGAATCAGTGCGAGCCTTGTACCTATCCAGATAAAGCCTTCGGAATCTTGAACGACTGACGAAGCCTCTTCACATGGCAGTCCATCCACATGCTGCCATGCCAGTTGTGCCTTGGCCCCGCAGGCATACATCAACATGAGGCACAAATACAGGATCATGATTTGTTTTTGCATGTTGCAAATATAGGGCTTTTTGTCGAAAATGAGTTCAAAAAGTAGGCTCAAAATATCTCAAAATCAACGAATGAACTTATTTTGAACAACAATGAACTCATATTTTCCAACGACATCGCCGCCACATGATACATTTGTGCAGACTTTTCACAAAAGGGGACTCCCATCAATTCCTCGTTCATTGAATGATTCACCTTAAAAACAGACTGATATGAACAACTATCGATTCGCTTTTATCTTTTCATTTGCCTTGGCCACACAAATGTTGCCAGCTCAGCATGAAGTGACCCACATGCGTACCATAGGGATGGATGCGCCAATAGGTATTGAGAGCACTCCCACATTCAGTTGGGAGATTGCGTCGTCGGAGCGCGGTGTGCGTCAGAACGCTTATGAGATCCAAGTCACAGATGCAACAGGCGCAAACGTGTGGAACAGCGGTAAGGTGGCAAGCAGTCGCCAGACCGACATCCTCTATGAAGGAGCCCCCCTGCAAAGCCGCACTCAATACCATTGGACTGTGACAGTCTATGACCAACAGTACCAGACCATAAAGTCCAATCAAACCACGTTTGAGACGGGCATCCTCACTCAATCTGAATGGAACGACGCAAAATGGATCGCCCCTAAGTCCTCACCTTACAAGGCCATCGTGAACATTTATCCTTCTGAAGGGAGTGTCGAATCACGTTATGTCCGCATCAATGTGAAGGAAAGTGGCCTTCGCGCCGCAGCCGATCCTAATTTCGGTTTTGTGCAGATTGCGGAGATAGAAATCTACAATAAAGAGGGCGTGAATGTGGCGCGCAATGCCAAATTCAGTGCCACCAATGGTTGGGAGTTGACCAACTACGGTTGGAGCATCAACTACATCAACGACGGTGTCATCTCAGGAGGTAGCACAAACGGTTTCACCACAACCCAGAACAGCACCACGACCACCATTGTGGCAGATCTTGGCAGCGTGGAGACCGTGCAGCGCATCGTGCTGTACCCTCGACAGGACGCACCAGCAGTGAACCATGCCGAGAAGGCTGCCAATTTTCCCAGTAGCTACACCATTGAGGCAGGTCCGACCACCACTGAATATGCCCTGCTTTATCAAGCGGAAAAAGCTGAAGCACCAAGCTACGAGAACAACACCAATATACCTTATATAGGTCGTAACTTCACAGTAGCTGAAGGTAAGGAAGTCGTTTCCGCCCGTCTCTATGCCTCTGCCTTGGGAGTGTTCACGATGAGGCTGAACGGACAGAAAGTGACGGACAATGTTTTGGAGCCAGGCGAGAGTGCCTATGACAAGCATGTACTTTACAGCACCTACGATGTGACCTCCTTGGTCGCATCAGGGCGCAACACTTTGATTGCACAGGTAGCTGGTGGCATAGCCAATATGAGCAGTATGAGTGACCGATTCGTGAAGCCTGAGCTCGCCAGCAATGCCGCCACCACATCCCTTCGCGCCATGCTCTATATCACCTACTCCGATGGCTCAACAGACTGTGTGACCACTGACGGATCCTGGGGAACGCACAAATCACCCACCACTGGCAGCAATTGGTATGGCGGTGAGGATTATGACGCCCGCCTGGAGGTTGCAGGTCTCTTCGATGGTAGCTACGACGTGAGTGGTTGGGAGAAATGTGAAGTGGTTTCACCTACCTTCACAGCCCCAAGTGTTTCATCGGCTGTCTATCCCGTCGGAGAGATGCGTGCACGCGAGTACATGCCCTTACGTGTAGTGGAGACATGGCCTGCTGTCAGCGTGACACAGAACAGCGCCGGCAACTACCTGGTGGATTTCGGACAGAACTTCGCGGGCACCTATAGTTTCACGTTGGAAGCACCTGCCGGCACCACCATCACGCTATACGACTCTGAGTTGCAGTCGGACAACGCCTGCAAGTTTGAATACATGTACGAACCAAGCGGTGCCACCAACAAGACACTCGACACATACACCTTCAGTGGTAAGGACGGTGGTGAGACTTGGGGACCCGAATTCATGTACCATGGTTTCCGTTATTTGGAAATCAGTGGTCTGACGAGTGCTCCCGATGCCAGCGCCTTCATTGCCAAACGCATCCGATGCGATATGGAGAGTGTAGGACGATTCGAAACCAGCAATGAACTACTCAACGACATCCACCGCATCTGCTACAACGGAATACAGAGCCAGCTATACAACACGGTGACCGACTGTCCACACCGTGAGAAATTGGGGTGGCTCGATGTGCCCAACATGATGTATCAGACTTTGTCGTACAATTTCGACGTGAAATCCCTGTTGAGCAAGGTCACCATGGATGCTTTCGACTCGCAAGGTGCCTCGGGGTACGTGCCCAGCACTGTACCACACTTCATGATGGCCTACGACGACGACCTCAACTGGGGAGGTGCTGCCATCACCATTCCCTGGCGCAACTATAAGCAGTATGGCGACATGACGTTGATGAAGCAGTACTACGACCAGATGAAACGCCTCATCACCTACTACGGCACCCTTGCCAACAACCATATCATCCGCAACGACTACAGCGTGCTCTCCGACTGGGGACAGGAAACCAGTGGCTTGGCCCACCATACCAGCAGTTCATTCACACTGACCTGCACTTACTACTATCTTCTGGGAGCCATGGCGGAAATGGCCACTGCCTTGGGGCATGATGAGGACGCAGCAGGATGGATATCTGAAGCTTCACTGGTGAAGAATGCGTTCAACCAGCGGTTCTTCAAGGACGGAGTCTATGAACACGGCAATCAGGCCAACTACGGAATGGCGCTCTATTATGGTTTGGTGGACGACGAAAACCAAGCAGCAGTAGCCCAACGACTGGCTGAAGCAGTGAAAGCGAGCGACTACAGCATCAAGACCGGCGAGATTGGACTTCGCCCAACGCTGATGTCTTTGGCTGCCTATGGCTACAACGACGTGGTCTATAAGATGGCTCGCAAAACCTCCTACCCAAGCTATGGTTATTGGGTGAAACAGGGTGCCACCACTTCACTGGAATACTGGGATATGTCGTTGAGCCAAAACCACTGCATGATGGACCATATCGAGGAATGGTTCTTCAGTCAGTTGGGTGGCATCACCAATGCTGGAGAGGCATACGAAAAGATTCAGATCCGCCCATGGATACCTTCAGACATGAGCACAGCCGATGTCAGTTTGCAGTCTCCACGTGGCAAAGTCCGAATGGCATGGACGCGCAGCAAGACTTCTACCGACTATGAATTGAGTGTTCCTGCCGGTGCCACAGCCACCGTCATACTGCCTGTCGTCAAGGGTAAGCAACTCTTTGAGAATGGCATGGAATTGAGTGCCATCTCCACAGCAAGCAATGTGGTGTATGCCGATACGTTAGTCAGTTTCACATTGGGCAGTGGCGACTACCATTTCACGATGGATGGCAGCACCTTGACCGACGACATGGGAGAAAACGACGATGACAACCCCAAGGACGATGAAGAAGGTGCCGACATCACCAACGAATACATCCTGAACCATGGCTTCGAGAGCCGCGACACTGGTGTGGTGCCATGGGCTCCCACCAACTGGACACTCGACTTTCCCGCTACAGATGGCAACTACGGCAATATCAGCACCAGTGACCAACGCACTGTGAACCCTACGGAAGGGGCTTTCGACTGGCACATCTGGTATGGCAACGACTATATATCCGTCCGACTGTATCAGACCCTACAACAGTCTCTACCCACAGGCAATTACCGTCTCTATGGCGATATGCGGTGTGTGGATAATGCTGCCATCACTGGCCAGCAGCGCTTGTTCGCCACGATAGGAGGAGAAGTGATTGGTGAGAACACGATTTTCTCTGATCCATACAACTCAGATGAAAGTGTGAACATCAACAACAATGACAATGAAAACCGCAACAACTGGCGGACGCTGAGCCTTCAGTTCGCATTATCTGAGGAAGCGACAGTGACCATTGGCTTTGACTGCCCACAGGGAGAGTCCAAAGGATTGGGCGGTTTCCAAGTCGATAATGTACGTTTGCGCAAGTTGGACAATCCCGACACAGGCATCCGTTCACTGAATAGCGTTTCGTCCAAGAAAGAATACTACACACTCTCTGGCATGCGTCTTTCCTCACTACCTGCAAAAGGGATAGTGGTCTGCAAGAATGGCAAAGAGACTAAAAAGATATTGCTCAGATAGAAAAACTAACTGACTCGTTTTTTTCGTGTATGGAAATGACTTTTCTGCCTATTTCCATACACTTTTGTTTTGACTGTGGATAGCCAAAGCTAAGATTTGGCAGGAATGATGGGCTTAAATCGGGAAAAAAGTCTAAATTTGCAATTTAAACATGTCTTAAAAGCGGACGCGACACGTCGCGTCCCTACAGAAGAACAGAATATGATAGTTTGCATAGCAGAGAAACCAAGTGTGGCACGCGAGATAGCCAATGTGCTGGGCGCCAACCACACCCACCAGGGATATATAGAAGGCAATGGCTACCAAGTGACCTGGACTTTCGGACACTTGTGTGAACTCAAGGAGCCTCATGAATACAATGAGCGATGGAAGCGCTGGGATGTGTATGACCTCCCCATCATCCCTCCACGCTACGGCATCCGGTTGAAAAACGATGATGGCGTGCAGAAGCAGTTCGCTATCATCAAGCAATTGATGCAGGCTGCCGACGAGATTGTGAACTGCGGTGATGCGGGTCAGGAGGGAGAACTCATCCAGCGCTGGGTGATGCAGAAAGCGGAGGCCAAGTGCCCCGTGAAACGACTGTGGATATCCTCCTTGACCGAGGATGCCATCCGAGAGGGCTTCAAGAACCTGAAAGACCAGTCGGCCTACCAGTCGCTCTACGAGGCGGGACTGAGCCGCGCCATCGGCGACTGGACCTTGGGCATCAACGCCACACGACTCTACACCCTCAAATACAGACAAGGCAACCAAGTCCTGTCTATCGGCAGGGTGCAGACCCCCACCCTTGCCCTGATTGTTCGGCGCCAACAGGAGATAGAGAACTTCGTGCCAGAACAATACTGGGTGCTATCAACCATTTACCGTGAGGTGACTTTCACTGCCACGAAGGGCAAGTTCATGACCCAGGAGGAAGGACAGGAGTTTTTGGACAAGGTGAAAGACGCTCCTTTCATAGTGACTGACGTGACTGCGAAAAAGGGAACCGAAGCGCCGCCCCGCCTTTACGACCTGACTTCGCTGCAGGTGGATTGCAACAAGAAATACAGTTATTCAGCAGACCTGACCCTCCAGTTGATCCAAAGTCTCTACGAGAAGAAGATCACGACCTACCCCCGCGTGGATACGACCTTCCTAAGCGACGACATCTATCCCAAATGCCCTAAGATCATCGAGAGCATGCGGTACTATGGTCCGTTGGTGGAACCCTTGATTGGCCAGAAGTTGCCCAAGAGCAAGAAAGTGTTCGACAACTCGAAGGTGACCGACCACCATGCCATTATCCCCACAGGCATGCCTCCGCAGGGGCTGACCGACATGGAGAAACGTGTATTCGACTTGGTGGCACGTCGGTTCATATCGGTATTCTATCCCGACTGCAAGTTCCTCACGACCACGGTGATGGGAAAGGTGGAAGACGTGGAGTTCAAGACCAGTGGCAAACAGATCACCGATCCTGGTTGGCGTGTGGTCTATGCTCGCGACAAGAAAGACGAGGACGAGAAGCAAGGCGACGAGGAGCGCACACTGCCTGCCTTCACGATTGGCGAGAGCGGTCCCCACATTCCTATGCTGTCGGAGAAATGGACGCAACCACCCAAGCCCTATACCGAAGCCACGTTGCTCCGAGCCATGGAAACGGCTGGAAAACTCGTAGATAACGAGGAATTGCGCGATGCCATGAAAGAGAATGGTATCGGTCGTCCTTCCACCCGCGCAGCCATCATCGAGACCTTGTTCAAGCGACACTATATTCGCAAGGAGCGAAAGAATTTGGTGGCAACACCGACAGGAGTGGAACTCATCGGCATCATCCACGAGGAATTGCTCAAGAGCGCAGAGTTGACTGGTATATGGGAGAAGAAGCTGAGGGAGATAGAGTCGAAGAAATATGATGCCCGCACTTTTATCGACGAACTGAAGCAGATGGTGGCGGACATTGTCAACCAGGTACGAAACGACCATTCCAACCGTTTTGTGACTGCCACCACTGACGAGGACTTGAAGAAGAAAAAAACATCGCCAAAGAAAGACGCCACGGACGGAGAGGCTAAACCGAAAAAGACGACTACCAGAAAAACGAAGAAGAAGGAGGGTGATGAAGGAGTGTCGCCAAGTCCTGTGGTATCACCTACCCCACCTACAGGGCCTGCTCCTTCCAACTCAACAGTCGTTGACCCCACTCGTATTGTGGCTGGTTTCCAACCTCGTCAAAGCCCATCACCCGCCATCCAAGCCCCACATATACCCATCGTCAGCAATGATGACGAGTGGGTGGGTCTCCCCTGCCCTGAATGCAAGACAGGGGTGATCATCAAAGGTAAGGCCGCCTACGGTTGCTCACGTTGGAAAGAGGGCTGCGGATTCCGACGACCCTTTGACACGAAATGAGAAACGCTTGATCAATCAGTTGTTCGCAGTTCAGTCGTCGCCGAAGATTTTACCGACGAAACTGAGATGAATATTGATCTTGTCTTGGCGTGTCTTATATCCCTCGTAGAAGTCGTGGTTGGTGGCGCCGAAAGAATAAGTGAATCCTGCTTGGAAGCACTTGATTCGGAACTGCCCTCCCACTTCCCATTGTACGTTCATGTGGTGAGGGAACTCTCCGTTGCCATATCTCTGGGATTTCCTCGGCACCGAAACCTGTTCGGGTATCAGATCTGGACCGATGGTCCAGAAACGGTCGTTATATGTACCATACATGGCCCAGTTGAAACCCACACCACCATAGACGCTGAAGGAGCAGTCTCTTGTGATGGGGAAACGCCACATGGCATGCAAGGGCAGATAGAGATTATGCTCGGTGAACTCATCGTGCTTGCCTGAATCCACTTCAGGGTTTTTATAAGAGATGTACAGCTCATAATACAGTCCTGTATGGGCACCTAATCCGAACGTGAAACAAGGTTGGAAAGCAACACCAAACTGAACGCCGTGAAGCCTTTTGTGATCGTCGCCCCAGAAACCCTCATTCTTCACTCCGCCATCGCCGAAGTTGGTGCGCCAGGTCTTGTTGACATAACCGACGGTAACAGCCAGTTGGGCATCTTGATGCCCGCCATTGAAGAGATTCACAGTCTGGGCGGAGGCACTGGTGAGCATCAGTGCCATCGCTATCAGGAGCAAATAAAATCGTCTCATAATCGTAGGTTTTTGGTTGATCATCGCAAAATAAGAAAAAAAATCCATCACTTCCAAGATAATACCACACAAATCAAACCTTTTCACTGATTTTTT
>CAMOWU010000010.1 GCA_946628545.1 uncultured Bacteroides sp. | reverse complement strand
GTCATTGTATCTTGCTTTTGTGATGTTTGTTATTTCCCGCAAAGTTACACCAAAAGCGGTTGATGGACGAAAGGTGGTGTTACAGAATTTGGCATTGCGGTAACATTTAGGGGGCTTCTATAAAATATCTTTCTGGAATTTCTGAAGGATTTCTTTAGCAGATGGCTGTGCGGCATGAGGGAGCAATGCGGGCATTGTGACCGAATGACAATCAGCCAGATGCAAAGAAAGACCAGAAATTACGAAAGAGTTCATATCAACCTTTTTCGGATTATTAATTTGATGAACGGGGAATTTATAGAAGTCCCCTTTAGTAATTTCTAATTTTGCCGTTTTTTATGATGTTCGATTGAGAAATAAATTGTAATTTTGCAAGATAAAAATCAATCAAGTAATGAAACGTCTATTATTCCTATCTTTTCTGGCACTGTGCCTGGCCAGTTGCGATGAGTCGGGCAAGTTCCATGTCAAAGGCAACATCTCCGATGCCGAAGGCAAGACCATCTATTTCTTCGCCAATAGTATCAACGGTGCCCAGTTGCTCGATTCCACCCGACTGAAAGGCAACGGACAGTTTGAATTCTCGGCCAAGAACGAAGGGCTTTGCCCAGAGTTCTACACCCTCCGTGTGGAAGACAACCTCATCCACCTGTCGGTCGATTCCACCGAGACCATCACCATCAAGGCTTCGTTGCCCACCATGGCCACCGACTACACAGTGGAAGGATCCGACAACTGCCAGAAGATCAAGGAAATCAGCAAGCGTCAGCACGACTTGCAGAATCAGATTGTGGCACTGGAGCAGAACACCTCGATGTATCCAGGCGACATCACCGACAGCATCCAGTCGCTCATCAAGGCTTATAAGCAGACGATGACCTACGACTATATCTATAATGAGCCAGTGAAAGCCTACGCCTACTATGCAGTAAGTCAGGTCATCAGCGACTTGCGTGGTTCTTTCCTGCTCTACGACCCCTATTCCGACCGTACCGACGTCAAGGTCTATGCCACTGTGGCTACGGCTTGGGACGGGGCCTATCATGACGCACCGCGCACAGAACAGCTGTGCAACCAAGTCATTGAGGGCATGAAGAACACCACTATACCCGAAACCAAGGTGGTGGAGATCGACCAAGACAAGATCCAGGAAACAGGGCTTATCGACATCAACCTGCCCGACGTGGACGATGAGATGCATGCCCTTACTGGCCTCAAGGGCAAGGTGGTGCTGCTCGACTTCACGCAGTACAGTGCCAAGAACTCCAAAGAGCGCATCAGGCAGATGCGTTCGCTCTACGAGAAGTATGCTTCACGTGGATTCGAGATCTACCAGGTGTCGCTCGACGAGGACCTCAGCTATTGGCGCTACCAGACAGAGAACCTGCCATGGGTCTGCGTCCATGAAACCAACGGAACAGCCACCAAGGTCTATGGCGTCAGCATCCTGCCCACTTTCTTCCTCATCAACCGTTCCAACGAGGTGGTGAAGCGCAGCGATGTGATCACCGACGTGGAAAAGGAAATCGAAGCACTGCTTTGATGGATGTGGGCAAATGGCCGTCAATCCCATCAACCCCTTTGACTCATTGACTGAATGAAACGACTGATCATATACCTTTTGGCAGCGCTTGCAGGACTGCCAGCCACCGCCCAGGAAGGTGGCAAGAAAAATGAGCACAACTTCGAGATTGCCAAGAATCTCGACATCTTCAACTCGCTCTATCGTGAACTCGACCTCTTCTATGTCGATACACTCGAGGCCCAGAAGGTGATACGCACTGGCATCGATGCCATGCTTGAGGAACTGGACCCATACACGGTGTATTACCCCGAGGAAGACATGAGCGAACTCAAGATCATGACCACCGGTAAGTATGGCGGCATAGGTTCGATTATCCGCATGAGGAAAGACTCCACGGTGGTCATCGCAGAGCCTTATGAGGATATGCCAGCCGCTGAACTCGGTTTGCAGGTGGGTGATGTGCTGCAGCAAATCGACAACACCGACCTCAAGGGCAAGACGGTGAGCGAGGTGAGCGACATGCTCCGCGGCGAACCCGGCACCACCTTCACGCTCAAGGTGATGCGTCCCGGCGAAACCAAACAGCGGTCCTACAACATCACTCGCCGCAACATCAAACTGCCCAGCATCCAATACCAGGGACTGATTGCTCCCAAAGTGGGCTACATCCTGCTCACGGGATTCACGGAGAACTGTTCGCAAGACGTTCGCAAGGCTGTGATAGCCCTCAAGGAAGAGGGAGCCGAGAGCCTGGTGCTCGATTTGCGCGGCAATGGTGGCGGTCTGTTGCAGGAGGCAATCAATATCGTCAACCTCTTCGTGCCCAAAGGACTGGAGATTGTGAGCACCCGAGGCAAGATGCAAGCCGCCAACGCTGTCTATAAGACCAAGTCGTCGCCCCTCGACCTCGATATCCCTCTTGTGGTGATGGTCAATGGCAATACAGCCTCAGCGGCAGAGATTGTGGCGGGGTCGTTGCAGGACCTCGACCGAGCCGTGGTCTTAGGCACACGCACCTTCGGCAAGGGACTGGTTCAGGTGCCTCGCGACCTGCCCTACAACAGCAGTCTCAAACTCACTTCCTCCAAATACTACATTCCCTCTGGACGATGCATACAAGCCATCGACTACAAGAGCCGTCGTGAGGGCAGGGTAGGGGCCGACGGCCGCGTGCCCGACAGCCTGACCAACGTCTTCCACACCGCCGGTGGCCGTGAGGTACGCGATGGTGGCGGCATCAAGCCCGACGTGGAGATGAAGCACGACACCCTTGCCAACATCCTCTTCTACCTCTCCAACGATGACGTGTTGCTCGACTACGGCACACGCTATGTCCAAACCCACCAGAAGCCTGCATCGGTGGCAGTGTTCTCACTCAGCGACCAAGACTTCGAGGACTTCAAGCAGATGGCCATCGACAGCGACTTCAAGTACGACCGACTCAGTGAGCGCCGACTGAAAGACCTCAAGGCCACAGCCGAGTTCGAGGGTTACTACAACGAGGCCAAGGCAGAGTTTGATGCCCTGGAGAAAAAACTGCAGCACAACCTTGGGCTGGAGTTCAATCACTTCAAGAAAGACATCATGATCCTGATGCGTCAGGAGATTGTGAAACGCTGGTTCTTCCAAAGGGGCATATCCGAAGAGCAACTCAAGGACGACGAGGATGCCATTGAGGCCATCAGCCTCTTGAACGACCTTTCCAGATACCGCTCCATCCTCCAGCCATAAACACCCCTCGTAGGAACCAAAAGGTTACAACAACTCCCCTCCCCTCGCAGGGGAAAGGCTACGGGTAGGCGAGCTTGCTCGGGAATGGGGTAGGGGTGGGGTCAAATCGTCAAAATCCCCAATCGCACATGATTCCCATCATATAACTCCCCCAAAAAGAAAAATATAAATGTACAAGAGAGCCCAACGTTCAAATCGAAACTTCCTCCGTTTCATCATGGCCATCGGTATGTTGCTGTTGGTCGTGGTGACACTGATGTGGTACCTGGCCTTCCGACAGAAAGCCATCTACGACCAGATGAAGAGCGAGGAGAAGAACGACTCTACGGTGGTGACGCTTACCATCGACACCCTGCAGAATCCTCAACACTAAACTAAACCGACAGAACCATGCTGTTAGCACAGAAAACAATCATTGTGTCGGACGAGATGCATGAGGTGTGTCCACAGTTTGTGGGAGCAGCCGTGTATGCAGAGTTTGTCAACACCCCCCACAATACAGCCTTGTGGGAGGAGATAGACCGCTATCTCGCCGAATACGTCAAGTCGCAGACCGTCGATACCATCAAACACATCCCTGCCATAGAGGCCACGAGAACCGTCTATCGCAAGTGCGGCAAGGACCCCAGTCGTTACCGTCCATCGGGCGAAGCGCTCATCCGCCGTGTACTCAAAGGCAAGGGCCTGTATCAGATTGATACGGCAGTGGACCTCATCAACCTCGCCTCCATCGCTTACGGCTACAGCATCGGTGGCTTCGACTACGACAAGATTGAGGGCGACCGTATCGTCCTGGGCATAGGGCGTGAAGGCGAGCCTTACGAGGGCATAGGCCGCGGTCTGCTCAATATCGAAGGACTGCCCGTCTATCGCGATGCGCTCGGCGGCATAGGCACCCCCACCAGCGACCATGAACGCACGAAGATCGATGCCAGCACCTGCCATCTGCTCGCACTGGTCAATGGCTACGACGGCAACGCAGACACCGTGATGAAGACGGCACAGATGATCCAGCACCTGCTGCGCACCTGCGCCGACAGCGACGGAGGCCAAATCGCCACCTATCAATAAAACTCAATAAAAACACCCCTCCCCTCCAAGGGGAGGGGTGCCCAAAGGGCGGGGTGGGGTCATCCCCCCCATCCACTCCCATTATTCCCATCAATTCCCATAGTTCCCATCCACTCCCATCAATCCCCATCCACTCTTATGCAAGATTTCGTCCATCTCCACGTCCACACCCAATATTCCATCCTCGACGGACAGGCCAGCATCTCCCGACTCATCGACAAGGCGATAGCCGACGGGATGAAAGGCATGGCTGTGACCGACCATGGTAATATGTTCGGTATCAAGGAGTTCTATAATACCGTCAATAAGGTCAACGGCAAGAATGCCTCCAAAGTGAAAGACGCCCAGAAACTCATTGCCGACATCGACAACGGTACACTTGTCAGGCTCGACCGCAACGGCAAAGACATGTATGACAACAAGCCAGAGGCACAACTGCGTCAGGAGGCCGAGCAGACCATTGCCAAGACTACACCCAAACTCAACTTCAAGCCAATTATCGGTTGTGAGATGTACTGCGCCAGGCGGAGCATGCACTTGAAGGAGACCAAAACCGACAGCAGCGGATGGCACTTGATCGTGCTGGCCAAGAACGAAAAGGGATATCACAACCTTGTCAAACTCGTGTCGCACGCCTGGGTTGATGGGTTCTATTCACGTCCGCGCACCGACCACGAGGAATTGAAGAAATATCATGAAGGACTGATCATCTGCTCAGCCTGCATAGCAGGTGAGTTGCCTTCCTATGTGCGTCAGCATCAGATAGACAAGGCAGAGGAGACCATCGCTTTCTTCAAGGGGCTCTTTGGCGATGATTATTACATCGAGCTCCAGCGCCATGAGGTGAAGAACCCCAACCAACGCGCCAACCGAGAGACCTACGAACTGCAGAAGGAAATCAACAAGGTGTTGATAGAGCTGGCACGCAAGCATGATGTGAAATTGGTCTGCACCAACGACGTCCATTTCGTGGATGAGGAGAACGCCGAGGCTCACGACCGCTTGATCTGTCTCAGCACCGGCAAGGATCTCGACGACCCCAACCGCATGCTCTACTCCAAGCAGGAGTGGTTCAAGACAAGAGCCGAGATGTACGAGATTTTCTCCGACATCCCCGAGGCCATGGCCAACACCATGGAGGTGCTCGACAAGGTGGAGACCTATTCCATCGACCATGCGCCCATCATGCCCAACTTCGCCATTCCGGCAGACTTCGGTACCGAGGAGGAATACCGTCAGCGTCTGACAGAGGAAGACCTCTTCAATGAGTTCACCAGGGACGAGAACGGCAACGAGGTGATGTCGCGCGAGGATGGCGAGAAGAAAATCAAGAAGTTGGGTGGCTACGACAAACTCTATCGCATCAAGTTCGAAGCCGACTATTTGGGCAAACTGGCTTACGACGGTGCCAAGGCCCTCTATGGCGACCCATTGCCAGAGCATGTGGCTGAGCAGATCAAGTTCGAGCTCCACATCATGAAGACCATGGGTTTCCCAGGTTACTTCCTCATCGTGCAGGACTATATCAACTCAGCGCGTAAGGAACTGGGTGTATGGGTGGGTCCTGGCCGTGGTTCTGCCGCAGGTTCGGTGGTGGCTTATTGCCTCGGCATCACCAAGGTCGACCCCATCAAGTACGACCTCCTTTTTGAGCGTTTCCTCAACCCCGACCGTATCTCTCTGCCCGATATAGATGTGGATTTCGACGACGACGGTCGTGGCAAGGTGCTGCAATGGGTGACCGAAAAGTACGGCGCTGAGAATGTGGCGCATATCATCACTTACGGTTCAATGGCAACCAAGAGCGCCATCAAGGACGTGGCTCGTGTGCAGAAACTGCCGTTGCCCATCTCCAATGCCCTCTGCAAGGCCATTCCCGACAAACTGCCTACTGGCGACAAGATGTCGTTGCCCAATGCCATCAAGTGTATTCAGGAACTCAAGGAGGCAAGTACCTCGCCCGATGAAGTGCTGCGCGACACCATCAAGTACGCCGTGATGCTGGAGAACAATATCCGCAACACGGGTGTGCATGCCTGCGGCTTTATCATCTGCCGCGACGAGATCTCCGATTGGGTGCCGGTCAGCACAGCCAAGGACAAGGACTCCAAGGAAGAGTTGCACTGCACGCAGTACGACGGACACTATATTGAAGAGACGGGTCTGATCAAGATGGACTTCCTCGGCCTCAAGACACTCTCGATCCTCAAGGAGGCGGTGGAGAACGTCAGGGACAGTCTTGGCATTGAGGTGGATGTGGACGACATCGACATCGAGGATCCCGCCACCTACCAGCTCTATTGCGACGGACGAACCATCGGTACGTTCCAGTTTGAGTCGCCGGGCATGCAGAAGTATCTGCGCGAGCTGCAACCATCTGTCTTTGAGGATCTCATCGCCATGAATGCCCTTTACCGTCCAGGCCCTATGGACTACATACCTGATTTCATTGACCGCAAGACGGGCCGCAAGCCCATCGAGTACGACATCGACTGCATGGAGAAGTACCTCAAGGACACATACGGCATCACGGTGTATCAGGAGCAAGTGATGCTCCTCTCGCGCCAGTTGGCCAATTTCACCCGTGGTGAGAGCGACTCCCTGCGTAAAGCCATGGGTAAGAAGAAAAAGGACATCGTCGATGCGATGAAGCCGAAGTTCATTGAGGGTGGGCAGAAAAACGGTCACGACCCTGCGGTACTGGAAAAAATCTGGGCAGACTGGGAGAAGTTTGCTTCCTACGCATTCAACAAGAGCCACGCCACTTGCTATTCTTGGGTGGCTTATCAGACGGCGTATATGAAGGCGCATTATCCTGCCCAGTACATGGCTGCCAACATGAGCCGAAGCCTCAACAACATCTCCGACATCAGCAAATTCATGGATGAGTGCAAGGCTATGGGTATCAGCACTTATGGACCTGATGTCAACGAGAGCCAATTGAAATTCTCGGTCAACCAGAACGGCGACATCCGTTTTGGCATGGCTGCCGTCAAGGGTGTGGGTGAGTCGGTGGTGGATGCCATCGTGTCGGAGAGGAAGAAGAACGGTCTTTACAAAGACATCTTCGATTTCGTGGAGCGTGTCAACCTCAATGCCGTCAACCGCAAGGCCTTTGAAAGTCTGGTGCTCTCAGGTGCGTTCGACAGTCTGGGCGTCAGGCGCGAGTCTTTCTTCGCTCCTGTCAAGAACGGCAGCGAGGCCTTTCTGGATATCCTCATCAGGTTTGGCCAGAAGTTCCAGGCCGACAAAAAGATGAGCATGAATTCACTCTTTGGTGATATGGGTTTGGATGTGGCGGTTGTTCATCCTCAGATTCCGGAGGCTGAGCCTTGGTCGGACTTGGAGCGCCTGAACAAGGAGCGCGATTTAGTGGGCATCTATCTCTCCGCCCATCCACTGGATGAATACTTCATGGTCTTGAAATACGTCTGCAACACCCAGCTGACTGAACTACAGAAGGAGAATTATGCTGAATTGGCTAAGCGGGATGAACTGACACTGGGTGGTATCGTCACCGACATCCGGACGGGCACGACCAAGAAAGGCAACCCTTACGGCATCGTCAAGTTGGAGAACTATGTAGGTACAGGCGAAATTGCCCTTTTCGGTCAGGATTGGCTCACTTTCCACAATTCTTTCCTTGTGGGCACCTCACTGTTCATCAGAGCGAAGATTGTGCAGTCGAAATTCGGAGGCGACCGACTTGACCTTCAGATCAAGACGGTGGAATTGCTCTCCGATGTGAAGGACCATGCGATAGAGAAAGTGAGAATCGATATCTCACTGGGCGACCTCACGCCAACCGTGGTGGAGGAATTGTCGGATATCGTGGAGAACAACCCTGGCAACACCGATGTGTATTTCCATATCAACACTCCCGACCGCCTGAACGATGTGGTGCTCAAGCCTATAGCCCTGAAGATGAGCGTAGGAAAGGAGTTTGTCAACTTCTTTGAAGCCCATCAGGAGTTGTCGTTCTCCATCAACGACCGCCAGCTGGCATAGCCTGTATGGCGCTTTCCGATCGACTGTCAGGCGCTTCAGGAGTCGGCATTAGATGGTGGGCAGGCTGATGGTGCGACTACCGTCGGCGTTCTCCTCGATGACGACCTTGACGGTTTCCTCGGGAAGAAGTTCTTCGATATACTCAGGCCATTCCATCAGGCAGAGGCTTCCACTGTAGATGTAGTCTTCAAAACCGATGTCGAGCACTTCGCTGGCTTTCTTGATGCGGTAGAAGTCGAAATGATAGATAGGCTGCCCGTCGCCATCCAGATATTCGTTGACGATGGCGAAGGTGGGTGAGTTGATGACATCGGTGACACCAAGTTTCTCGCACACCGCCTTGATGAAGGTGGTCTTTCCGGCTCCCATCTTGCCGTAGAAAGCGATGATGCGTGCATGTCCGATGGCATGGATGAAACTCTCGGCGGCTTCGTGGATTTGTTGGAGTGAGGGAATGTGTATTTCCATTGTGTGTGTTGATTGAAAAGTGAATGGACTTAGGGTCCTTAGAGACATTAAAGTCCTTATGGAATCAAGAAAAAAACGAGAAGGAACCTTCTCGTTTTTTCTTTTGTTGATTTAGTTTTCTTCGTCTTCGGATGGTTCGTTGAATTCGAAGTCGCCTTGGATGACGAAAAAGAGGTCTTCGGGGTCAAATTCACCGATGCCTTCTTTTTCCGCTTTTTCCTTGACATAGTTGACCACTTCGTCCAGGTCAATCTCTATCTCAGTGTCATCGTCAGCGTCCTCATCGAACACACCTTTGCTGACATAGTATTCGCAAATCACGTCAAGGATGTAGTAGAGTTGTTCCTCAGTGAACTTGTCCTTGACTTCCGACGGCAGGTAGTTCTTGATGAACTCCACTTCCTGAGCATCGTACTCAGCGTCGAGGAACATGTCGTTGTCGAAATCTGCCATTGTCTCATTTGTGGTTTAGAAGTGGAACAATAGAGGGATGAGGTGGATTAGCCGATGAGAGCCTGTACCTTGCTCTCGAAGACATCCTTGCCGGCTGCGCCTACCACCTTGTCAACCACCTGGCCGTTCTTGAGGAAGACCACTGTTGGGATGTTGCGCACTCCGAACTTGGCGGTCACTTCTACAGCCTCCTCGACGTCGGCTTTTCCGATGACCACTTGTCCTTCGTATTTCTGTGCCAATTCCTCAATGATGGGGCTTACCATTCTGCATGGTCCACACCATGTGGCCCAGAAGTCAATCACCAAAGGCTTGTCGCCTGCTGCCAATTCGGCGTAGTTCTCGTCTGTGATAATCATTGTTTGTTTCCTTTCTTATTATTGTGTTACTATTGTATTCTTTGTATGGGCGCGATGTGTGGCATCTGTCCAATCGGACTACAAAGTTACTTTTTTTTATTGGGATTCCATCGTTGGAGATTCTTAAAAAAAGATAATGCAGCGCATTTTCCCTCAAAACACCTTTATGGATTGGCAGGCCGCGCTCTTTTGCTTTGCAGGGTGATCATGGGGATGAGCATCTCTTCCATGGATATACCGCCATGCTGGAAGGTGTCTTTGTAGTAGCGCACGTAGTAGTTGTAGTTGTTGGGGTAGGCGAAGAAGTTGTCGGAGGTGGCGAAGATATACTTCGTGGTGAGATTGAGTACGGGTAGCATAGCTTCCTTAGGGTTGGTGATTTCGAACACTTGCTTGCGGTTGTAGCTCAAGTCCTTTCCCACTTTGTAGCGCAGGTTGGTGTTGGTGTTGCGGTCGCCCACGACTTTTACGGGGTTGTTGACACGGATGCTGCCGTGGTCGGTGGTGATGATGATCTTGCAGTCGGTCTGCGCCAAAGCATTGAAAAGGTCGTGCACAGGTGAATGTCGGAACCAAGAGTCGGTGATGCTTCGGTAGGCTATTTCGCTTGATGCCAGTTCACGCACCATCTTCGACTCTGTGCGTGCATGAGAGAGCATGTCGATGAAGTTGACAACGATGATGTTGAGGTCGTTGTTCATCAGTTTGTTGAACTGCTGCACTATCCTTTCTGACTCTGCTGAGTCGTTGAACTTGTGGTAGGAGAAAGAGTTGGTGCGGCGGTAGCGCTCGAGTTGTGTCCTCACCAGGGGTTCCTCGTTGAGGTTCTTGCCTTCTTCCTCGTCTTCATCGACCCATAGTTCGGGAAACATCTTCGCGATTTGGTCGGGCATGAGCCCTGCGAAGATGGCGTTTCGGGCATATTGTGTTGCCGTGGGCAGGATGCTGAGGTAGAGGTCTTCCTCGAAAGTGAAGTCCTTGGCAAGTTCCTGGCTGATGACACGCCATTGGTCGTAGCGGAAATTGTCGAATACAATGAGGAACACTTTCTCTCCTGCGTTGAGCAGTGGGAACACCTTCTTCTTGAAGACGTCGGGACTCATCATCGGGCGTTTTTCGGGATTGCGCACCCAGTCGAGATAGTTGTTCTTGATGAACTTGGCGAACTCATTGTTGGCCTCCGCTTTTTGCATCTTCAGCATATCGCTCATCTCACTGTTGGAGTCAGCGAGTTCTAATTCCCAGAACACCAGTTTCTTATAGACTTCCATCCAGTCGCTGATGGTGTAGCTGTCGTTGATCTGCATGCCGATCTTGGAGAAGTTCTGCTGGTAGTTGGTGTTGGTCACCTCATTCTCTATCGACCGTTTGTGCAGGTGCTTCTTGAGCGTCAGCAGGATTTGGTTGGGGTTGACGGGCTTGATGAGGTAGTCGGCGATCTTGGCGCCTATGGCCTGGTCCATGATGTTCTCTTCCTCGCTCTTGGTGACCATGACGATAGGTATGGTGCCATTGATTTCCTTGATGGCCATGAGCGTTTGCAGGCCACTCAGTCCTGGCATGTTCTCGTCGAGCAGGATGAGGTCGAAAGTCCTTTCCCTGACCAGGTCGAGCGCGTCTTGTCCGTTGGTGGCTGTCACCACCTCATAGTCTTTCTTCTGTAGGAAGATGATGTGGGCTTTGAGCAGTTCTATCTCGTCGTCCACCCAAAGTAGTGTTCCGTTGCTCATGTTGTCGAAGTGTTGATGGGGTTTTTGCGTCAGAAGATATAGTTTTCCTCTTCTTCCTCAGCATCGTCGTATGGATCGTCGTAGTCCATTTCCTCCTGTTCCTCTGGAGTGGGTATGTCGGTGGGTTCGTCGAGTGCGTTCTCGTCGTAGATGAAGTTGGCGTTCACCCCGAGGGAGTGTTTGTAGAAGTCGAAGTAGTCGGCGAAACTCTTGCCTTTCATCAGCAGGTTGAGGTTGGTGTTGGAGATGATGAAGGTGCGCAAACCTTGTAGCTTGTAGGCCATGCCCTCGTCGTTGTTCAATCGGTGGAGGTAGATGAATGCCTCGTCGAAGTTCTGGAAGGTCTTGACTTGAAGCATGTCGATTCCGTCGCCTTTCACCAGTTCGATGTCGAAGTTCCTGACGGTGAAGTTGCTGAAGTTGTAGTTGGCGACCTCGTAGAGCAGTTGGTCCTCGTCGATGCTGTCGTGGGGATAAGCCACGATGAAGATGTGCTCCACAAACTTCTCGGCGCTGAAGTTGGTATCGACGGCAAGGCTGTCCTCGCCCAATCCCATGCCCATGCGTCGCTCCCAGATGGACCCTGTGTCGAACTTACCACTGGCAAGCAGTCGCCCTTCCTGGAGTCCCTTGACATAGAGACCTGCCAGTTCGCTTACCGAACTCTGCGGATACTTCTCCACGATTTCCTTGAGTGAGGAGAGGAACTGGCCTCGGTCGCCCAGCTGCAGGCGGCTCATGGCAGTGAGGTACATGAAGAGGGGACGGTTCTGGCCTTGTGGATATTCCTTCTCTGTGAGTTCGTTGAGATCGACCACGCGCTGGTACTCGTCGTTGAGATAGGAATGGTAGGCCTCCTGGTAGAGCGAGTCCTCGACTTGTTTGCCATAGCGTGCCTTGAACTCGAATTTGGGGTCGGTGACCATCGCAACGTGTTTGTTGTCTGGATAGCCTTGGACCAAGGAGTCTTTCATCACTTCCGCCTCGTCCATGCGGCCCAGACGGTAGTAGAGCTGATACATGTTGTAGAAGGTCTCATCACGTTGCTGGAAACCAGGGAAGAGGTCGAGGACGCGCTGGAAGGTGCGCTCCGCCAAGGGGAAGTTCTCCATCTGGTCCTTGTAGATGATGCCGGCATTGAACAGGCCATCCACCAGCAGTGCGTTGGAGTTGGCCATCTGTTCTTCGGTGAAGGGGATGTCCTTGAGGTAGTATTCAGGACGATGGGGGTCGTTCTCGTATTTCTGTCGCTTCTTGGCGTCCTCGTCGAGCGTGTCGGTGGGTTGTGCCACATTGCCCAGTGAATCGGTGGCAATGGAGTCGGAGGGGATGGAGTCACCCTCTACCTCCTCGGGTGCGTTGAAGTCGGAAAGCACCGTCTTGTTGTTGCGGCGCCAGTTGTCGGCGAGTTCGCGCTTACCCCATTTCTGCTGGAAGGCTGTCTTACCGGATGCCACCGCTGCTGAGTTGTAGAAGTACCACTCGCCAGTAGCTTGCTGGCCTGCGCGTGCGGTGTTGATGCCCTGTTGTGTCCTGTTCTGAGTTGGACGGGCTGCCTCGTTCTCGGCGATGGCGGCTTTCTTGGCTTCTTCTTTCTCTTTCTTCTTCACCTCGTCGATGATGCGTTCGATGACCTTCATGCGCTCCACGGAGTCCATTCGGGCCAAAGCCTGTAGGCTGTCCTGCAGTTCAATGGCTTGTGCGTGGGGGAGCAACTCGTCGAGGATCTTCGACCGCTCGTTGATGCTGTCGTAGTCCTCACGGTCCTTGTCAATGAGTCCGATGACCTTGGAATAACAGTCCTGAGCCTTCACAAACTCTTCCCTTTCGTAGTAGAGTTGTCCCAAATGGAGCAGCACCACGCCTTTCTCCAGTCCGTTGCGTGTGCTCTTCTCCACTCCGTCCTTGTAGGCCCAGATGGCGTGCAGGGTGTCGTTTTGAGAGAGGTAGATGTTGCCGATGGCATAATAGACCTGATCGAGGTAGTCTTTGTTCTTGGGGTTGCGGGCCATGGCCTGCAACTTCCTGATCATCTGTTTGCCTCGTCCCTTGGAATAGACCTCAGTCTGCTGGATGCGGGCATTGAACTCCAGTTCGTAGGGTGGATTCTTGGCGATGACCTTATTGAACGCCTTGTACGACTTGGTGTCTTCACCCACCTTGTGGTAGAGTTGGCCCAAAAGGAAGTATAGTCGTGCTTTCTGTTGGCCCCGTCTGACCGACTTGATGGCTTTCTCCACATTGGGAATGGCTTCCGCATATTGCTTCTGCCGGATTTGCACGTCGGCCCTGACAGCCGCCTCTATCGACTCGTACTTGCGGGGGAGGCTGTCGCGTCGGGTGCGGCGCAACAGGTCTTCCACATCGTAGTTCCAGCCCATCTCGGCATAGCAGCGGGCTTCCAGAATGCGCGCCTTGGCGATGATTTTTGGATGTGAGAAATAGAGGTTTTGGATGTAGGCGTAGGTGGTGGCTGCCTCGAAGAACTCTCCTTTGTGGAATTGGGCATCGGCCATGAGGAACCATGCCTTGTAGAGGAATGGGTTGTATTCTTTCTGGCTCAACCAGATCTTGTCCTTGGGCTTCTTGGGTTTGTTGCTGTTCCATTCGGGGCGCTTGGTGATGGAATGCTGCTTGATGGTCTTCTGGCACTTGTTGATGGCTGTCTCGTAGCTGGACGAACCGATGTTGAGTGTGGCCTTGTTGCCCGTCATGTACATGGGGATAACCTCGGTGTAGTTGTCCTTATTGCCCTTCTCCTGTGCGTCGAAGCCCTCTTTGTAGGCTACGTGACCATTGTAATAGGTGTTGTATCTTGCCTTGAACGACTGCACGGCACGGGTCAAGGCCGTGTTCTTGGAATTGGAACACGACAAGACCATCAGCGATGAGGCCAGCAGCAATATGTAGTAGGCAAGTCTCCTCATGATTCTCTTTTTTGGGGGGCTTTAAGGTCCTTAGGGTCTTTAGAGTCCTTAAGGTCCTTAAAGTCCTTAGGCCCCTTATTATTCAATAACGTCAGAATCTTCGCTTTATTGCTTTTCACGACGTTTTGGCGAATCTGCGTTCACCGACAATGAGGAAGACCTCGTCCTTCACTTGGTCGGGTACTTCCACAGCCCTCAGCTGCAGACTTCTCACCCATCCGGCGACCTCGGTTTCCTTCATGGTGTAGAGCACCTCGCGAAATTCCTCTGCCTCGTCCTCACTGTAAGCGTCGGACGGACGTCCGCGATAGCGGTCGAGTTCCTCGTCGTTGTAGTATTCTATTTCTTTGCTCAATGCCGCGAGCAGGCTGTCTTTCTCGCAGACCTCGTGCTGTCCACAGCAGGTCATGTCCTCCACCTGCTGGATGGAGGGCAGTTCCTGGATCTCGCCCCGTTCCAGTTTCTTTTGGTTTTTCTTCTCGCGGATGAACCCTGCTGCCAGAGCCACAGCGGCAAGGATGAATAATGATATAATCAGATAAAACATACGTTCTGTTCTTGTGGTTTCAAAGATTTTCGGTGATGGTGAAGCCTGCCTGACGTAGGTCGTCCCAGAAACGTGGGTAGGATTTGCTGACCACCTGTGGGTTGTTGATGCTGATTGAGCCTAAAGTCAGTGCGCATGGGGCGAACGACATGGCCATGCGATGGTCCTCGTAGGTGTCGATGGGTTGCGGTTGGGCTAACTCCTTTTTCGTTCCGTCCCATTCCATGACGGAGTTGTCGTAGTCGGTGATGGTGTAACCCAGTTTGGCAAGTTCACACTCCAATGCGGCGATGCGGTCGGTCTCTTTGATGCGTAGGCTTTGCAGTCCAGTGAAACGGAAAGGCAAACCCATCATGCAGCAGGTGACAACAAGGGTCTGGGCCAGGTCGGGCTGGTTGACGAAATCATAGTCGAGCCGCTCCACCATACAAGCGCCCTTACGTAGTGTCACACAAGGATTGCCATCAGTGTCCTTATGGTATTCGGTCTTTACCCCAAGAAGGTCGAAGATGCGTGTCACCTGGCTGTCGCCTTGGTAACTTTCGGGGAAGAGGAGCGGCAATTGCACCTCGTAGCCAGTCGATAGCGCCACAATCTCATACCAATATGAAGCCGCGCTCCAGTCGCTTTCCACGTGGTAGTTTGTAAGGCTATAGGGTTGCGGCGCGACACTGATGGTGCGCTCATCGGTCCAGGCGACCTTGGCACCGAAGTCGCGCATCATGTTGATGGTGAGGTTGATGTATGGTCGGGAGATGATTTCCCCATCCAGATGAAGTGTCAGTCCTTGACTGAATGCAGGACCTATCATCAGCAATGCTGAGATGTATTGCGAACTGACATTGCCGGGCAGATGCAGGCTCCCGCCTTTCAACTGGCTGTGGCCTTTGATGCGAAGGGGCGGAAACCCTTGCTCCTCAACATAATCGATTTCGGCTCCTAATTGCCGCAGGGCATCGACCAGCACCGAGATGGGGCGGTGGCGCATACGCTCGTTGCCAGTGATGACATGTGTGCCTTCGCTCACAGCCAGCAGGGCGGAGGAAAAGCGCATGGCGGTTCCTGCTGCTCCGATATCAATCACTTCAGGTTGGGTCTTTAGCCATTGGATCATCACACGTGTGTCGTCGCAGTCCGACACGTTGTCTGGCATGCGGTCGTGATGCCCCGACAGCGCCATGATGGCCAAAGCGCGGTTGCTGATGCTTTTTGAGGATGGCAGGTGGATTGCCCCTTTATAAGGGGTTGGGGGTTGGTGGATTGTGATGGTCATAATGTTTTTGTTCATTTATCTGGCCAGTTCCTGGCACAGTTTGTCTTGGAGTGCTCGTGCGTTGGATATCTTCAGACATCCGTTGTTGATGATGCTGAAAGCCAGAAGGTTTCCGTTGGAAGCGGTGACGTATCCAGCCAGGGCACTCACTCCACTGACGGTGCCGGTCTTGGCATGGACGTTGCCGAAGGCATTGCCTTTGGTCATGCGCATGTTGAGAGTTCCGTCCATGCCAGCGATGGGCAAGGCGGGGAAGAAATTGTCGAAGATGCTCTTGTCTTTGTGGGCGAAACGGAGCATGGCCACGAGAATGCGTGGTGTGGTGTAGTTGTAGAGCGACACACCGCTTCCATCGGCCACTCGGCTGGAGGCAGACGACTCACCTGCCTGTTTGATGAGTGCGTCGATGGCGTGGCGGGCGTCGGCTGCTGTGGCGCCTTTTCCAACCTTGTTGTAGGCGATGTGGTAGAGTATCGACTCGGCGTAGAGGTTGTCGCTGTCCTTGAGGGTCTTGTTGAGCAACTGACTCAGTGTCCGTGTCATGCAGAAGAACTCTACCGAACGTGTGTCGGGAAGATTGCCAATGCCATAAATGGGCTTGGAACTGTCGGGACTGGCTATGCTGATGCCTCGTTCCTGGAGACGGTCGCAGAGCGTGCAGACAAAGAAGAGATCGGGTCGGAAGACACTGATGGACTTGGATCCTGTGCCGGTGGTGGTGATGATATTGCCATTGGACATCCAGTTGCGGCTGACGCTGAACTTGCCAGCCCCCCTGGGGCTCATCGTGACAAACGACGACTGGGGTTCGGTGGAGGCTTTGTTGCCCGAGGCGCGCACCACCACGCAGCCACGCTCAATCATCAAAGGGGTCAGATAAGGCTCTGTCGGTGAGGGTGCGTCGTCCCAACACCAGCCCTCACCCCAGTAGGTGGAGTCTTTCATGCTGATGTCGGCCAGCACACGTCCCTCAATGCGCTTGATGCCCAATTCACACACCGAATTGACCAAATCGGCGAAGTTGCTCTGGCTGAAGACGGGGTCGAAACCGCCCACCACATAGATGTTGCCCCGCAACACGCTGTCCTGGATGGTACCGGTGTAGCAAGCCCGGGTTTTGTAGGGGTAGGAGGCACCGAGCAGATGGAGAGCCGAGACCGTGGTGATGACTTTTTGTGTGGAAGCCGGTCGCATCACCTTGGAGTCGTTGTAGCCGTAGATGGCTGTGTCAGCGGTGAGGTCATAGACGTAGAAACCTGTAGTGAAGGGCTGTAGGTCGGCCTCACGTGCCAAGGCATTGAGGTCGTGTTGCAACTGCGCATCCCATGGTATCCCTTCTATGGCAGGCAGTGAGTCGCTGATGATGCTGTCTGTGATGATGCTATCGGTAAGGAGGGTTGTAGCGACGAGTGTGTCGCTGGTATGTGCAAACCGTCCCGGTGTGTCTGTTTTGCTCCTGTTGTCAATGATTTGTGCTTGGGATGATGAGCAAAGACAGAGGAAAAGGATGGTGAAAGCGAAAGTTCTCATTGTATTCTTGGTTGTGTTCTGATAGTTTTTATGTTCATTCTTCGTCGGTTTCGTCATCAATAGCTGTTGTCAGGTCGTCAGAAGTGAATACAGCTGATGATGCGTTGTCGGATGGGGCAATGTGTTTGGGAGCCGCTTGGTCCATCTGGTGTCGCCGCTTGGTGATGTGTTCTACGAATGCGCTCTCGTTCTTGGGCTGGATAGCCACCTGCTCGCCGCTGCTCATGACGACAATGAGGTACTGGCCGAACGACTTGCGGCCGATGTGGAAGCGAGAGACTTGGTCGATTCTCGCGATGGATTGGATGGAAAGGGTCTTGTCTTTGGAGAGTCTGCCCCTCTGGATGACAAGGTGCCCATCGGCTGTGACCACGTATTGGGTGTGGATGATGCGCTCTACAATGAGGGCAACCAGAACGATGCACGGAGCATAGATCAGACCCGTCTTGTTCCACATCGCCCAGATTGTCGCTGTCAAGGCGAAAGCGAGGAGCAAATAACTGCTGAAATCTGCTTTTGATTGGAAAACACGGTCCATCTTCTTCGTTTTTGGGTGCAATGTACAAAAAAAATGCGAAATATTTCGAATAAGTAGGCCAAAGAACAAAGGTTTTTATTAGTTTTGCATTTGATTAGCATAATTACACACTTTATAAAGGTGAAAAAGTGCTTTTTCAGGCTTGAGAATCCAGAGCATCTAGATAATCTAGAGCATCTAGAAAATCTAGAGCTTCTAGAGCATCTAGAAAATCTAGAGCATCTATCCAAAAGCCAACCAGACCCCAAAAGACTCCGAAAAAAATAACTTTAAGAATAAAGCCTTATGACTCGCAAATTTGATTTCCTCATCATCGGCTCAGGTGTGGCCGGAATGAGTTATGCCCTCAAGGTCGCAAGGGCAAAGAAGGGCTCAATAGCCATCATCTGCAAGACGACCATGGACGAAGCCAATACCGCAAAGGCTCAGGGTGGTGTGGCATCCGTGACCAACCTGCTCGTGGATAACTTTGACAAGCATATTGAGGACACGATGATAGCCGGTGACTACATCAGTGACCGCAGTGCTGTGGAACAAGTGGTGCGCAACGCTCCAGAACAAATCATGGAATTGGTGAACTGGGGAGTGAACTTCGACAAGAAGGAGAATGGCGAGTTCGACCTGCACCGAGAGGGTGGTCACTCGGAATTCCGTATCCTGCATCATGCCGATGACACGGGATTTGAAATCCAGCGCGGACTGATTGAGGCTGTACGAAGCAATCCCGATATCGAGGTGCTGGAGAACCATTTCGCTGTGGAGATCATCACACAGCACCACCTCGGCGTGCGTGTCACAAGGCGTACACCCGACATTGAATGCTATGGTGCTTATGTGCTCAATCCCAAGACAGGCAAAATCGACACTTACCTTTCAAAAATCACTGTGATGGCTACAGGAGGTACTGGTGCGGTATATGCCACCACCACCAACCCCAATATCGCCACAGGCGACGGTATCGCCATGGTCTATCGAGCCAAGGGACAAGTCAAGGACATGGAGTTCGTTCAGTTCCACCCCACAGCACTCTACCATCAGGGAGAGACTCATCCTGCATACCTCATCACCGAGGCGATGCGTGGGTATGGCGGCATCCTCAGACTGCCCAACGGGGAGGAGTTCATGCAGAAATACGACGAGCGGTTGAGCCTGGCTCCCCGCGACATTGTGGCACGGGCCATCGACAATGAGATGAAGGTTCATGGTCTCGACCATGTCTGTCTCGACGTCACCCACAAGGATCCCGAGGAAACCAAGCACCACTTCCCCAATATCTACGCCAAGTGTCTGAGCATAGGTATCGACATCACCAAGGAGTACATCCCTGTTGTGCCTTGCGCACACTACATGTGCGGAGGCATCAAGGTCGATCTCGACGCCCAGTCGAGTATCAGACGACTCTATGCCGTGGGTGAATGTTCATGCACAGGACTACATGGCGGCAACCGACTGGCTTCCAACTCGCTCATAGAGGCGGTGGTCTATGCCGATGCGGCAGCCAAACACAGTTTGAGCATGGTGGATGAATATGAGTTCAACGAAAAGGTGCCTGCATGGAACGACGAGGGCACGATGAGCAATGAGGAAAAAGTGCTGATCAAGCAGGACGTGAAGGAAGTGGGACAGATCATGAGCACCTACGTGGGTATCGTCAGGAGCGACTTGCGTCTGAGACGTGCCTGGGAGCGTCTCGACCTCCTTTTCGAAGAGACGGAAGACCTCTTCAAACGCGTGAAGGCCACCAAGGATATCTGCGAGCTTCGCAATATGATCAACGTGGGTTACCTCATCACCCGACAGGCATTGGAGCGCAAGGAAAGCCGCGGTCTGCACTTTACCGTCGATTACGAGAAGCATGCTTACGATAAGAAGAAACCACATAGATAGAACTATTCCAAAAATTCAATCAAATATTATTGACAATGAACTTGAGAAAACTTTTCACTCTGGCAGGGCTGTTGATTTCCATTGTGTCGTTCGCCCAAATGCCAGAATTGCCTTTCGACGCCAATGTGCGCAAGGGTACGCTGCCTAACGGACTCACTTACTACATCCGCCACAACGAATGGCCGGAGAAAAGAGCCGATTTCTACATCGCTCAGAAAGTGGGTTCCATGCAGGAGGAAGATGAGCAGGTGGGACTGGCCCACTTCTTGGAGCACATGTGTTTCAACGGTACCAAGAATTTCCCTGGTACAAGTCTGCGCACTTATCTGGAGAAGATCGGTGTGAAGTTCGGTGAGAACCTCAACGCATACACCAGTTTCGATGAGACGGTGTATAATATAAATAATGTGAATGTGGAGATTGAGGGCGCACTCGACTCCAGCCTGCTCATCCTTCACGACTGGAGCCACAACCTCCTGCTCGAGGACGACGAGATCGACAAGGAGCGTGGTGTCATCAACGAGGAGTGGCGCATGCGTCGTAGTGCCATGATGCGTATGTATGAGTCGTCGTTCCCCACCTTGTTTGAAGGCAGCAAGTACGCTCACCGCATGCCTATTGGTACGATGGACGTGGTGATGAACTTTAAGCCCGACGTGTTGCGCGCTTACTACAAGAAATGGTATCGCCCCGACTTGCAGGCTATCATTGTGGTGGGCGACGTGGATGTGGACCAGATGGAGCAGAAGATCAAGACGGTCTTTGCTGACATCGAGGCACCCGTGAACCCCGCTGTGCGTGAATACTACCCCGTGCCTGAGAACGCGGAGCCCATCGTGTCCATAGCTAAGGACAAGGAGCAGGAAATGACACAGATCTACCTCATGTGGAAACATGAATGTTTCCCCGACGAGATGAAGAAGAGCATGGCTTACGTGGCTTACAACTACTTGAACAACGCTATCGCAGGAATGTTTGGCGACCGTATCTCCGAAATCCTGCAGAAAGAGAACGCACCTTTCCTTGGTGCACAGGTGGGCAACGGACAGTTCCTCGTGGCTAAGACCATGGATGCCTTCACAGGTGTTGTGGCCTGCAAAGAAAATGGCTACAAGGAAGGTGTGGCTGCTCTCTACCGCGAAATCCTTCGCGCCACAAGACATGGATTCACCGTGTCGGAATATGAGCGCTTCAGGGAAGAGTTCAAATCGAGGCTCGACAATGCCTACGAGCAGCGTGATAAAATCACTAATTCAGCCTATGTCGATGAGTTGGTCAACCACTTCAAGGACGGAGAACCTGTCACTGGTATCGAGTGGGAGCACCAGAACATGAAATTTATCGCCGACAACGTGCAGGTGAATATGATCAACCAAATGTTGGGTGAGTTGGTTTCCGACTCCAACCTCGTCATTGCTGTCTTCGCTCCCGATAAGGAAGGAATGGTTTATCCCACCAAGGAAGAACTGCTTTCCATCCTCAAGGAAGTAGAGGCTGAGAACATCGAAGGATACACGGAAGAGGTGAGCAACGAACCGCTCGTGGCCAACCTGCCCAAGCCTGGAAAGATCAAGAAAGAAGAGGATGGTGTCTTCGGCACCAAGTTGCTGACGCTTTCCAATGGCATCAAGGTGTGGGTGAAACAGACTGACTTCGCCCCCAATCAGATCTCTATGACCGCTTCCAGCTGGGGTGGTACTTCACTCTATGGCGATGAGGACTTCCTCAACACCGACAATGCCTCGATGGTGACTCTCGGCGGTGTGGGCAACTTCAGCAATATCGAATTGTCGAAGAAACTTGCCGGCAAACAGGCCAGCGCCTCTGTGAGTATATCCAGCAACGGTGAGTCAGTGTCGGGTGGCTGCGTGAAGAAAGACCTCGAGACCATGATGCAGCTCGTCTATCTGCGCTTTACAGCTCCAAGAAGAGACAACGAGGTGTTCAACTCTACCCTCGCCAGAGTCAAGGAAGCCCTCAAGAACCAAGACCTCGACCCAACGACTGCCTTCCAGGACACGATGACCAGCGTGCTTTATAAAAACAATGTGCGCGCCTTGAGAGTAAAGAGCGAGGATGTCGATAAACTCAACTACGACCGGATGATTCAGGTGTATAAGGAAAGGTTTGCCGATGCCAACGACTTCGACTTCTTCTTCATCGGCGATATAGACCTCGACTCCCTGCGCCCCATGCTCTGCCAGTATATCGCCACACTGCCAGTGCTCAAGACCAAGGAGAACTACAAAGACATCAGTCTCAAAATGACAAAGGGTGTCATCACCAATGTCTTTGAGAAGGAACAGGAAACACCTAACGCCATCGTCAGCTTCATCTATCACACCCCTATCGAGTACGACATGCGCAACTCCGTCCTGATCAACTATCTTGAGCAAGTGATGGACATGAAGTTCACACAGACCGTACGTGAGGATGAAGGAGGTGCCTATAGCGTAGGTGTGAGCGGAAGCCTCTCGTATTATCCCGAAGAGGAAGCCTCGTTCCAGATCTCACTGCCCACAGCACCAGAGAAGCGTGCCTACATGACGGAAATCATCTATAAGGGCGTGGAAGACATGGTCAACAACGGACCTAAGGAGGAAGACGTACAGAAGGCGAAGGAGTATCTCAACCGTACCTACGTCGAGAACCAGAAGAAGAATGGCTACTGGAGTTCCATCATCCAAAGCAAGGTGCGCCGTGACCTTGACTTCCATACAGGTTACCTGGAGTTTGTCAACAGTGTGACTCCTGCCGACATCCAGGCTCTGGCTAAGAAAATCTTCCTCAGCGGAAACCGTATCGAAGTCGGCATGACTTCACCCGTCAAGGAATAAAAGCTTACAAATCATACTGTCGCAAGGACAGCCGATGCACATGTCACCGGCTGTCCTTTTTTTGATGTGTGGCATCTGTCCATTGCCTTTCAGAATAAGGAGCCTTTCTTCGTTTGCTTCGTCGTGTCGTTTCCACCATTTAATGGACATTTTACGGAAATGTTCAACAATTAACAATATTTAACCCGTGAAAATGAAAGAAAACGCCATGATAATTCCAAAAAACAGGTTTTTGTGTAAAAAAAATCACAAAAGAGTTGTGTAGAATTAAAAATAGGTTTAACTTTGCAAAGTATATACAATTTTGAAAAAGCTTTTTATCGATAATATTAATTGTTTTCCTACAATAAGAAATACAAATGACAAGGAAGATTTTCAGAAAGTGCCTGTTTACAGGACTAGTCTTTGTTATGGGGTTGTTGCAACCTGCAAGTGTGTCGGCACAGAACACTGGACTATACTCCAATCGTCTTGACACATTGAGTTTTGGTGAGCGTTTTGCCATTAAGACAAATGCTTTCGATTGGTTGATACTCACTCCCAACATCGGCTTTGAGTTCGATTTGGCCAACCGCAACTGGAGTAAATGGACGATAGGAGTGTATGGTAGATACAATCCCAACACCAGGCATCCAAGAGTCACTTACAATGTCTATGACATCAAAGAAGTGAGGGCTGAGCTCCGCAAGTACTGGCGTACACCAAAGTATTTTGCCTACTATGTGGGTATCTACGGCAGTTATGATGACTACCAGATTAAGTTCGCCAGGAACGGCTACAAGGGCAAAGGTTGGATGGGAGGTGTCTCCCTGGGTTTCGCCAAGCGTCTTTATGCTTATCGCAACGGAAGCAATGTGGATTTCGAACTTGGTCTGAACGTGGGTGCTATGTACACTCAGGACCAGAAGTTCCACCGCGACACAGAGGCTGACCGATATGTGTATGAGCCCAAGAAGGACTGGCATCTCCTCAACTATCCTGTGGTCAACGACCTCAGCATGACTTTCATCTACCGCTTCGGACCTGGCATCAAGGACCGCTACAGAAAGAGAAGCGTGGTTGACGATGCCTATAGAAGAAGAATCAACGAAAGAGAGCTTGCTCGCGAACGCGAGGCAAGAGAGCGTCAGATTCGCCATGACTCTATACAAGTGGCAAAGCAAGAGGCTAAGGCACTGAAAGAGCAACAGAAGAAAGAGGAAGCCGAAGCCAAAGCACAGCTCAAGGCCGAGAAGAAAGCAGCCAAGGAACAGCTGAAAGCTGAGAAGGCTGCTCAGAAAGCCGAGGCCAAACGCCTGAAGGCCAACAAAGACTATGTTGAGAGAGACGAGGGCCGTGAGAGCGTGAAGCTGACCAAGGAAGAGAAGAAGGCACAGAAGGCAGCAGAGAAAGCCGCTAAGAAGGCCGAGAAGGAAAGTACGAAGGCACAGCTGAAAGCCAACAAGGAAGCAGCCAAGGCTGCGAAGGCTGCTGAGAAAGAAGCCGCCAAGGAGGCAAAGGCAGCTGCTAAGCGTAACAGATAGTCAAAGTCTGCTTATACATTCACTTAATTAAGACACAGCAAGCATTAAAGCATAAAAGATACTTCAGATGAAAAAATTATATTTAATATTGGCTTTATTGGTGGGCTCAGTTTGTGCCAAGGCACAGATGATCGCAGTGAATACTAACCTTGCATCCGACGCCCTTGCTATACCTGATCTCGGAGTTGAAATGGTCATAGGCGACCGTAGTACTGTCGGCCTCAATGTGCTTGGAGCATATCACCCCTATGGCAAGCATGCCAAAGGTTTCGCTCTGCAACCAGAATACAGATATTGGTTTGGTGGACGCCCCATGAACCACCATTTCGTGGGTATTGGCGGTTTGCTCGGCACCTATGAGGCAGAATGGAAAAACAAAATGCACAAAGGCGACGCTGCTGGAGTGGGACTGACATTCGGTTATGTCTTCAACCTCTCAAGAAGACTTGCGGTCGATTGCCATGCAGGTTTGGGCTATGTGTGGTATCACCAAAAAGTTTACTACCCTGGAGCCAACGGTGCAGAGCTCTTCATCCGTCCAGATACCTACAAGTCTGAAATGGGAGCAGCTCTGATCCCGACAAAGATAGGTATCTCGTTCATGTACATCTTCAGATAATCCATGGCTTGGTGAACAAGAATCATATTAGTTAATGATAATAAATGACAGCAAGATGACGACTTATAAGAATATACTTAGACACTCAGTCATACTGATTTTATTCCTGGTTGGGTATGCAAGTGAGGCCGCTGCACAGGCAATACACATTAATGGTAAGGTGTACAAGACCTTGAAGAACACTGCTGGACAACGTCAGAGTGTGCCCTTGTCGCAGAATGTCTATATCTTCGATAATTCAAAGGAAGCACAAGTGGTTGCCCAGAAGTACCGTGCCAGGAGCAAAGAGGAACGCAATACAGTGAACATCAATGCCAACGACGTGGTAAAAGCCGACTATGAAGGTCACTTCGAGGCCGACATCTCTGTTGACGGTGCACTCCTCGTCTTCTACGAAGGCGCTGTGAAGTACGTTGCCATCAATGGTACACAGCTTACCTACAACATTGAGTTCACCGAAGAAGACGGTATTATTCTCCGCAACGTAGAAGTTGTGGGTGATTACAGGAATGTCAGCATACGTGAGTTGCCTCCTGTTGACGAAGGATCTGACCTGCACTGGAATGTGAGTGTCGTTCTTCCTGAGAAATATACCCGCAAGCAGTCACGACTCATCTTCCAGCCTGCCGTCATCGACTGTCAGACAGAGGATACAGTACAGTACCTGACTCCGCTGGTGTATGAGGGTGGACAGTATCATCACACCCAGCAGCGCCGCAAGAGCTTCGATTACGACCGTAACGATCCTGTGGCACCTTATTATTATGAGAACCCTCAGCTCAAAGGTGATGAACTTGTGCTCAACTGGAAATACACTTATCCCAAACCTGATGTGGATAAGAACTACAAGTGGGTGTCGAGAGTTTGCCTCTCCGACTACACTCATATCTACTACGACAGCAAGACTAACATGGGTTCTTGCAACTCCAGAAGACCTTGGAAGATGCTCGATGCAGGATTCGCCAAGAAGGAGATGCCTCTGACTGAAGAGTTCTATGAGATTCCTCACTCAATGACACGTGAAGTACCACGCGACCTCGAACTCAAGTTCATCGTCGGTACCAGTCGCCTGACTCAGGATTCTGTCAACACCTCGAACCTCAACTACCTGATCCGTGAGTTGCGCTCTTATGGACGTTCACTGATGAATGTGACCATCATGGGTACTGCATCTCCTGAAGGACGTGACGCATTCAATGTTCGTCTGTCTGAATCACGTGCGCAAACAGCACTCAATATGATACGTCCTTATGTCAGCTCAGCCAGTGTTCGCAGCACTACACCTCATGTCTATACTTGGCGTGACGTGGCAGACTCACTCGACAAGCGTGGCTACCGTGAGGAGGCCAACCAACTTCGTGGCTTTGCCACAACCAATAGTGAGGGTGCTATTCGCAACATGGCTATCTATCCCACTGTTATCGAGCAGATTCTTAAGAACCAGCGTATCATGAAGTGTACTTACACCGTACGCCAGAACAAGATTCTCGATCCAGAGGAAGCCCTTTGGCTTTACTACAACGACCGCTCATATCGTGAGGGTGGTGAGAACATCTTCTCTAACGGTGACTACTATCACCTCTTCAACCAGATCAAAGATCCAGCTGAACTCGATAAACTGACCATCAGGTGCTATAACGAACTCAAAGACAGAAGTACATCACGCTATAGTCCATTTGCTGCATACGTGGCAAACAGAATGGCCGTCTATTGTATCGAACATGATTCTGTGGATGTTTCTATCCTTGCTCCATTCATTGATTTCAACGTCGGTCTGAATGTGGTTCGTCCTATCTCTGTGGATAATGACTACAAATACACAGTCAACAGACCGGCTATCGTGGCCAACCAGGCAATCATGTACTTCAAGCAAGGACATCTTGCAGAGGCTGCCCACCTTGCTAATCTCTTGCCTAACACTCAGGACAACTACGAGATCAAGGCCTTCACAGACCTCGAAACCCTCTTCTTCAAGCAGCCAAAGACTGCCGATGAGCAGGAACGTGCCCTTCGTGCACTTGAGTATGTCAGAGGTACAAGCGACTTCAACAATGCAGTGCTTTGCCATGAGCTTCAGCCTGAGTTGGGTCTTACAGACGAATATGTAAATGGTCTCGTAGATGCTTTGCCCGACAACAGCGCCAAGAAGTGGTACATCAAGGGTGTGAGAAGCGTTTCTGAGTCTGAGTTCAGTGAAGAGGAAGTGCTCGCGCTGATGAATGAACTGGGTGTTGATGAGGCTATGAAGATTGTTGAGGATTCCGTTCCCAACTTCTTGGCTTACTTGCAGCACAGCTTCGACCTGGATCAGACATACTACAAGTATTATCTGACCGATGCTAACATCCCCGATCAGGTACGTGAGTCTCATCCATACGTGAAGAATCGTGCCAATGCTTACCGTGCTAAGTTCAATGCACTCATGATGCGCAAGAACAATGCAGAGGCAGTGGAAAGTGAGGACGAGAACGCTAATGAACCTTCAAAGAGGTCCAGACGTTCCAGAAGGAACTAAGAGTTTCAAATTACTGACAAGCGATAAAGAACAATTAAGACTGATATAAACACAAATTCTGCGGGAATGAAAGTTCTCGGTAGAATGTTCAAAACATAAAGAAACTATGTTAAAGAGATCCTTAGTTGCAATATTGAGTATAGGCACGTTTGCAATGGCAAGCGCTGTTGATCATGTCGAGGTAGCGGATATCGACAGTGTTGCCAGTATCACTGATGTAGAGGAGAACATCAACGATACCATCGTTGTGGACTCGTTGGGCTACATGGTGAGGACTGCGGAGAGTTTCAATGCACTCGATTATGCGCTTGAGCGTCGTCACTATTTCAAGGGTGATTTGTTCGAGAAAGGCAAATTCTGGAACAACTGGTTTGTAGAAGGTGGTGCTGGTGTCATGCTGTTCTCACAACCCAATTCCACTCGAAAGCTCACTCCTGTGACACTCGGTCATATTCACGTAGGTAAGCAAATCAACTGGGTTAGCTCATTCCGTGTCGGTGGTGAACTGGGTTTGGGATTCCTGAAAGGCAAACCAAGTGGCTACCGCTATGCAGAAGCAGACATCGACTATATGCTTAACCTCTCGTCTTATCTCTATGGATACAGACCAGAGCGTCCATTTGAAGTTTCGCCTTTCATCGGTGTTGGATTGCAGTATCAAAAACTGGGTGCTAACACCTATCCGAAATCAAAGAAGAGCGAATGGGACTATAATGCACATGCCGGTGTTCAGTTGAAATTCTTCGCTGGTTCGCATTCCAGTTTGGCTATCGAACCACAGGTTATGCTGATGTCGAATCACTCCAATATGGATTTCACACAGCCTGACTTCCATAAGTATGATTGGGCTTTCAAGACCAACTTCAAGTATATCTACTACTTCGACAATCGCCTTTCCTACAAGTTCAATGCAGGCGAGTTCAAGAAGCGTTTCCAGGACTTCCAGCGCTACTTCCGCGAGGATGATGCTGACTCTCGTCGTCCCCTCTTCTTGGAGTACTTAGGTGGTATGGGATATATCAAGAATCTGGGCAATACCAGCCCTTCTGACACTTGGGGACAGTCTTTCTCTGCCTACGCTGGTTGGTGGATGTCGAATGCCACAGGATTCCGTATTGGTGCCAACGCCAACTTCAACAAGTGGAAGGTGAATGAGATTCAGGGACATGGCGACATGCCTTCCTATGAGCGCAAACACCTTTTCGGCACTGTATCGGGTTCTTTCGACGCTTTGCTCAATCCACTTGGCTTTAGCCGTAATTACAACTGGAACGCTCCAGTAGGTATCAACTTCCTTGCAGGTCTTGAGATGGGCCGAATGGTGTTGCAGCATCCGCAACTTAACGATTGGCGTGTTCAGCGTGAGAGTCGTTGGTACTATGGCTACCGCTACGGTGCTCAACTTTGGGTGCGTCTTTCCGACAACCTGCATTTCGAGATTGAACCCCTGTTCACTCACTATATCCACAAACAGCCCAGAAAGTCTCAAGGTCATTTTGTGGAGCAGCGTCTTCGTCACGACCACTTCGCACTTAGGGCAGGTCTCAAGGTCTTCCTGAACAACGACTACGCTCGTGAGGATGCTGCGAACTATAGCCAGAACCCAGGCTGGTTTGTTGGTTTGGGAGGTGGAACAAACTTCTTCTTGCAGAAGAGATATTACACTGGCGACGGCAAGCACAAACTCAATGGATTGTTCTTCGTCGGTTATCAGTTCGACAATATCAATGCAATCCGTCTGAACGAGGAAATCCTCAACGACGCTTACTATGATTCTTTCACTCCATACACCTTCACTCGCAAACGTGATGGCAAGACAGTAAAGTATCATGCACACATGAAGCGCACAGTCACTCTGAGTATGACATCTCTCGATTATCAGGTGAATGTACTTAACCTCTTCAGAAGTGGAAAGCCTTCATCTCGTTTCAATGTGAACTTGATGCTCGGTCCTGTGCTCGGTGTTTACTGCGGTGAAAGCGACAAGTGGGATACTAACCTCGATCCAGCTAAATACGATCACAACATGCTCGTAGATACTGATGCCAAGGCTTATCTCGGTCTGCACGGAGGTATGAACCTCAGCCTTCAGTTGAGCAAGCCTCTCTCGCTCTTCTACCAGCATAATGTCTATACTTTCTTCGGTCCGGATGATATCCTCCGTTCGGTTGAGAGCTCTGGCAAATACAATGTGTTCAACACGCTGAACCTCGGTTTGCAATATCATTTTTAAAATGTAAACATATCAGAGAAAGGGATGCTAATTTAGCATCCCTTTCTTTTTTATTGAGCTCCCCTTAAAAATTATGACTTTCCAATAACCTCGGTTTCTTGGAAAAATTGTAACTTGCACTCCGAAACTGATGCAACGTGCATCACGTGTAGTTCATCAACTTTAATTTCTTTGAATATATGGATATAGGTGACAAGATACCCGAGTTTCTCGGTAAGAATCAAAATGGAGAGGAAGTGAAAGCGAGTGATTTTGCTGGTAAGAAACTTGTGCTGTATTTCTACCCAAAGGACAGCACTGCTGGTTGCACTTCTGAGGCATGCAGTTTGCGTGATCGTTATGACCAACTACAATCCGAAGGCTATGAGGTACTGGGTGTGAGTGTTGACAGTGATACCTCGCACAAGAGGTTCATCGACAAGAACAATCTCCCCTTTAACCTGATTGCCGACACAGAGAAGAAACTTGTCGAAGCCTTTGGTGTATGGGCAGAGAAGAAGATGTATGGTCGAAGCTATATGGGTACGCTTCGCACTACCTTCATCATCAATGAGCGTGGAGAGGTGGAACAAATATTCACGCCCAAGGAGATCAAGACCAAGATTCACGCCGATCAAATCCTTAAGAAATGAAGCATACATTATTCTTCAACTCCCTTTTCATTTTCCTCTGCTCCTTGTTTCTTGCGCAGGGGGTGCATGCCCAGTCCGTACCTGTTCCTACGGCCTTGAAGTTTGAGCGTTGGGAGGCAGGTACAGTCCTGGATGATTCTGAGGTGCTAGCCTACGGCATCGACAAGTGTTTTAAGGCTGAAGTTATAAAAGGAGACATTCTCAATAGAATGTGGAACAAGTCTTATAAGGAAGGCTGTCCTGTTGATCATGTCCGTCTGCGCTACTTGAAAGTGCTTCACCGCAATGCCGACGGAAAAACCCAACTTGGTGAGTTGGTTTGTAATGTCACGATTGCTGACAAGCTCTTGCGTATCTTCCGCTCCCTCTACGATGCAGGCTACAAGATTGAGCGGATGGTGCTTGTAGATGAATACGGTGCCGACGACGACTTGTCGATGAAAGCCAACAACACCTCCTGCTTCAACTTCCGTCCTGTGCCAGGAACGAAGCATCTGTCGAAGCATGCCTACGGACTCGCCATCGATATCAATACGCTCTACAATCCCTACGTCAGGTCACGCAATGGCAAGACTGAGGTTCTTCCCAGCACAGGTCGCAAATACGCCTTCAATCGCGCCACACGCAAGGATATCCCTTACAAAATAGACCGCAGTGACCTCGCCTATAAGTTGTTCACAGCCGAGGGATTCACATGGGGTGGCAGTTGGCGCACGATGAAGGACTATCAGCATTTTGAATATAATCGCTAATTTCCTTTCTGCTTCTTGACCCATTCATTTGGCGTGCAGCCTTCAAACTTCTTGAAGACGCTGAAGAAGCTGGAGCGTTTGAATCCACAAAGGTCACTCAGTCCTAAGACTGTGTATTGGCTGTATTCGGGGTCAAGGGCAAGTTTCTTGAAGTGTTCCACTCGATAGCTGTTGATGAAGTCGAAGTAGTTGGTTTGCATGTAGTCGTTGAACATTAGCGACAGAGTTCCTGCGTTTGTGCCAATTTTTGAGGCCACCTCGCTCAGCCGCAGGTCCTTATTGGTGTATAGCCGCTCTTTTTCCATCAAGTGCTTCACTTTCGCCTTTAGTTCCTTGTATTCCGACGATTTGTACTTGAGTTGTTCGGCCTTTTCTTGCTTGCGTTCTTCCTTACGTTTCGCCTGTTGTTCTTCCTGTTGTTGGATATGTTGCCGTACGGCGTGAGAAGAAACGAGTTCCAGTTCAATCTGGTGTTTCTGTTTCAGTGCCTCAGTAAGTTGCTTTCTGCGTTTGCGTATCTGCATCATCATGACAATCATGATGATGAGAGAGATCAGGCCGAAAGTCATGGCATAAAATAGGATTGAGGGTGTGACTATAACCTTCACTTTCATCGCTGTTTCAGGATGTCCCGCCAGAGCGATATGGATAAAGTGTGTTCCTAAACTGAGGTCCTGTATGGCAATGGGGTTGCCCTCATAGCAAAGTTCCTTCTCACCGCTATCCACCGCCCATTCATAGTATCGCTGGTTTTGGTGCATGCTGTAGTCGAGTAGTCCGGGCATGATGACAATCTCGTCTGTGGAAAAGTTCCACCCAATACGGATTGTATTGTTTTCATTGGAGAATGGATTGGTGAGGTGTTCTTTCCTATCGACGGTGTATCTGTCGATAAACACCTTCGACGCAAGTTTCGCTGTAAGTTCCTTCCTGTGTTCCTTCGTGCATAGTATCAGTCCTTTGGCATTGGCCATCCAGAGAGTGCCTTGCTCGTCCTCGTAGGCGTTGAATCGTTGGAACTGTGGTGATGGCATGTCTTCTTGCCGGGCGTATTGGTGAAAGCGTTCAAAATTCATGTCGAATAGGAACAGGCCGCAGTCGGTGCCAACAAGTTGATAGGGTGTGCCCGCAATGTCTATCTGTCGTATGAAACTGATATAGCCCAGTCCCAGTCGTTCATGAAGTGGATATTCTTTTGCGTGGGAGAGGTCAGCTGAGCTGTAGTAGAGTGTTTGTTCCGATGCTGCCAGGATATTGCCGTCTTGAGTCAGCGACAAGGTGATATTCGGTACCTCGTTGAAATAGCCCTTAGGGAAGTCCTTGCTTTGGAAACGCTTGGTCAGCGGGTTGAATAGGCATATCCCTTTTGAGGTGCTGACCCATAGTTTGCCAGTGCGGTCGAACATGATGTCGTAGATGTAGGTGGAGAGGATGTCGGAATGTCTGTCGTCGTATGCCTCCACCACATGCAGATTTTCGTCTAAGACAATCAATCCAGCGCTGCTTGCCGCATAGAGATGCTTGCCGTCTTCCGTCACAGCCAGTCGGCTGCAACTCGACTCGCGGTATCGTTTGTCCAACTCAAGAGGCTTGAGTTGTAGTGTTTTTGGATTGATGTAGAAAAGTCCATGCTCATAGTTGGCGACGATGTATTTCCCCGCGAAGAACTTGATATCCATGATGATGGCTCCTTGTATTTCTTCTGGCGTGAAATGCCGCACAAAATCCACGGTTTCATCGATAAAATAGATACCGTTTCTGGTGCCAATGACCGTCTGTCCATCGTGCCTTGCGAAACTTCTCACAAACAGTCCCTCCGTGCTGAAATCCTTGTATCTGTAGATGCTGAAAGGTGAAGGCTTCTGTGATTGGTAACTGAATCCCTGTTGGTAGTAACCGCACCAAAGGGTGGCTGATCGCTTGTCGTAATAACATGAATAGACGGAATTGGACAGTGAGGACAGACGTTCCGCCTTGTCCTTATCGATGCGATAGACCCCACCGCCGTCGGTGCAGACATAAAGCCTGCCGTCGGTCAGTGAGAGATCTTTGATGGATGAAGGAAAGTCGTTGTCGCGGACTACGTGATGAGTGGTGGTATCGAATATGAGCAGACCGTTGTTGTTGGTGGAGATGTATAGCCGTTTGCCTGCGACTTGAAGGTTGTTGACAGGACTCGATAGTATGCTGTCGGAAACCGTGTATCGTTGCATGCTTCGGTTCTTCAGGTGATAAGCGACAATGGATCGGTGGTAATTGCATCCCCATACAGTCCCTTTTCCGTCATAGCTGAGACCCGCTATCTGGTTGTCGCTCGAAGTCACGTTGGATGTGTTGATATGTATCAGATCCCTCTGCTCCAGGGTTTTCCCGTCGAGAACGGCTATGCCTTGGTGGCACCCTACGAAGATCTGTGTGGAGTTGTCGTTGCTTGATTTTACCTTTTCCAGTGCCACGATGTCCGAGAGTTGCTCATTCAGCCGTCTGCAGGTTCGGGAAGGAAAGTCCACCACGTAGAGTCCGTTCTTCATGCCAACTATGATGCGTCCGTCGTCCAGTTCGCAGATGTCGCTGACAAAGTTGTGTGGCCTTCGGCAGTCCTCTGTGTTGAAACGCACCTGCAACTGGCCGTCATAGCACAATAAACCGTTGCTGGTGCCAATCCACATCAATTCTCGGCTGTCCTTGAAGAACTTGCTCACACTCTCCCCATGCAGTTCGATATGCGTGGTGTTGTCTTGGGCGTATAATGGTGGGACGATATGAAACGTCAGCCAAAGTAGTGTCAGCATCCGGAGCAGAGTGCCATGAATGTTGGTCAATATGGAGTGAGAATGGTTTTTCATCGTTTGGGCATTTTTTTTTACAGGCTGTTCGGGTGTTTTTATAGATTGCAAAGGTATGGAAAAAGCTTGATGTGTCCAAATATTTAGTCCAAATAAATTTTACTGGACTTTTTATTTTAAAGTCTAAGTCATTGATTTATAACTCCTTGGACTAAATCTGCTCCAACGCTTGCAGAACGGAATAATTAGACCACGAAATATTTGCGTTTCCTTTGGCTTTTCATGTAACTTTGCAACCGACAAATGTATTAACCACAATAAAATTTCTTCTTATGAAACTTAGACTTTTACTCAGTTCATTTTTGGCATGCATGGGAATGATGATTTCCTCAAATGCCATGGCCGACGAGCCCGTACAGCCCACCGAGGCTGAACGCACCCTCGCCAACCAGACCATCAGTGACGGGAACTACAGGATCTACACTGAAGTGAACGGCACCAAGTACTATCTCTATTCGCAGGAGCGCAATGTGCTGCTCACAGCCGACAAGAACGTAGCCAGCGAATACTCCTTTGAATACAAGACGGGCTTGGCCAAGTTTGTCGATGACGCTTGGCGTGTGAGCTACAACGACACTTATCGCTTCTCCAACGGCAGCAATTCCGCTACCGACGGTCAGAACCACCTGAGCATGGCTGAGAGCAAGAACGACCGCAATGACTTCGAGCGTCAAGTATGGTATGCGCGTGAGGACTTGCAGCACAACGGCGAGTATGTTTATGCCGTTCGTGCCACCAATGCTACCACCGACAACGAATTGGTATGGCAGGCATGGTCGAAAAACTGCTACTGGACGGTCAACACCTCAGCTGAGTTGCCTTATCCTTGCTACGACGTGACCAACGCCGGTAAAGGTTCTTTCGTCTGGAAGTTGGAGAGCACCAAGGAGGAGTATGCTCCCTTGGCTGTTTACAAACTCAACGACCTCACCGCAGAGGAGTTTGCCCAGAACCCCACAGAGAACGGCCTGTGGAGATTTGAGAAGTTCACTTACTCCAGCGGTATCTATTCACTTTTCACTCAGTATTCCGACTCCAATGCCGCCAACTTCGTCGATGTCTATCAACCCGACAGAGTGGGTGGTGAGCGCTGTGTTGAGATCGAAGGCATTGAGACCTTCTCGGTCAACAACACCTTCCCCGTCGTATTGCGTTCAGGTTGGAGCGACTATGCCGTCTATAATCAGGGCGACGGTGTCAGTGCCAACAGCAAGGATCGTTTTGCTTATGTGAACAAGGATCCAAAGTTCGGATACGAGGTGTATGCCAACGACGAGTATGCCAGCGTCATCTCCTTCGTGGTGCCCAAGGACGGTTTCTATCAGATGGACGCCACAGTGATCCGCCAGGACGTTCCTGCCGACCGTGGTGTGCTCTGTGTGGTGCCGCGCTACAGATATGCTACAGCCAGCGACATCAACTATGCCAACCCACGTTATGGAATGACACCGATGTTCTTCGGTCAGATTGGTGGTGAAATCGACGGTTTCATCGCAGGAACCGCTCATATTAACCAAGGTGGACAACAGCGTTACATCGCCCAGCAGCCTACCGATATCAGCATGTCGTTCCAAGCCAAGGCTGGCGACATCATCTCCTTTGAGGTCAACACCGACAGCTCGCATGTCATGAGTTCTTGGGCACGCGACTACTATGGACGCACTTTCTACAACAACCTCATGATCTCTGAGGTCACCGAGACCTATGCACGCCAGAACGAGAACTTCGCCGACACTTACGGTGAGAGCGAACTCGTAGAGACCCTTCTCGCACTTGTTGAGGAATACGAGGACTTCCTCGGCGATGTTGAGTTCGGTGATGAGTACGGACAGTACAGTTTCGAACTGGGCAATCAGGTTTCCGAACTGACAGGCTACATCTATGAATCTATTGAGAAAGGCCAGATCCACGCCTTCAACGCCCAGTCTTACTACGACGACCTCCAGAGCCTCTGGACCAAGTTCCTCTCCTCCAAGGTGGAGATCAACCTCGATGTCGAAGGCAACTACGTGCTCTACAAGACCGACCTCGTGACCAACGAGATCATCTACGATGCCGCCACTATGGCCGACAACACCAACAATCCTTGGGGATTCTACTACTATGGTGTTGATAATGGCGAATACCATCCGTTTGAGAACCACGACACTGGAAGCAAGTTCGGCGACAGCTGCAACGCTTGGTACAAAGGCGCAGGCGACTGGCTCTACATCACCGACAACGGTTCGGTTCACCCCATGACCAACTTCGCTCCAGCCATCATGTTCACTGCTCCTAAGGACGGTGTCTATAAAGTTGATTTCTCTTGCTATCGACCCAACCCTAACGCATCGGTGGAGAACCCGCTCTATATCCGCGCAAGGTTCATGGACAAGGAGACAACCACTCAGCCCAAGGAGTCGTTCATGTTTGCCAAGGAGTATGGATCTGTGGCCAACGACGGACAAGGAGGTATGGCTCCCATCTCGATGGAATACTTCGTCAACATGAAGGAAGGCGACAAGATCACCTGGGAAGTGGATTGCTACACCACAGGCCGCAACTCCAGCGCAGGTACTCAGATCACCAAACTGCTTGTTTATTCGATGCTCGACGCCGACACCCCATTCACACTTGAATATGCTCAGGAGAGCGGTCTCGACCTCTTCGACTCCTACACAGTAGGCGACCCAACAGCACTCAACGAGGCTATTGCCGCTGCCCAGCAGGTGGCCGACGAATACAAGGATCTCGTAGGCAACGAGGGTGGACAGTATTCACCTGACCTCTATAACGAACTGCTTGCTCAGATCGACGCAGCCAAAGCCATGGCAGAAAAGGGCGACTCGCAGTACAACATGGATCTCCAGACCATCGCATTGAACAAAGCCGCCACCAACTTCACTGAGTCGCGCATGCCTTACGAGGTGTTAATCGAGGGCACTTACGCCATCAACATCCTCGACACCGACAAGTATCTCACCCGCAAGAACAAGAATGCCAACGGCACCAACTACTATGCCGCCTTCACCAACGTTGACGGTGTGGTTGCCGATGCCACCAAGAACGGAGCCGACGTCTCTGAGTACAGCTGGAACTTCACCTTCAAGAAGATCACCAAGCAAGTGCCGACAGGTGAGTACGATGAGTTGACAGGCGACGAGATCACCATCTCAGTTGAGCAGACCTCCATCTACGACGACAATGGCTATGTCACCAACCAAGGTTATGTTGAGACTTCGATGAACGAGCAAGCTGCTCCTGCATTCCGCTTCTTCAAGTACAACGCCGATGACGAGGCATTCGCCATCATGAACGAGGAAGGACTCTTCTGGAACTCCGCTTTCTCCTGGAACAATCCTTACGACAAGGTCAACACTACGGCAACCCCCAACTACGTCTTCGTGCTCGCCAATGTTGATCTGCAGGAACTGGCCACAGGCATCAGCACTCCGGCTTCCAATGCCGCAGTCATCCTCTCTACCGAGTACTACAGCATCTCGGGCGCCAAGGTGGGTGCTCCCCAGAAGGGTGTCAACATCCGCAGGCAGAAACTCAGCGACGGTCGCGTCGTGACAACTAAGATTCTCATGAAGTAGTAAATAGTTGATTAGTGGAAGGATTTGGGTGCAAATCCGTCATGGACTTGCACCCATTTCCGTTTTTTTTCTTATTTTTGTATCCAACTTATCAATTTTGTACTCAACCAACCATTTGCATTTTATGAAACGATATCTTCTGACAACCATTTTATTTTCCTTTCTGACATTAGGATCTACTGCCCAGACAGAACGTGGTTTCCGTCATCCAGGTGGACTCTACACCCAGGACGACTTCGACAGGGTGAAACAGCAGATAGCCGACGGCAACTCCAGGGTGATTGCAGCCCACAATGTGCTGAAGTCGGCTGCTTACGCACAGTCATCTGCCGGCACCAGTCCCGTTGAAACCATTGTTCGCGGAGGTGGGTCAGGCGAGAACTACATCAATGCCGCCCGTGGAGCCACTATTGCTTTTCAGAACGCGCTCCGATGGAAGATCGAGGGCAACAAGGCATGCGCCAACCACGCAGTCGATGTGCTGATGAGATGGTGCAACACCACCAAGGCTGTCACAGGCAATAGCGACCAGTGTCTGGCTTACGGTCTCTATGGCTACCAGTTCGCACAGGCAGCAGAACTCATGCGCGACTATGAGGGGTGGAAGCCAGAGGATTTCCAGGCTTTCCAGCGTTGGATGCTCGATGTGTGGTATCCTGGTTGCATTGGATTCCTACGCGGACGCAACGGCACGTGGGAGAACTCAGGTAAATGGTGGCAGGCCCCCGGTCACTATTGGAGCAACTGGGGATTGTGCAATGCCATGGCTCTGCTGAGCATTGGCGTGTTGTGCGATGATGTCTTCATCTACAACCAGGGACTGTCCTTCATCAAGTACGACCAAGTGGGCACTTTTAAGGATCCCCGCACGGAGAATCCTATCAAGAATGACGGACTGACCGAATTTTGGGGCAACCTCATCGTCACCACCACCGAGTGGGACGGAGAGACTGGAGCCTATGGCAAGGTCGGTCAGATGAACGAGAGCGGGCGCGACACCGGCCACTCCGCCATGGCGCTCGGACTGGCTGTCGATATCGCTCGTCAGGCATGGAATCAGGGCGACGACCTCTTCGCTTATATGGACCACCGTCTGGCTGCCGGCATAGAGTATGTGGCGGCGCAGTGCCAGAGCGTGGAGAACCTTCCTTGGACCAACTACCATTATGGCAGCAGTGGATATTACTACAGCGACAGTCGGGCATGGTTGATGACCGGTCCTGCTGTCGGAGCTCAGATACGTCCCTATTGGGCTACGGTCACAGGCATCTACGAAGGTGTGAAAGGGGTGAAGATGCCTTTCGCGGAGAAATGTCTCGACGACATGGGTATCGATGCCGGCGGACAGGGATCCACCAGCGGTGGCTATGATCACCTCGGCTACTCCGTCCTGATGAACACCTTCGGTGAAAACAATACCAACGGCAAGTACCTTAACCCCAATCCTCCAACCGAACTCACACCGCAAATCAAGAGTGGGATAAGAACCATCAACCATAACGAACTGGGCGGACTGACCAACACCTATCAGACCACAGCGGTGAACAACAGGGCTGTAGCCGCAGGAACAGTGCTCACCCTCTCACCTTGTCTGCCTGAAGGGGAAACCGACACCAACCAGTGGCTTTGGAACACAGGCGAGACCACAAGGGAAATCACCATCACCGCCAATCAGTCATATATCTATCGCGTCGCCTATACCAACCAGCAAGGAGCGAAGAGCGAACTCTGTTTCTCCATCGCCGTCCAGGGCGACTGCCACGACTGCAAGATTGTGCCTTCCATCACCTATGCTGGCAAGGCCACTGAGACAGACGTCATTGTGGTGAAGTCAGGTTCATCTGTCACCCTCAGCATCAGTACCAGGGAAGGCTTCGGCAACTACCTTTGGGAGAACAGCAGGACCTCTCAGTCCATCACCCTGACCAACATCAAGGAGTCGCAGACCGTCAGAGGTTGTTTCCAGAACCAAGGAGGCCGACAGACCTGGCAGACCTTCCACATCTATGTCAACGACTACGAAACCGACCCCGACAGGACAGCGGAAGCAGGCAACTACCGCATACACCATATCCCAACCGACACCTATCTCACCAACAACGGTGATTCAGTGGATTTCGCACCGCTGAGTGGAGATGGAAGCCGCCAGATCTGGAGCATCGACCGTCCCTTGTCGGGAAAGACCAACTTCATGTCGCTCTCCGACTCTCTCTACATGAACAAAGCTGGAGCCATGGTCAAGGTCAAGACCCGTCCGCATCGTATCCTGTTCGCGAAAGGAACCGACTACTGCACGTTTGCCAACACCGACAACCAGTATTGGTATATCAACGACGATCAAAACCTCGTGCTTGGTCAGCAGACCATTCTTTTTGAATATCCTTTTGAATTGTTGCCCGTCACCGACGATGAACTGACACCGATAGATGCCATCTCAGACCAAGATTCCTCGCGGCTCACTTACTACACCTTGAGCGGTATGCGCATCGACCGGCCACAAAGAGGAGTGACGATTGTGAAAGACAGCAATGGCAAAACCTATAAAACGTACATCCAAGAATGAGAATACGACCTTGTATATGGGTCTTGGGATTAGTCCTGGCAACATCGTGTGCGCAAGAACTGGACGTGGACAAGCAGGTCCAGTATTGCCAGCAGCAAGTGAAACGGTCGCTCAACGAACTCTCGCCCATCGACTACCAGCAGACCCCCAGAAACATCGGTCCTGATGAGACCCATTGGAACCTGAAGAACGCCAAGACACCAGAGGAGTGGTGCTCCGGATTCTTCCCTGGCATCCTGTGGATGTGTGGAGAGACGGAAGCGGCTGCTCGCTACACCCAGGAACTGGGGTTTCTCGCCTACCGTCCTGCCTACGACCACGACCTCGGATTCCAGATGATAGGTTCGTTCCTGAAAGGGTGGCAGTATATCGACCAGCACGGAGGCGACCTTGCCACCAAAGAACACTACCGACAGGTGCTGCTCGCCGCAGCCGACACCCTGGCCACTCTTTTCAACCCCCGTGTGGGAACCATCCTCTCCTGGCCAAGAAATGTGGGAATGTTCGGTGGCCACAACACCATCATGGACAACATGATCAACCTCGAACTGCTCTTCTGGGCCGACCAGCAGCAGACAGGCGATGATGGCAGTGGAGTGGGGAGGCTCAAGCGCATAGCCATCAGCCATGCCGACACTACCATGGCCTACCATTTCCGCCCTGACGCCACCATCAACCATGTGGCTGTCTATGACTCCATCACCGGACGTCATCTCTACAACTGCAACCACCAGGGCTACGACGACAACTCACTCTGGAGCCGCGGTCAGGCATGGGCCATCTATGGTTATACTATGGTCTATCGCTACACCCGCGATTCCAAATACCTCGACTTCGTGCAGAAGGTCACCGACGTGATGCTCGGCCTGCTGCCCGACGACCACATCCCCTACTGGGACATGCGCGATCCTGCCATTCCCAACACCTACCGTGATGCTTCAGCAGCAGCCATCATCGCATCGGCGCTTATTGAACTTTCGGGATATGTTGAGCCACAGAAGGCGGACCATTACCTCAAAGAGGCCAAGGCCATGCTGACGACCCTCTCGTCGGAGCAGTACCAGTGCCGCGACAGAAAACCTGCCTTCCTCATGCACTCTGTAGGCAATATGCCCGCAGGAAGTGAAATCGACGCCAGCATCAACTACGCCGACTACTACTACATCGAAGCTCTCTTAAGATTGAAAGACTACCAGAACAAATGAAGAACAGACTGACATTATTCCTCGTATGCCTGTTTTCCCTCACTGCATACGCCCAAGATACCTACAAGATGGCTGGTCCCTACGAGGTGGTGGCTCGCGATGGCCAATACCGCTCAAGCAAGGGAGGAAGCGAACGCGATATGAAGGCTGCCCTCGATCTCGCCACTCAAGGCATGGCGATGAGCTATGCCGACCATCAAGGATCGAATGCACCTACCCGACAGGCTCTTGATCTCATCAACGCCTATGCCCAGACCCTCCAGCGCCTCGACGGACACGACGCGCCACTATGCCTCATCCAAGGCTATCATCTGGTCAGGGCCATGACCTTGCTGAAGAACTACAAGACCGCTCAGTGGGACGACATGGTGCGACGTGCTTTCCTGTCCACCATCGACAAGTTCGATGCCGACTCCCCTTATGCCAACGGCAACTGGGGAGCCATCGTCAACCGCATGCGCATGGCGTGTGGCATCTATCTTCAGGATTCGGTCATCTACAAGGCTTCTGTCGATTATTTCCTCCATGCCAACGACAATGGTTCGCTGCCAAAGTACGTCAGTGAGACAGGACAATGTCAGGAGACAGGTCGCGACCAAGCCCATGCCCAACTGGGACTGGGCGCCTTGTGCGAGACTTGCGCCATGGCTTGGGAACAGGGCGACGACCTGTGGGGAGTGCTCGACAACCGGCTGATGAAGGGACTGGAATACACGGCACGCTACAACCTGGGCTACGATGTGCCTTTCGAGCGGTGGACGGACTGCACGGGTCTCTACTGCGACTGGACCGAACCTGGTGCCATGGGGCGTGGCAAGATACGCTGTATTTACGACGATGCCTACAAACACTATGTGGGTGTGAAGAAACTGAAGATGCCCTACGTCAAGAAAGTGCTCGATTTGCAAAAGAAAGCCGAGAAGCAGGGCAAGATTTCGGGCAACACCGAGTCGAAGACATTCACTGTGCCTGGTGTGAAGGAAGGAGCCAAACTGCATAGGGTCACCACTTATAGCGCCCCCGATGGAGCACCACTCAAGCACGATTATGATGTCTTCATCCAGCCACGTGGTGCCAAGGAGTGGACACGGATCGACACCTATATGGCCAAAGTCAACGCCCCTGTAGCCCTCAATAAACACAAGGTCAGTGAGATCTCGTATGCGTTCTTCGACTTCACGGGCGACGTTCTGGTGCGAGTGGTCTGCAAGAACAGGAAATTCCAGCAGGCGCGCGTACGGCCCGACTACCGCGGAGTCATCGCCAACGTGCAGAACGACTCCACCGTGCAGTTCCTTCTCTTCCAGCCTGAGAACGTCAGCGTGGAGTTCGACGGCTCGATCACCGACAATCTCCTGCTCTTCACCAGCAAGCCACCCGTGACGCTGGAGCAGGCAAGGGCTGATGCCAAGCGGCAGGGACGTGAGTTCGTCTATTACGCTCCTGGTTACTATACCGACGAGAACATCCGCTTGCAGTCCAACACCACCTACTACCTCGCTGGTGGAGCCTATTTCACGGGTACTTTCGACATCAACAGGCTGGAGAATGTCAGTATCCTCGGTCGTGGGGTGGCCCGTCCGTCTAAGGGCTATGAAGGATGCCATGTCTATCGCAGCCGCAATGTGCTGGTCGATGGACTCATCCTCAACACTTGTCCTATCGGTGAGAGCCACGATGTCACGCTACATGATGTGAAGAGCATCTCCTTCCCCCAATGGGGCGATGGACTCAATGTTTTCGGAGGATGCACCAATATCCTCTACGACCGCGTCTTCTGCCGCAATTCCGACGACTGCACCACAGCCTATGCCACACGCAAGGGGTTTACAGGCAGCGTCAGTGACGTCACCATGCGCAACTCCACCCTCTGGGCCGATGTGGCGCACCCCGTCATGATTGGTATCCATGGCATAGGGAGCAAGTCGGAGAAGAGCGACTCCATCTGCCGCCTGCGCTACGAGAACATCGACATTCTCTGCCAGAGTGAGCCTCAGATAGACTATCAAGGATGCCTCGCCATCAACTGTGGCGACAACAATGTGGTCAAGGATGTGGTCTTCGACAATATCCGCATCGAGAACATCCACCAGGGTTCCATCTTCCATGTCAAGACTTGCTACAACAGCAAGTATTGTTCTGCTCCAGGCCGCAGTGTGGAGGATGTACTCTTCCGCAATATCCGTTATTACGGCGACCAGCCTTATTTGTCGATCATCAGCGGCTACGACGAGGACCACAAAGTCCGCAACATCACCTTCGAGGGGCTCAAGATCAACGGACGCACCATCTACGATACCATGCCAGGCAAACCAGGTTGGTACCAGACTTCCGACTTCGTGCCCGCCTACGTCGATGGACACGTCGAGAACCTCAAATTCAACAAATAACCACCAACTCCCCTCCCTTTTAAGGGGAAAGGCTACGGGTAGGCGACGGTACGTCGGGAATGGGGTGCCCACAGGGCGGGGTGGGGTGTTCCTCATTGCCATTTCCCTCCCACTCACAGTGCTGAGGTGTTCTTTATTGAAATCTTTTCCATCTTTATGAAGCGCTTTCTCCTTTTCTCGTTATTGAGTGTCACCCTCGCCCATGCTGCTGAGGTGGCATCCCCCGATGGTCGCAACGTAGTGGTTGTGGATCAGCAGTCGCAGGACTTTTTCTATTCCCTTTCGCGCGATGGACAGCAGGTCCTTTCCCCCTCCCGCCTGGGTCTCGACCTCGACAACCACGTCTGGGAGCGGGCTCTGGCGAGAAAATATCCGCAGTACGACTGCTGGATGAATGGTTTCACGGTGGACAGCGTAGCCTACACTCAGCACCGCGACACCATTCATAACTTCTATGGTGAGAAAGCTGTGGTTCCCGACAACTACAACACCATGACCTTGTATTTGGCCAAACACGACGGTAGCGACTACCGCCTCAATGTCGAGGTCAGGGCCTACAACGAGGGCATGGCCCTGCGCTATTTCCTCCCAGAGCATCCGCAGGCGGTGTTTCATAAGGTGGTTGCCGACCTGACGGAATACACCTTCCCTTCGGGTACGAAAGTCTGGGCGGCTGAATGGGCTCAGGCACCCTACGAACTCAAGGATGTGAACGAGGTGACAGCACCCATTGAGCGTGCCGTCACCGTCTGTCTGCCCGACGGACGATACTGTGCCTTGGCTGATGCCGATGTCGATGACTGGTGCCTCCAGAAAAACGTCGCTTCCACCACCAAAGCCAACACCCTCACCACCTCCATGTATTCTCCAGTGGATGTCGTCACCTATTATGCCACACCATGGAAGGTCATCATTACCGGCGAGACTTACGGGCAACTTTTGGAACAACGCTACATCATCGACAACCTCAACCCTCCTTGTGCCATCAAGGATGCGGCGGAGTGGGTGCGTCCTGGCACCATCATGCGCTGCACCACGCTGACTACTGATGCCGCCCTTCGCTGCATCGATTTCTGTGCCTCTCATCATATCGACTACATGCTTTTCGATTGGAAATGGTATGAACCTTGTACCAGTCACGATGGCGACGCCACGCGTGTTGTCGATGCCATCGACATGCCGCGAGTGGTCCAGTATGGCAAGCAACACGGGGTGGGCATTTGGCTTTATGTCAACCAGCATGCACTCCAGAAGCAGGCGCGTGAACTCTTCCCCGTGCTCCGTGAATGGGGCATCGTGGGAGTGAAGAGCGGTTTTGTGGAATATGCCTCGCATCGATGGGCGACTTGGCTGCACGACCTCGTCCGGCTGGCGGCCGACAATCACCTGATGATGAACATCCACGATGAGTTCCGGCCTGCCGGTTTCTCGCGCACCTATCCCAACCTGCTCAATCAAGAGGGAATCCGGGGCAACGAGGAATGGCCCGATGCCGACCACAACACCATACTGCCTTTCACCCGCATGATCAACGGGGCTGCCGACTACACCATTTGTTATTATGATAAGCGGTTGCGCAACACCCACGGACACCAACTGGCGGCATCGATTGTCTATTATGCGCCATTGCTCACCATCTTCTGGTACGACACACCTGAGCGTAGCCACGGAGAACCCGAACTGCAGTGGTTTGAACAACTGCCCTCCGTTTGGGACGACACCCGTGTGCTCAGTGGTGCTCCTGGTGAGGATGTCGTCATGTTGCGTCGCAAGGGTAGCGACTATTATTTAGCGGTGATGGGCAACAATCAGTCCTCCGTCAAGACGGTTGCGCTCGACTTCCTTCCAGCAGGTCAATCCTACCAAGCCACAATCTATGAGGACGACCCGCAAGTATCCACTGCGACGCACATCGCCATACGTCAGCAGAAAGTCAACCGTAGAAAAACACTCTCTTTCACATTACAGCCTCGTGGAGGTGCCGTAGTTCATTTCACCGTGAAGAATTGAGAGTTCATGTAGGGACGCGACGTGTCGCGTCCGCTACAGTCAATCAATAAATAAATTACACGTTTGCAATATAGGAGAATTGAGTAAGATACCATATATTCCTCAATAACCCCTAACCTATAACCCTCCAACGTGGAATGGGGCAACCTCTGGTAAATTCGACGACAAGTTGCATTAAGCGAATGTGAGTGATGGTTCCTGTGGCTTTACGGCTACAGGGACCATCTGTTGTTTTTGACGTTCGGGAAATTGAGAAAAACGCGCCGATTTTGTTTTCTCAATCAAAAATGGTTATTTTTGTATAGTTTTCATCTTCTACTTTGTGAAAAAATGACTAATTTGCAGGCAAAATCAAGAACAATGGAAAGAAAACGAAAATATCCCGTAGGAATACAGACCTTCTCAAGGCTAATCAAGGATGGATGTGTCTATGTTGACAAGACCGATTTGGTTTGGCAACTGGCCCATTATGCTCCATTCGTTTTCATGAGCCGTCCGCGCCGTTTCGGCAAGTCGCTTCTGTCCTCGACCCTGGCTTCGTATTTCAGAGGAGAGCGTGAGTTGTTTGAAGGTTTGAAAATCATGTCGATGGAGACGGAGTGGACCAAGTACCCCGTGTTGCATTTCGACCTCAGCGGGGCGAAGCACCTGCCGCCACAAGGTGTTAGGGATGAGTTGAACCGTTTGATGGACTCCATGGAAGAAGTGTATGGTGCCAACCCTAAAGAGACATCACCTGGAATGCGTTTTGCCGGTCTTATCCAGCGGGCATACGAGCAGACAGGCAGGCAGGTCGCCGTCATCATCGACGAGTACGACGCCCCGTTGCTCGACGTGCTTCACGATGACGAACGCCTTCACGACATACGCGAGGTGATGCAGGAGTTCTACCAGCGTCTGAAGATGATGGATCCCTATATCAGGTTCTGCTTCATCACCGGTATCACGAAATTCTCCCAACTGAGCATCTTCTCCACCATCAACAACCTGGCCAACGTGACGATGGATCCCGTTTTCTCCGCGATATGCGGCATCACCGAGGAGGAACTGACCACTACGCTCAAGGAGGACATCGAGCTACTGGCTGAAGCCAACGAGATGACCTACGAGCAGATGCACGAAAAACTCAAACTGAAGTACGACGGTTATCGCTTCACCGAGAAGCCAGATGAAGTGTATAATCCGTTCAGCCTTGTCAAAGCCTTTCTGTTTCAAAAAGTCACCAACTATTGGTTCGACAGCGGCACTCCCACGTTCCTCATCCGCCAGATGCAGCATTTCCATACCGACATCATGTCGCTCGACCGCCTGGAAGTGTTCTCATCAGAGTTTGACCAGCCCACAGAGGCCATGCAGTCTGCTCTGCCATTGCTCTATCAGAGCGGTTATCTGACCATCAAGGACTATGACCGTGAGACAGAAACCTACACCCTTTCCATCCCCAACCAAGAGGTGCGTATTGGCTACGTCGAGGGTCTGCTGCCAGTCTATACTGGATTGGAGGCTGGGCGTGTGAAAATCGGATTCACACTCAAGTTCTGGCGCGCACTCAAGAAAGGCGACATCAATCAGGCCATGCTTGAGATGCAGGCCTACTTGGCTGGCATTCCATACGTGGAGGGATTCAAGAAGAAACTCAAAGATGTAGCCACTGCGGAGGGATTCTACGAATACACCATGTATCTGATTTTCTCCACACTCAACTTCTATGCCCGCACACAAGTGAAGTGCGCCGGTGGTCGTACGGATATGGTGGTGTGGATGCCCGACGCCATCTATGTCTTCGAACTCAAGGTGGGCGACACCGCTCAGGCAGCGCTCCAACAGATTGACAGCAAGAGTTACGCCCTCCCTTATCAGGCTGATGGACGCAAAGTGGTGAAGGTCGGTGTCCGCATGAATGCCGAGACACGCACTGTGGAGGACTGGGTCATCCAGGAATAGCGCAGGCAGGGATGCCTGCGTACCCTCGTCCGCATGGCGCATGCTTTAGCATGCCATTCGAGCTATTCGTCCCCATTGGCTCCGTCGGACTTGCTTCCAGCCTGCGACGCGTCTGGAGGACGCGCCTACCCTCATCCGCATGGAGCATACTTTAGTGTATGCCCTACTTTTCAACCTTTCTTCTCATGATTGAGTGGGATAAATGATTCATTTGTTTGGGTTTTTGGTTTTTGTTAACAAATGATACATACTTTGGAAACATGGCTTCTTCTTGTATATGGAATAAATATACTAAATTTGCGGAAAAGTATCAATCAATCAACTGACTTATGAGTAAGACAATGAAAGTGTGGTCTGCTGCTGTGGTGGCTTTGATGCTGGGTGCTTGTACTGCTGATGTGAGCACCTCTGGCAACGGGGTAACGGTGAAAGTGGACCATCCACAAGAGAAAGGAGCCAAGGTCGTGAGGCTCGAGGTGATTAACGATGACATTATCCGAGTGAGGGCTACTGCTGAGTCGTCACTGCCTGAGAAGAAGCAGAGTCTGATGGTGGTGCCGCAGAACGCCAAGGCTGAATTCAACGTGGAGGAGAACGACTCCACCGTGAAGATTTCGACCAAGAAGGTGGCTGCTGTCGTCAATCGCCTGACGGGACGTATCGAGTTCTTCAAGGACGGCAAGGTGGTGCTGGCAGAGACTCAGACCGAGGGCAAGACCTTCACTCCGTTCACTGTCCCCGAGCGTGAGATTGGCGTTGGCAAACTTTCTGACAAGGAACGCAACGGATGGTCTTGGCACATTCAGTTCGACAGCCCCGACGACGAGGCTTTCTATGGCTTGGGCCAGCACCAGACACAAGACTACAACTATAAAGGGCTGAATGAGGAATTGTTCCAATACAATACGAAAGTCAGTGTGCCTTTCGTGATGAGCAACAAGGGCTATGGCCTGCTGTGGGACAGTTACAGCTACTGCCGCTGGGGCAATCCCAACGACTACCTGCAGCTCAACCGTGCGTTCACCCTCTTCGACAAGGATGGCAAGCAAGGCGGTCTGACGGGTACTTACGTGGATGCTGAGGGCAATGAACTGGTGCGTCAGGAAGACAGCATCTACTTCGAATTCGCTGTGCCCGACCTCAATAAGTTCAAGAATGGTCCTCTGGGTATCGACAACCTTCCCAAAGACTTCAAACTCGATGGATCGAAGGTGGTCTATGAGGGTTATGTGCAGGCACCTGAAACCTACAACTACCACTTCATCCTCTATTATGCAGGTTATATGAAAGTATTCATCGGTGGCAAGGAGGTAGTGGCTGAGCGTTGGCGCACGGCTTGGAACCCCAATGCCTGGAAGTTCACCTGTCCGCTGAACAAGGATGAGAAGACTCCTATCCGCATCGAGTGGCAACCCGATGGAGGTGTCAGCTATTGCGGACTGCGTGTGGCTGTGCCACAGACCGAAGAAGAGCAAGGACGCCTGAGCGTTTGGAGCGAGATGTCGCGCGACCTGGACTATTATTTCATCGCAGGCGACAACATGGACGAAGTGATCAGTGGTTACCGTACCCTCACAGGCAAGGCGCCCGTCTATCCCAAGTGGGTGCTGGGCTTCTGGCAAAGCCGTGAGCGTTACACCAGCAGCAACGACATCGAGAGCGTGCTCTCTGAGTTCCGTCGTCGTCACATCCCTGTTGACAACATCGTGCAGGACTGGAACTACTGGAAACTCGACTCTTGGGGCGACCACACTTTCGAGTCCTCGCGCTATCCCAATCCTCAGGCCATGCTCGACAGTGTTCACCAGATGGGTGGTCGTTTCATGATTTCCGTATGGCCTAAGTTCTACTGCACCGTGGATAACTACAAGGCTCTCGACGAGAAAGGTTGGATCTATCATCAGGCCATCACCGATAGCATCTACGACTGGCTTGGTTTCATGGGTTCTTTCTATGACGCCTACGACCCCGATGCCCGCAAGCTGTTCTGGAAACAGATGGACGAGGGACTCTACAGCAAATACAAGTATGGTATAGACGCTTGGTGGATGGATGCCTCAGAGCCCAATGTCCGCGACTGCACTCCGATGTGGTACCGCAAAGCCCTGAGTGGTCCGACTGCGCTGGGTAGCAGCACTGAGTATTTCAACGCTTACTCCATCGTCAATGCCGACGCCATCTACAATGGCCAGCGCAGTGTCAACCCCAACCAGCGCGTCTTCTTGTTGACCCGCAGTGGATTCGCTGGAGAGCAGCGTTACAGCACCGCCACTTGGAGTGGCGACATCGGTACCCGTTGGGAGGATATGCGCGCCCAGATGACCGCAGGTCTCAACTACAGCATGGCTGGTCTGCCATTCTGGGGTATGGACCAGGGTGGATTCTGTGTGGAGAAGCGTTATGTGGCAGCCCAGCAGGCTTTCGACCAAAGTGGTGTGGAGAACGAAGACCTGAAGGAGTGGCGTGAGTTGCAAGCCCGCTGGAACCAGTTCGGTTGCTTCATCCCGCTCTACCGCGCACATGGCCAGTGGCCCTTGCGTGAGGTCTGGAACATCGCCCCCGACAACCATCCCTGCTACAAGACCATCGTCTATTACGACAAGCTGCGCTACCGCTTGATGCCTTACCTATACAGTATGGCTGGTTGGGTGCACTTCAACGACTACACTATGATGCGTGGTCTCGTGATGGATTTCTGCGGCGACAAGAACGTGGAGAATATTCCCGACCAGTGGATGTTCGGCCCGGCACTCATGGCTTGTCCAGTGGGCTACTACAAGGCTCGCAACCGCGATGTCTATTTCCCCAAGCAGTGCGGCTGGTACGACCTCTACACTGGCAAGCACATCGATGGCGGTCAGACCCTGAAGGTGGATGCTCCCTATGAGAAGATTCCAGTGTTTGTGCGTGAGGGTGCCATCATTCCGTTCGGCCCTGAGATTGAATACACCGACCAGAAACCCGCCGAACTCATCAACCTCTATGTCTATGCAGGCGCTGACGGTCAGTTCACGCTCTATGAGGACGAAGGCACCAACTACAACTATGAGAAGGGCTATTACACAACCATCCCCATCAAGTACGACAATGCCACTCGTCAGTTGACCATCGGCAAGCGCACTGGTTCGTTCGACGGTATGCTGAAGCAACGTCAGTTCAATGTGGTGCTGATCACAGCCGACAAGGCTCAGCCTCTTAATCTTGACAACCCTGCTGGCAAGTTGGTGAACTACAATGGTGACGAAGTGCAAGTGGCGCTTTGAAGTTAAGAATTAAGAATTAAGAGTTAAGAAATTAAGAAAATGGCCCTGAAAGTGCTTTGTCAGTAAATTGATATTGCCCTTGCAGGGCGTTTTCTGAAATCATCCCAATAGCTATGCGTAAATACTTCTTCATGTTGATCATGCTGTTGAGTGTGTCGGTTGAGGCCCGCCAACGGCAGAATTTCGATGCCGACTGGTTGTTCATGCTCGCCGATACCGCTTCCATGTCGAAGCCTGACTATAATGACAAGGCATGGCGGCGGCTCAACCTGCCCCACGACTGGAGCATAGAAGGCGATTTCATGGCCTCCGCACCCGCTGGTGCGGGAGGTGGAGCCTTGCAGGGTGGTGTGGGTTGGTATCGCAAGCATTTCAGGGTAGAAGACCATGGTGCCGACCAACTCTACTTCATCCAGTTCGACGGTGTGTATATGAACTCCACCGTCTATATCAATGGCCATGAACTTGGCACGCGTCCTTACGGCTACATTTCGTTTGAGTACGATATCAGTCCGTGGCTCAATCACTCTGGCGACAATGTCATTGCAGTTCGGGTGGATAACGGTGAACAGCCCAATTGCCGTTGGTACAGCGGGTCGGGCATTTACCGTCATGTCTATCTCCTTCGCACGGAGAAGGTGCATGTGGCGCAGTGGGGCGTCTTTGTCAAGCCCCAGCTCAACGCCAGGATGAACAAAGCCGATATCGATGTTGAGGTAGAGGTGGAGAACTGCCTCAAAGGCGTGAAAGTGGAAAACATCCTGCTGGATGCTGAAGGCAGGGTAGTGGGTAGGTCGAAAGCGTCTCCCGCTTCCGCTCCCTCATCCTCAGGCAAGGCTGTGTTCAAGTCGTCGTTGAAGTTGTCGAATCCCCATCTGTGGGACATCGCATCCCCTTATATCTATACTGTCCGTACCGAAGTGAAGGTGGATGGCAGGGTGGTGGATACCTACGACACCACTACTGGTATCCGCACGTTCAAGTTCGATGCCCAGAAAGGTTTCTCACTGAACGGCAAGTCGATGAAGATCAATGGCGTGTGCCAGCACCACGACCTTGGTTGCTTGGGTGCCGCCATCAATGAGGACGCTCTCTACCGTCAGTTGCGCATGCTGCGTGAGATGGGTGCCAACTCCGTGCGTTGTTCCCACAACCCACCCGCACCCGAACTGCTGGCCATGTGCGACACCATGGGACTGATTGTCATGGACGAGTCGTTCGATATGTGGCATCGCAAGAAGACGCAGTACGACTATTCCCGCTATTTCGACCAATGGTATGAGCGCGACTTGACCGACTTGGTGCGACGCGACCGCAACCATCCCTCCATACTCGTCTGGAGTATCGGCAACGAGGTGCTGGAGCAGTGGTCGTCCAGTGGCAGTGATGAACTGACCATCGAGCAGGCCAACTTGGTCCTCAACTTCGGACACGACGCTTCTCAGTTGGCTACCAGCGGCGAGAAGAGCGTCAATACACTGTTGGCCGAGCGATTGGCAGATATCGTGCGCGCGCTTGACGATAGCCGTCCCATCACCGCCGGTTGCAACGAACCCGACCCCAACAACCACCTCTTCAAGGGCAACGCCATGGACATCATTGGCTACAACTACCACAACTACTGCGTGGAAGACGTCCCCAAGAAATTCCCTGGCAAACCTTTCATCTTCACCGAGAGCAACTCCGCGCTGATGACCCGTGGCTACTATGTCAACCCCTCCGACAGCATCATCAAGGCTCCTGTGGAATGGTGGTTGCCCTATACCGACCCGTCGTTCCAGTGCAGTGCCTACGACAACTGCCGCGCCTCATGGGGTAATCATCATGAGGAGACCTGGGACCTGATCAAGCACAACGACTTCATCTGCGGTCAGTATATCTGGACGGGATGGGATTATATTGGTGAACCCACGCCTTATGGCTTCCCCGCCCGTAGCAGTTATTTTGGCATCATCGACTTGGCTGGTTTCCCCAAGGACATCTATTATTTCTATCAGAGCGAATGGACCGACCAGCCCGTGCTGCATCTGTTCCCCCACTGGAATTGGATTCCTGGTCAGCAAGTGGATATGTGGTGCTACTACAACCAGGCCGACGAGGTGGAGCTCTATGTCAATGGACGTAGCCAAGGAGTGCGTCGCAAAGGCGAACACGACTACCATGTGATGTGGCGTGTCACATATCAGCCTGGCGAAGTGAAAGTCGTGGCACGTAAGAATGGAACCGAGGTCCGGTCGCAGGTAATCCGCACCGCCGGCGCTCCCCATCATCTTCGTTTGAGTGTTGACAAGCCCGTCATCAAGGCTGATGGCACAGGCATGGCTTTCGTCACGGTCGAAGTGGTGGATCGTGATGGCAACCTCTGTCCCAATGCTGAGAATCAGGTCTTCTTTTCATTGGATGGCGACGCTTCGATAGCAGGAGTGGACAACGGCTGCCAGTTCAGCATGGAACGCTTCAAGGACAACAAGCGCAAGGCCTTCTATGGCAAATGCCTGGCCGTGGTGCAGAGTGGCAAGCGTGCTGACACCATCCGCCTCACCGCCAAGGCCGTGGATCTTGAACCAGCAACAATAGAAATCAAAAGCAAATAATGTAGGGACGCGACGTGTCGCGTCCGCTGCGGTCGATGATAATTGGTAAAATACTCAACTTTCGCAAGTGAATATGAGCGGATAGAATCGCCCTGAAAGGTCACCATCGCTAAGCCCAGGGTACCACCCTGGGGATATATAAGACCAGCAAAAATC
>CAMOWU010000009.1 GCA_946628545.1 uncultured Bacteroides sp. | reverse complement strand
TCCGTCCCATGACCTTCGACGCCGAAGGCTGGCCCGTGATCCAGAAGTGAATCGTCTCAACTTGTATGGAAAACACCACACAGGAGGAACTGTTGGAGATGCAGCCGCACAAATGAATGCTGCCACATCCTGAAACCACCATCACCAACAAAGAATAATAGCGACCGTGCTACAGAAGTACAACAGCAGCTACAGCCTAATATGGTTGTAGCTGCTGTTGCAATGTCATCATAATTTTTAGTACTTACTTCACCGAATGCTTACGGATATCACCCTAATAGCTGTTTTTTCAGCATTTCCGCTTTTTCCTTGTTTTTGTCCATAATCTGCTGCACAATTTCATTCACTCGCTTGTTTATAGGCTTCTTGATGATTTGATAACATATGTACCAAGCAATAAGATAGATGAATGCTATTTTGAAATTAGCAATTAGGAATAGAACAATAGCCAACACCCAGCACCACTTGACCATCTTAACCTGCTTATATTTTTCGGGCATTTCTTTTTCTACAATCTGAAGTGGCTTTATTATTTCTGTTTCCTTTATCTTTACAGGAGGAATTTGGCCTTTAATGTGCTGGGCATAATTCTTATCTGCAGCCATAGAAATATGATATTCTTTACCTTCAAATGAGAATTCAAGCAGATAGAAGGGAACTAGAACAGGAGATGGAGCTTCTGTTTCATAATACTGGGTATGTGCTACCACATCCCTAGAAGGGAAATTATTATCGTTAAGCAAACTACTTGCATTCATAATGACATCTTTTGGTAGTACGTTTAGTGCAAGATATGCTGTGAGAGAGTGCTTCGACAACTGGTTTGCTAGTTGATATGAGAAATCTCTTATAATAAGATCTCCATATTTCACCCAAGATTGAAGGGATTTGTCAGAATTGTCTCCCACTTTTATTCCGCCTGCCTGTTCGACGTAAGAAATGGGTTGGAAACTCTTACATTCAAAGCAGAGCTGGCAATACTTTTTAGCCCATTCAGGTGTAGAATTATTTTCATTGATGAGAATGAATTCGTAGGGAGTTTTTGGAATAGTACCATTGTACATCATTCCATTTGGTATAGTTGCTTTCTGGTCATTTATTGCAATGAGGTATTCGCCATCTACTTTTGCTGTATAATCACCCTCAACGTTAACCTTAATTCGATTTCCATAAAGAAATATAAGCTTAGTGTTGTTAGGATTGATACACTTTATTGCTCCATTCGGCCAATTATAATTTGATAGCATATCTACAATTGAGCTTAGAAACATTTGCTTAGTCGCATAAGGTACTGCAACTTGCATTTGTTGTTGTTTGTCGGTTTCTTCCATGATTCAATGTTTATTATATGAATAGTTCTTGAAGTTATTTTGCTCTTTTTTTAATGACGAGAAATTCTGTATTACTCCAGAATCTCTTCACATCCTTTATAACCAATACTTTAGTCTTATTTATGTTTTTGATTTCATAACTATCTTCAGGATTGTCTGAAACTATATCAAATATGTCGTTTTCGCCTCCAAGAAGAATACTTCTATCTGATTGTGTTAATAAGGCAAATAAGTTTTTATCTAATTTAGTATTTACTTTCGTTCCAGCATATAAATTATTCGATGTGACTACTCCTTTTGATTTCAGTTCCTCTTCGTCACCAATGATATAATAATATACTTTGTCCTCATCTTTTTCCTTATCAGTTGTTTTATCATCGTCTTCTTTTATAATTATAATACGCTCCAACTCTTTGTTCATTCTTTCTATCTGTCTAACACATTCATCTATTCGATTATTCAAATTTGATATAGTTTTAGTGTTTGCTTTTATTTCCATAACAAGTGGGTCAATCTTTTCTCTTAAAAGCTTTTCTATTTGCTCTTTTCGTTCTTTTTTTATTGACTCATATTCTTCTTTTGTTATGAAGTTACCAAAAAACACTTCTTCATCTTGGTCACTGCTATCTGCCCTTTTTTTGTATCTATTATTGCCAATTGCATCTTTTAATGATTTGAGATTTGAAATCAACTTGTCTATTTCTTTTTTGATTTGATTATTTTTATTTGATAATTCTTCATATTTCTTTTTGATATATTCTATTTTCGAATTATTTTCAGATATCCATTTCAAGAGTGTTGCTTGCTCTATTTTTGCATTCTTGCAATAATTCTTTTGTTTGTGGACCTCATTCTTATATTCCTCAATTAATAAATCTATTGGGGTAAGTTCCTGTTGGATGACATTGTTGGTTTTGTCAATTTCTGTGAATTGAATATTGTACTCGGTTAATTTTATTGTAATTAATTTCCCAAATTCATCAGGCCAAGCATTCTGTATTTCTTTATTTGAAATGTATTCTTTCCCTTTCACGCTTTCCGAAGGATTCATAAGATCATTCAGAAAATTATCAAGTGAAGTACAAGAGCTACAGTTTGTTGGAAGGGTGGTCAAAAGGGCAATAATAACAGCGAACATAACAAGCCTTGACCATAATTTTATAATTGAATTCATATTATCATTTTTTTTATGGATATTACGATTGCACTTATATTGTCAGGACCACCTTTCTTTTTTACAGCATCAATAAGTGTTGTCGCATGACAATGACGAATTAGTTCTTTTTCTATTTCTTCGTCATTGAGATAGTCTGAAACACCGTCACTGCATAAAAGAAAAACATCCCCTTCGAATACTTTGTTTGTTATTTCTTTCACATCAGCAAAAACAGTTCCTCCTCCACCTCCAAGGCAGTTATAGATTAAGTTAGAAGGTATGGTATGATCGTTCAGTCTATTTTGTTCCGAGTGATCTTTTGTAAGTTGGCATAAAATGCCTTTTCGTAATCTATACCCTCTGCTGTCGCCTATATTGACAAGGTATATTCTGTTCTCGTAAGTTAACCAAGCCACTAATGTGGTGCCCATGTCAAGGCATTGAGTGTTTATTCTACCAGATGAGATAATTTGATCGTGTATTTTTACTATCTCATTATCAAGCAGATTGCGAAAGTCGTTGTCACTAAGATTTTGAGGAATTCTTACTGAGAAGTTGTCAATCAAATCAAGAGCCATTTCACTTGCGACTTCACCAGCATTGTGTCCACCCATTCCATCTGCTACTGCAGCTATGAACCTGCCTTTGTCTTCAACAAAGCTTTGAAATTCATCAGAACAATCTCTATATTTCTCACCTGAAATGAGAATCATGTCCTCATTGTTCGTTCGTGTACACCCAATATCACTATTTAAGGATATTTTCAATAATATTTGCATTCTGTTAAAGACTTATATATTATTCTGTGACTTTAAATTCAATATCGGCAAATCTCAAGGTATCACCAACCTTTATGGGAGTAGGCTTGTTTTTTTCGAGTTCTTTATTGTTCAGAAATGTTCCCCAACTCGATCCAATATCTTCAATCAGCCAATCAATATCACCCTTCAATAGTTTTGCATGTTCCCTAGATATTGAGGGAAATTCCTGAAATGCGTCTCCATAACTACCGTTTCTTCCTATAATAGCATCATCACCAAGCCCAAGCCTCATGTTTTTAGAAGTGCACACCAAATGACCGGGAATTGAAGTTTTTTTCGAAATAGAGGGTCTTATTGTCGCGTTGACACCTGTAGGTTTGTTTGTTGATATATTTGCTTCTGATGAATATTGATTACTCTGTATTTCTTCTGCTTTATTTACGGGTCTAATATTCTTTATGTCAGATTCTGATGCTTTACTATCAAACTCTTCTGTCGGTTGTCCACATTTCACACATCTTTTTGATTTTGAGAAAGTGCCGCAAGTCATGCATCGGCGTAGTTTATTCCCACACATGTCACAGTACACGCAATCCTCAGGAATGAGTTTCTTGCAGAAAGGGCAAAGTGTAAGTTTTATGTCCATGTCTTATTGAATTTGTTTAGCATTGATAATATCCTCTTTGGTTAGTTCTCTGAGGAGTTCGGTTTCTAATTGTTTATTATTTAGATCGTTGTTTGCAACTCGATTGCTGTGAGCAGTCTTTACATTTTCAAAGAAATTACCTGCAGTTCTCGCATTACCGAAGTTCTTGTCTCGATGAGAATAAATCTCTCTGAAATACTCAAGTACCTCAGACCTTGCTTCTTCTGTTATTGAGAACGGTGAGTTTTTGACACTATTCATGAATATCTGAGCCAATTCCTCTGGCTTATAGTCTTCAAAAATAATTGTCTTCCTGAATCTGCTTTTTAGTCCCGAATTATTATTCAGTAGATTTTCCATGTCGGCAGAATATCCCGCGACTATGCATATAAATTTATTTTTATGTGTAAGGAGCAAAGGGACAAGTGTATCGATGGCCTCCCTCCCGAAAGTGTCATTCGGGCCTTGCATGAGTGAGTATGCTTCATCGATGAAGAGCACTCCACCCAGTGCGCTCTCTACAACTCGCTTAACCTTTGGTGCAGTCTGTCCAACAAAGCCAGCAACAAGATTATCTCGTCCTACTTCTACAACCTTGCTTGTAGGTAGCAATCCCATTGTGAATAATATTTCTGCCATCATCTTTGCGATAGTGGTTTTTCCCGTTCCCGGGTTGCCTTTGAATACATAGTGGTCTAGAACCTTGTCTGTTGGTTTCCCCTCTAAATCAGCGAGTTTTTTATTCAGATTAATGGTATTCACCAAGTTCCTTAGTTCTTGTTTAACAGTTCCAAGACCTACAAAACCATCAAGTTTCTTCATAATGACAGAGGGGTTAACTTCCTTAGGCATTTCAACAGGAATATCCTCAGCTTCTATATATTGGAGTGCAGAATTGTCAATATGAGGATTTGATTTCATCATTTTCGAGAGTCTTGTTGATTGACGTTCTTCGACATCAGTGAGCAATTTGTCAATTTCCCCTGCATTTCCAAAATTTTCACTTTTTGTGTTTACCATCTGCTCAATCTTGATCTTTAACCTTTGGTCAGCTTCTGTTGTCAGATGGTATTTACGCTTGTTGGATTTCAGCAGAAAGATTTGGTATAGTTCATCAGCTGTGTAATCGTTGATGTGAATAAAATCTCTAAAGCGGCGTCTGAATCCAGGATTAGCTTTATCTACAAATTCATCCATGTCTTTTGGATATCCTGCCATAATCAGTATGAACTTACCCGCATCGTTTGTCATTCGTGTGATTAGGGCGCCCACTGCCTCCTTGCCTGTTTGGTCTCCTTGTCCATTCGCGTCAATACTCATGAGCATATAAGCCTCATCGATGAACAATATGCCTCCCATAGCCTCGTCCACAGCTTCATTCATCAATATTCCCGTCCCATTGACGTAGGGACTTTTGAGGTTTTTCGCTTCTTTTTCTACCACTTTATTGGTTGGGAGCAATCCTATAGCATGGAAGATGTTGCCAAGCAATTTTGCAACAGTGGTTTTGCCTGTTCCTGGATTTCCTGTAATGACAATGTGCTGAGCTGTGTTCTTTGGATCCATAAGACCACGCTCAATTTTTACACGTTCAACCTCAAGGGTGTTTTTTAACATCTTAATTCTATTCTTCACTTCCTCCATGCCAATCAATTCATCGAGTTGTGCCATGGCCTGCTCCACTGTCAATTCGCCAGAACCGTCACCAACTATATCCTCTTTTGAGAATACATTTTTTATTTCTTTAATATCTATTCCTTTTTCTCTCATTTCATTAATGCGTCTGTTATGTCGTTCTATTGCATTTTCAAAAACATTCCTGACAGTTCGGGCGTTAGCAAAGTTTTCGGTTTTCTGATTATAGATGGATTTGAAATATGCTAAAAGTTGAGGTTCGTATTCTGGGTCAATTTCATATTGCGGATTATGATTCGAACACATGTTCATGAAAATCTGAGCCAATTCCTCGGGCTTATAGTCCCTGAAATGAATAGTTTTATTAAACCTTGAACTCAATCCTGGGTTTGATTCGACAAATTTTCTCATTTCATTTTCATATCCAGCTGCAATGACAATAAATTTACCTCTATGGTTTTCCATAAGTGCTAGAAGCGTATCCACCGCTTCTTTTCCAAAATTGTCATTATCGCCTTGAATCAAAGTGTAGGCTTCATCGATGAATAGGATTCCACCCATAGCCTTTCGTACAATGTTTGTCACATTCTTTGCTGTCTCGCCTACATATGACGCAACTATCTGTGATCTGCCAACTTCTATGATATGTCCACTTGGAAGTGCTTCAAGGGCGGTGAACACATTCGACAATACTCTGGCGATAGTGGTTTTACCTGTCCCAGGATTGCCAAGAAACAGATAGTGGTTGTTTAATTCATAGGGAATGCCATCTTCTGACGCGATTTGAATACTATAGCCAATACTTTTTATTTCTTCTCTAATGTCATCTATGCCGACATAGTTATCCAGTTCTGCGATAGCTTCTTCGAATGTCTTTTTGATATATTCCTTTCCTTCAACATCTTCTTGAGTAACGACTGATGTCGTGTCATCTCGTTGTTGAGTTTTGTCGAAAATATCTTGTGCAAAACGTGATACATATTTTCCGTTTTGTTGGAGACTTCCGTCTTTGTCTCTGAACAATTGTTTGTAGATTCTCCGTATTTTTTCTTTCGCTTCAGGCTCAACGTCCATTTTGTATACTTCTCCTATAAAGAATGTGGTCAGTTCAACTAATTCATCTACAGAATAGTCCGATAATTCAATTATGTGTTTGAAGTTTGCTTTGATATTGGAATTATTGTTCAAATATGTAGAAATAGCTCCATTGTCGATACCACATAATACAATCATTAGATAGCCACCACTATCTTCTATGTGTTTTTTAACCTCGAACAGACGCTCTATTTCTGTTAGTGCACTTCCATTAGTAGCAGCTCTTTGTGCCAAACCTTGGAATGAATCCACACACAATAAAGCACCGTTTAATTCATTCAAATGCTTATCCGCTTCGTTCAAATATTGTTGAAGCCCTGTGACTGCGTTGAGAATTATAGGCCTCTCTTTGGTGAGGATACCGTTTTCTTTAAGAACTCGTGATATCGAATTCACGATAAGTGTCTTTCCTGTACCTGAGTTTCCTGTTAATATTAGGTCGTTGTTGCGAATCTTTTTGATCCCCCTTTTCCTTTGATTTAGGTGTTTTTCTATGATTTCCTTTACAAGTTTCTTGACCTGTTTGTGTCCTATTATTTCTGGCATAAAAGAATCGATAGAGTCTGGTAGCTCGTTTTGGCTGTCTATTACGAGTTGCTCTCCGCACATCTTGCAGTAAATTGCTTCCTTGCGGTTTGCCGTTCCGCATCTCTCACAAACTTTCTCTTTTTCCATGTAGTCTAAAAGTGTTAGATATGTATATGTGTTATATCTTATATATCATTGTCATTTAATAGGGAGTGAACTGAATGTCAATTTCGTAAGAACCTAATTGCTTTACTTTAACTTTACCGTACAATTTGTCTTCTTTCAATTGTAATGAACCTGATATGTTCTTTGAGTTTTTCTTTGTATTTGTTATAGATAAACCAGAACCTAAGTCTTTATATTTATTAAATGAGAATCTTTTTTTATTATAATCAAATACACCAGAGAAAATGTGATCTCCTAATATCATGTCAAATTCTTTTGGATTTGATGTTTTCTGAAATTTGATTCGTGTCTCTGTTCCTTGAAAAGTCCCATACCATGTTCCATACAAACCATTACTGAAGTCTGGTATTTCAGAAGGTTCATTGGTGACCTGTATTTGTTCTTGATCCGTCTGTTCATCTTTATTAATCAGTCGTTCTACTGTATTTTTCTTGATATATGACCATACTTTATTGTTTGGATTCTTATATGCCGCTAAGCAAATGATAGCTATGACCCCTATTGGAATGGCTATCGACCACATCCTATTCCTGAGTGTCGTTAATTCATTTTGATAAGTTTTGCTGTCATCGTATATGCTTGAGTCAAAACCATTTACATTAGGATGATACGCCTCGTGCAAAGGTTCAAGTTCCAGATGCTCAAAATCTGGATTTAATAGTTTTATAGCATTTTTCTTTAATACACTGTGACCGATAGTGCTTTTATAAATTGAATAACCTATCATAAAAACACAAATTCCAGCTATATAAGGGATTATAAAAGGAAGATAATAGCATATACCACAGATGATAAGTGATGCAATAATAGTGCCAAAACACCCAACTAGTGCAATACCGCCTACGATATTATCGTCTCCAATTCCCGTAATCAATCCTAGTATTGTCATTATGATGAAAATAGTAAAAACTATCGTGTTGTAATCGAAATCGTTGGAGTGTAATTCCCATTTATAAATCAAAAGGATGCCAATTATGCATATAGGTAGTAATGATATAAATGCGACAATAAACCTACTTGTCTTAACAAAAGACAACAATTTCTGGAGTTTGCTAGCAAGAGATTGCACAGATTGCTTAGCTTCTACGTATTGTTTTACATTCTCTGTGATGAACTTCTGTGAGATAAGAAAGTTCATAAAGTCCACCGTACGTTTCTCAAACGCGTATTTTTCTTTTTTGTCTAAGAATGGATCTTCTTGAAAAAATACAGAAATCCATGAGATTAAAGGTTCTCCAGTTCTTTCTAACGCATCATTTATATCTGCCTTAGGAACATCCGATAATTGAGAGGGGTCATCAATGGTTTTTCCACTTTTAAATGTATAAAATGCCTTTTCCCCCATTCCTTTGATAATTTTGAACATGGCAATATAGTAATTGTAAGGGCCGGCTTTTTTCTTATTATCATCGGAATTGAAATCTAGATCATATTTAATAATGTCAATCCATTTCTCATATTCTTTACCTTTTGAACTGAGGAAATGATATAAAGAAGTTAATTTTCCTTGGGAAATTAACTTAACATTATTTAGATTATTGTCTGATTTCTTGTCTTTTTGAGGGGCTAAATTGATGGATGTTACAAGATTCTCGTTAATCCATCTTCCTATTTGTTCAAGAGATAGAATGTAATCCTCTGATTTCTCATCAAGAACAAAGAAAAGGCCTACTTTGGGGTTAAGGCGGTATAGAACACCTTCGGCATAGTCCATGTTGCCTTGATATTTCATAAGGGGATTAATAGCTGCTGCGGTAATCGTGTTCCTATGACTAACCCATAATTGGAAGGCTTTACTGACCAAATCCGAAGCCGACATGTTCGAATAATTATGATCTGAAACCCAATTTAGAATCTCGTCTTCGTGGTTGAAACAAAACGATTGCCCATGGTTATCTATTATTTGCCAAGGTTGATTCGCATCTAGTCGATAGGCTAAATATAGTAGTCCTAATCTTCGATTTTTTTCAAACTCTTTTTTGAAATCATTAAAAGCACTTTCAAGTCCGTGAGTTCGTAAAAATACTGTAAGGCTATTGTCAAGAGATTGTGATAGTTGAGCAAGATAGGTGTCAAAATGAGATAGGATACTGTTGGCGATTTCTGAGGATTTGCGACATGGTTCGTGATTGATATCATCAAATGGAATAGAAGGATCAAGTATATAGCAAGCCGCTAATAATCCAGCTCTTTGATTGTGTGGATACTTGTCTTCTGTTATTTTTTCCATCTCAATGGCTAATTCTGGCCGATTATTATCGTCTAGCCATCCTTGAACCTTCTTTCTATATAAATAATCTTCTGATAATATCTTATCGTCATACATAAATCTTGCCAATTCTTCTGGTGAATGTGCAACAAGATTCTTTTCACCATTGAATACGACTGTGAAAGGACTTTTATTTTGTTCATCCCTTGATGCTTCTGTCCCCTCTTTAAGAGGGTCGTCATTAAGCCAATTTTCTATCTCTTTGAATCCTGCTCGCACGGATGGGTTGGGTTCTAGCAAGGCTCCAACTAAAGACTTAAGTTTAACTGGCATATCATGAGGAATCGGAAATGTTCCGTAATTTTTCAAAGTTGCAAGCTGTAATTCATTTTCCTTTTCAAAATGAGTGAATTCTTCTCTACCTTGCCATAAGAATATGATTACCATTCCAAGTGAATAGAAGTCACTTTTTGTACTGAATCTTGCAATGCCATCTCCTGTGTTCAGATAAACCTCTGGTGCTGCGTATATCTTAGTTCTGGACATATCCGCATTGCATTCGCCATTTTCATCACACTCAACAGCTATTCCAAAATCGCCTAATAGAATGTGATTGCTCCCTTTTGATTCGAATATAAAGTTCTCAGGCTTAATATCGCGATGGATAAAACCTAATTGATGGCAAAAATCTATCGATATTGCCATGTCCCTAATCAGTGGAATAATAGCTTTCAAATTTTTGCGAACATCGGTGTGCTCAAGTGTATCTCCATCATAATAATGCATTAACTCATAATAACGGTCTTCAAATTTCCCGTGATCACATAAATGGAAAAAGACTTTCGTTCCATTACAATTTTTGACTTTATCAAGAATGTTAGAACTTGGAATGTCCTCCTCGAAATATAGTTTTAATACATATTTCTGTTCTGATGGACTCTCCACAAGAAAGACTTGGGCTTGACCATTTGTAAGAGATAAGCTTTTAATAACACGATACTCTTCCCCTTTTATTTTATAGAACTTTCGTTGTTGATACAATGTTGCATCAATAGTAGGGTCTGTAGAGCTTTTAGAAGATTGATTGGCATTGTTGTTTGTATGAGGACGTACTGTGTTTGATTCATCATGTCCTTTTTTTGTTTCTGGTCGAATGGTTTTCCCTGTTTTGTCTAAATTTGAGTTGTTTTTCGGTTTTACAGTAGATGAGGTGTTCTGATTATTATGCAGAGAAGGTTTAATTGTTGATGAATTATTGGTAGAATGATTGCTACTTGATTGTGTATCAAGCAAATCATCTGTTCCTTTATTCGAAGTTCCACTGGTATTGTTATGGTTGTTTGTTGGTCTGATTGTAGCCATAATCATTCATAAGTTTTTGTTGTTATTTCTTTTTCTTCAATTATCCATCTGCCTCCTAAATCGGGTCGGCAACATTCACTTGGAATCCTGTGAATACATCCGCATAGATTGCAGATCCAGCCAATTGTCTCTGTCACTTTAGTCGTACGGATTACGGCGACTTTGCGTGCGGAGTAATAGTTTCTTTGCATCTGAGGTGTTAGGCCTGGTGGTGGAACAATGGATGCTAATAAAGCATTGAGTTCTTCTGTTGCCTTTGATAAATCGAAATCTCCATTCCCCGATTCTTCTAGTTGTATAGCTTTGGTTGATGTGTATGTTCTATTCTTCTGATTGTTAGTTCCTCTTCCTATTTCCTGTAGTTTTCTTTCTTTGAGCTCATTGTCCTCTTTTTTCTCGACTGTTTGGCTTTGTAGTTGGCGGTATCTATCCATCAACTTTGCGATATGTGGTGGAAGATCTTCTTCTTCTTTTATATTCCCAGAATCCTGTGCTTTAGTAATTTCCTCAACAAGGGTGCAAATGCGTTGATATAGAGGGTCTTGTTTCGCCTCTTCTAACGCTTGAAATGCTAATTCGTCTAACGCTTGGTTGCAACTTGGGCAAAATGAACGAAAACTTAATGTGCCACATGTCGGACATTGTATCCCTTTTACGCTTCCTCCGCATTCACCGCAAAACATGTCATCGCTTTCCATAGGTGCACCACAAAAAGTACAATGTGATGAATGAAGTCGGAAACCACAGTTTGGACATAGTTCATATTCCTGATTAACAATTTGATTACATTTTGGGCAATTCTTGCCACTAAGAAAAAGTGGTCTGTATTGATCAACATTTGTTTTTTCTTCCAAATGCAATTCTTTTTCTCGTGTCTTTTTATCTTCTTTCATAATCTATTCCTAATAATTATTGAATCCTGATAGATTATACATTATATAATTACTATTCTTCAATTTTCCTTATAAATGCCGTGGGGATATATGCTGTGGAGACGAGACCTATCTTTGAGAGGGAGACGACGACTCGTTGTTGGCCGGCGACACGGGCGATGCGGCCCTCGACTCCTTGAAAAGGACCTTCGATGATGCGGACCAATTCACCACTGCGGTAATGTACCTGGGACGGAGAGACAAACAGAATGTGCTCGTTCTGACTGCATGTGGCCTTGATGAATTGATCCATTTCCTTATCTGATATAATCAATGGCGGGTTCTTGTGGCCTTCGATATGCTCGAAATGGTTGTAGTAATAACTCAGATAGGAGAGGGCAGGGGTGTGGTTGACATACTCGTCAGCCTTCTCAGCCGAAGTGTAGGCGAAAACCAATGTGGGGATGAGGGTGCGGAGTGTCTTCTTCCGTTTGCCACCAACGGTTTTCTCTGCATATTTCTTGGCGATATAGGTGTAGGTGCCGTCATGCACAAGATAATCTGATGCTTTGTCCTCCCTTCCACGTGTGGCTCGGAATACATACCACTGCTTACTTGGGTCAGGGATATATTTCACCGACTCCCCTTTTTCTGTTCCTTTGGCTTCGGGGTAGGCATCGTGGTTGAGCAAGATGCTATGAGGCATTGATTCACCTCGTTGGTTTTTCACATTAGACAATGTGTTCATATCGGACCTATAAGAAATCTGGTTCGATAAGGTACACATAAAAAAAGCGTGGAATCGTCCTGTTGTCCATTCCACCTATCGAGGCTCTAGCATCACCTATGTTGTTGAACAGACAACGTTAGAGCCCACGCAGATATGATTATAAAGCACAATCCTTCAACACGCATTCTTCGTGCTAAGGACATGTGCATGTATAAACACATCCCGAGGACATCTACGTTGCTTTGTTCAGGACAACATGTACCGTAGATTTGCTAGATTTCCGATAGGTCCACGAACAGAGCGTTTGTAAACGCCTTTTTATGTAAAGATTCTCATTCCCACCTCAATTCCCGCTAAAGAGATTTCATCTTATTAGGATGTTACCATCAACAGCTCGGCGCAGGGCGTCTTTTCATTTCTCATTCCATCTGCGTAGCTGATGAAATAGATGACAAGACCTCGTCTGAGAATCACTTGCAAATTTATGAAAAAGTTTTTTGTGAAAAGAACAAATCAATAGAAAAAATCAGAAAATTTCTTCAAATCTTGTTTTCCATGGAAAAATGCTATGGTGGCACTCACAATTCCATCAACATAAGAACGCCTCGGCTTACGGAATGAAGCCGAGGCGTTCTTTGAGTTGTAGTGAAGATGATTTGGAATCTTCAGTTTATTTCACCATCACTTTCTTTTTGCCGACGATGTAGATGCCGCGGGGAAGACCTTGAGTGGCGGCTTCGGGGCTGACTGAGGTACGCAACTGCTGTCCAGAGAGGGTATAGACATTGACTGGAGCATCGCTCTCTGCGGCTGTCACCCTGCGGATGGCTGTCGGATCGTCGTAGTCGATGGAGACGAGTTCAGCACCGGTCTTTGAGGCATTGATGTGGATGTTGAAGACGAAAACGGCTTTGACATTCTTGCTGCCATCGTTATAGACGAACGCCTGGGCGATGGTGTAGTTGCTGCCGTTTGCGCATTTGCCGGGATACTGACCAATGCTGAAGGTCATCACGCCAGGCAGGAACTCGGAGAAGACGGTAGAACCGCTGTTGGTGTATGCCACCACTTCTCCAGAGGCATTGAACCAATGACCATAGCCGTTGGCGGTCGATTCACTCTGAATCAGGGTGCCGTCGGCGTGTGATCCATAGAACATCACTTTGCCTTTTCTTGGACCTGCTGAAGAGTAGGTGGTGAACATTGAGGCAAGTTCTGACGGATTGACTTGGAAGGCTGTGCCGAGCATGGCTGCTGCATTGCCGTCGATAGTCACGCTGGTGCCATTGTAGTATTGTGCGTCGCGGGGGAAATAGACATCGTAAGTGAAGGTGATGTCTTGAGTCTCGCGTCCATCAAGCACTGGGTTGACATATACAATGGCCTTGGAGGTGTTCAGGTCGGTGCCCTCAAACTCCAGCGTGTAGGGCCACTGGTCGTCGTTGCCAGGGGTGTCGTCCCATTTGTGCTGGAAATAGCGGGTGGGGGCTGGCACCACCATCAGCCACAGTTTCTGTACGTTCTCTGGTACGGTGAACTTCACGTCGCAAGTGGCCTTGCCACGACCAGGGCAGTAGATGGAGTCGATGCTCTCATAGAGGCGGGTGCCATCGTTGAGCAATGCCACATAGCCCAGACGGAAACCACGAGAAGCAGCCAGACCGACTGTGTTGTATTTGGTGCGGCCAGAGGCTTGGAAATAACTGTCGCCGTTGAGATATTCTGCGGGGTCGCCTTCGGCCAGTGCGGCACCAGAAGCAAGTGCGGTGAAGGTCGTTGTGATTTCGGTTCCGGCTTCTGGCACGTTCAGAGGCACAGCGTTGAAGCCTGTGCTTTGTGGGCAACTGGAGTATGCCACTTGATACTGTCCGTCGGCATTGAGCACTGTGGCGTAGCGGAAGTCACCGATGAAGTTGTCGCGATAGGGTTTGCAGGCATCCCAGTCCCAAGTCACGCAGTGTGCGGCATAGTCGTAGTAGCGGCGGAAAAGTTCCTCCACATCCCATCCCTGTTGAAGCATCAAGACTTGGTTGAAGTCGAGCACCTCTTCAACGGGGTAGTTCCAGACGTTGGCTACGGCTTTCACACCATAGTGCTGCACCAGATAGTAGAAAAGCCAATAGCTCTGGTAGCGGTGCCACTCGTGGGTGTAGGCGAGGTTGTGTGAGTTGCGGAAAACAGAGATGCTCTGGTCGTACATCAACTCAGGATAGCTCTGCACCGACTGCCACTGGGCTGTCTGTTCCCAGGTCACCGAGCCATTGCCCACAGCGCCATGGAAACCTGTCTGCACATTGGGAAGGCTGCCTTGTTTGGACGCTTCGGAATAGCACATATAGTGGAAAGAATGGCCTATCTCGTGAGCTACAGATTGCCCCACGGGATGACAAGCCCAAGGACTGAGCCAGATGGCCGATACCTGAAAGTCGTAGCCTGAACCTACGCAAATCCAATCGGTAGTGTGGTTGATCAGCACCATCACCTTGTACTTGTTGAGGTTGGAGTTCTCTGGATCCACGAAACCCAGTTGGTTGATTTCCAAATCAAAGAATTCCTCGCATTTCCTCAGCAGGTCGTCGATATCGACACGGTAGGCTGAAGGGGCGTTGGTAGGTATGGTGTTGCCGTAGTACTTATCCCAATAGACGATGACGTTGTCGGATTCCTTGCTGCGGCTTTCCGACCAAGTGTATTTGTTGGTGGGGTCTTCTTTAGCGTAAAGAAGTGTGTCGGTGCGCGTCTGCCGCCATTCACGGGGAATGTAGTGCTGCTTTTGGGAGTAGGCATGCAGCGTGCCTAAGCTGATGAGTGCAGTAAGTAGTAATTTTCTCATTTTTTGTATGTTCTTTTTTCGATAGAAGCTATAGACTTGATAGAAGCTATAGAGCTAAAGCCTAAAGTCTAAAGCCTAAAGCCTAAAGTCTAAAGCCTAAAGCCTAAAGTCTAAAGTTTCTATAGCTTCTATCTGATTCCGCTTATTTCACGCTCCACTCGAAGACGCCGCAAGAGTGACGCTCGGGCTGCACAATTTCCAGTTTGACAGAGGAAGTTGTCACGGGGTCGAAGTTCACCACATTAGGAGCGCCTTTGACGGTGCCGTAGCCTGTGGGGTTCTTCACCTCCTGCCATTCTCCGCTGTTGTCTTTGTAGTAGATCTTCCATGCCTTTGGCACACGGCATCCGCCCCAAGGACCGTCGTCGAACCAATAAACGGTGCTGGTGCTGATGGTGGCTGCCTGCTTGAAGTCGTACTGCAACCACTCTGTGGAGTTGTTCTTTGGCCACCAGTGGGTATAAGGAACAGAACGGTCGTCAGCGTCGCTGGGCACCAAGCGGTCGTTGATGGCGCTGAGGGCTGGCAGACGACGCTGGGAAGCACTTACCTTGCTCTCCGAAGCCAATGATGGGGGCAGGGCAGGGGTAGTGGCGTTGAGGTCGATAGGCATCCAAACGGTCATGTTGCCGTTGCCACGATGAGCCCAAGCGTAGTAGGGGATGAGCACCAGGCGCTCGTCCTTGGTGTTGAGTCGGCCGCGGTCATCGAAGTTGAGGGTCTGTGCGTCGGTTGTGATGGTTTTCACGGTTGTGCCTTGAATTTCCTTTTCCCCAAGGGTGTATTGTGGCTCTTGGTTGAGCAATACTGAAAGCACATCGCAGCTGTTGTCGGGCCATTCGGCGCAATACACCAGTGGTCCGCGCTCAATCTCTGCACGGCCCTTGTCCTGGCTCACCTTGCCGTTGGCTTTCACCAGACGTGGCTCCATGTCGAAGTGTACGTTGATCTTGTCGCCCGACTTCCATTTGCGGTCGATGACGAAGTAGCCGTCTTTCAACTCGCTTTCCACCTTCTTGCCGTTGAGGGTCACGGTGTAGCCCAGGTGCTTGCCATCCACGTAGGTGTAGAGGTCGCTTGGCACCACTTGTCCTCTTACCCATCCTGGAATACGGATGTTGAGGGCGAACTGGCCGGAGGCTTTCTTCATGGTCATCTCGATGTCACCGTCCCAAGGATAGTTGGTCTTCTGGACGAAGGTGATCTTCTTGCCGCCAACTTTCACGTTGGTCTCATTGCCGGCGAAGAGGTTCACGTAGAATGAATTGTCCTTCACGGCGTAGATGTACTGGGGAAGCGATGGGATGAAGCGTGCGGCGTTGCTGGGGCAGCAGGCGCAGCCAAACCAAGCCTGACGCTGGTGCTGGCCCATGCTCTGCAGTGGGTTGGGGTAGAAGAATCGTCCTCCGTCGATTGAGATACCGCTGATTACACCATTGTAGAGGGTGCGCTCCAGGGCATCGTAGTATTTCGACTCACCGTGCAGAAGGAACAGACGGTAGTTGAGATACACCTGAGCGATGGCGGCGCAAGTCTCGCAGTAGGCCGACATGTTGGGCAGTTCGTAGTTCTTGCCGAAAGCCTCACCGCTGGAAGTGGCACCCACACCACCGGTGATGTAGTATTTCTTCGAGATGATGTTATCCCAGATGCGGTCGATAGCGTCGATGTAGCCTTTGTCGCCTGTCAGGGCTGCCACGTCGGCCATACCTGCGTACATGTAGCCGGCGCGAACGGCATGACCTACAGCCTCATCCTGCTGAAGTACGGGGATATGGCTCTGGCTGTACTCGGTCTTGATGGTGGTGTAGCCTCGTTTGTCGAGGAAGAACTTGGCCTGGTCGAGGTATTTCTTGTCGCCGGTGGCGATGTAGAGTTTGGCCAGTCCCATCTCGGCAATCTGGTGACCTGGAACCACACAGACCTGTCCTGGTTTGTCGCCCACTTCGCGGCATACGCAGTCGGCGAACTTGATGGCGATATTGAGCAATGACTTCTTGCCGGTGGCGTAGTAGTGGGCAACGGCAGCCTCGCAGAGGTGTCCGAGGTTGTAGAACTCATGGCTCAGGTCTTCTACTTTCGACCAACGGGTAGGTCCAGCCCACTGGTGGGGATGGTCTGGGTTCTGTGTCCTGGCGGTGTAGAGGTATCCGTCGGGTTCCTGGGCGCTGGCGATGACAGCGATGACGGAGTCAACGTAGGCCTCCAGTTTCTTGTCGGGATAGGTCTGGAGCAGGTAGCTCGCGCCCTCGATGGTCTTGTAGGGGTCGGTGTCGTCGAACGAATACCCCATGACACCTTCCACCTGGAACACTTTTGTGGGGTCTTTCAGATGCTCGGCGGCATTGGAGAAGTTGGTGTAACGACGCTCCGACTCGCATTTGCTGAACGCCAATGGAATGGTGACGTTGCGGCTGGCTTCCAGACGCTGGCCCCAGAAGGTGCCTGGAGTCACTTTCACACTGGTGAACGGTACGGGAGTGATGGGATAGCCCGACTTGTCGCTCTGGGCTTGCGCGCCTTGTGCCATGATGGCTGTCAGCGCAACTAAAGATAGAATCTTTTGTGCTCTCATAATCGTTGAAGTTAGTTGTTGTTATTTTTATTCAAATTATTTGCAATTTTAGTCTATTTTCTTCAAACGGCAAAGCAATATACATAAAAATGTAGAAATGACACTTATTTTTCTCTAAAGATGTATTTTTATGCTTTTTATCACTTCTTCTGCCAGATATGGAAGTCGGAGAAGCTGACGGCGGCCTTGTTGTCGGAATAGGTGGTCTGGAAGAGTCCGGCTTCTACTGGCTGGTCGTTGAAGGGACGGAACGAAGTGCGTCCGTTGACGGGCATCTGGGTCCATGTCTTGCCGTCTTTGCTGGTGAGGAAGACGAATTCGTTGCCGATGCGCTGGATCTGGAGGTAAGGGTCGAAGTCCCATCCTTTGCCGTTGGGGTATTGTGGCCGGCGTCCACGGTTGACTGTGGTGAGCATGTTGCCGCAGTTGTAGGCGGGGAACACGCCGAGTTGCATCAGCGACTGACGTTCGTCTTCCACTCGGCGAAGCAACAGGCCTCCTTCATTGTAGGCTGGTGTGCTGCGCCGATCGGCGCCGGTGAGGTCGCTCACGCGGCATTGCATCACGAAGTCGCCCTTCACTTCCACTGCCTCGATAGGACCTGCTTGTGCGGGGTCGTCGTTGAGGTTGGTGCCTGCCGATTCCAGGGTGATGGTGCCGTTGGTGGCTTTGGCGTTGATACCTGTTGCAAGGTCGATGAAGTCGGTGGCCGACACTTTGAACTTCTGAGTAAGAACGGGGGCTGCATAGCCGAAGACATCGCGCACTTTCACATACACCGATTTGCCTTGGGCAGTCAGCACTTTGCTGCTCTCGCTGCTCTCGCTGGCTGCGGCGAGTGTCGAACTGTCGTTGCCACAGGCATAGGTGAAGTTGTAGATGCCTTTCTCGAGGGGATGGCCTTCGCTGTCGGTGACGGTTGCCATCAACACGCTGGGCGACAGTGCTTTCACACTGAGCTGGAGTTGCTTGGTGCGGAGCGGGCTCTTCTCTGCGAGACTTTTGAGCATGGCAGGATCGAAGTCGGACGGACGGTTCATCTCTTTCTCTATGTCAGCCTCGGTGAATGGACGGTCGTAGATGCAAAGTGAATGGAGATAGCCTGAGAAGGGGTTTTGTCCGTCGAAACGTGATCCAATGGTGATGGGGCCGCCAGGAAGCAGCATCAGGAAGATGTTCTTCTCCGACACCAATTCTTTGCCGCAGTAGATGCGCTCCATGAAACCGTCGAAAGTGAGGGTCCAGTGTTGCCATAGTCCTTCTTTCACGGCTCTTGGATTGCCGGCGTTCTCGAAAGAGGCGTTGTGTGCCACAAGTCCTTCGCTGCGGTTGCTGCTGTTGCGCAGTTCCACGGTTGCGAGGTCGTTGCCTACGGGCATGAGTTGAGCCACCGTCTCTTGTTCGCTCACATCGGGATTGAGGATCCAGGCGGTGACGGTATAGGGCGCGTTGTAGGTGAGGGTGCGGAGATCCACGTCGTTGACGGTGATATGGCTGTTGCCACTGAAACGGAAAGCTGACTTGCCTTGCATGGGCACTACTGGAACACCGTCGAGGAAGCTGCCGAAATCATAGTTGTCGGCATTCAGCTCATAGAGTTTGTTGCCTTTGGCAAGGGTTTGCTCCTTGAGTTCTTTCTCTACGTCTTTCTTGTGGATATCGGGATAGCCGGCGAGGATGGCGCTCTCATCCACTTCTGCCATGGGGAGGAGTTGGAGTGGATCCACCTTCTTCGTGGCGCGATAGACCTTCACGTTCCAGACGGCGGGGAAGTGTCCGTTCTTTTGGGTGTCGGTGATGGTCAGGCGGATAAAGCGGGCTTTGGCTGGGGTGCCTTTCACGCCTTTTTGGCGGTAGCCTTCACACACATCCACCATGGGTGAACCTTGCTGGTGGTTGTCGGTGCGGTCGGCGAAGAGGGTCCAGTCGGTGCCGTTGTCGGAGATGTCGATGCGGTATTGGTAGAAGAAGGTGGTGTATTCAAACTGAGTGAAGATCTGGTTGAATTCCTTCTGCTCGCCCAGGTCGATGGTCAGACTGGCTGGGGCATGGGCATCGGCGGCGCGCCAGAGAGTGCCGTTGTTGTCATCGACTGCATAGTCGGGGCGGAACCATTCGGAATAGGTGGACGATGCCTCTACCTTGGCTCCGAAAGCAAGGTTGGGGAGTGTGTTCTTCTTGGCGTTCTTCACGAGCGATGCGGGAATCAGTCCGTCGTGGGTGGGCTTGACGGGAAGGATGTTGCCTTGGCTGTCGAACTCCAGTCGGTCGATGCAGAGCTGGCGGTGAAAACCATGGATGGCGTGCGGGTTGTTGTGGCGGTGATAGACGATGTAGTACTCGCAGCCCTCCTTGAGTATGGAGTGGTGGCCTGGTCCGTGGATGGTGCCGTCGGAGTTGGTCTTCAGGATGCAGCCTTTGTATTCGTAGGGTCCCATAGGACCTTCTTTGGAAATGGCGTATTGCACACGGTAGGTATCGTCGTGGCAAGAACCTGAGGAATAGGTGAAATAATATACACCGTCTTTCTTGAAAACGAAAGGTGCCTCGAAGAAGTCGATGATCTCGGTGTTGAGGATGAGTTTCTTGTCGGTGAACGACTTGCCGTCGGGTCCTAACTTGGCTACACCGCAACCAAAGTCCTTATAGATACCCCATGTACCGAAGTAGAGGTATTCGCTGCCGTCGTCGTCGCGGAAGAGCTGGGGGTCGAGGGTGATGGCATTGTGGACAAAACGGTCGGGTACAAGCACTGCGTCGGGCGCACCTAATCTGTTCTTCCATGGACCTATGGGAGAAGTGCTTTCACCTACTCGAACCACACAGGGGGTGCAGTAGTAATAACGGAAGGTGCCGTCGGGTTGTTGCACCACATCGGGTGCCCATACCACTTCTGTGGTTGGCCAGTTCATCAGCACGTTGCGCCAGTTGACGAAATCTTTCGACATCCACACCTGTGCCGGGCCGTAGCCGTTGCCTGTGCCGTCGGTGGTGGCGAAGATGTAGTAGGTGTCGCCGAACTTACGGATGGTAGGGTCGGCGAAATAACCAGGGATGAAGGGGTTGCCTGCCGCTGGTGTGTTCCATTGGGCTGGGTTCTGTGCGATGGCTGTTGCTGCGAATGCCGTCGAGAACAAGATAGTGAGTAATTTCTTCATTGATGATGATTTTCGTTATTTCGTTAATTTCGTTATTGTCGTTAGGGTCGTTATTAACGTTATTAACGTTATTATCGTTATTATCGTCAGTATCGTTAGTGTCGTGATTTTTCATGATCACGTGATTGCGTATGCAAATTTAAAAATATTCATGGAAATAAAAGAATTGCAGGAGAAAGGATTTTCATCTTTTTTCATGGCTCGATGATGAGAACGAAAAAAGGCTCCAAGGAACTGGTCCTTGAAGCCTGATTTCTATTGTTGGCTCATGAATGGCTTAAATGAACCATTTCACGTAGCAGAAGTCCTGACGGTGGGGCAGGGCGTCGTTCTTGGGGAACATACGGTAAGCCACCTTGAAGCTGCCGGCGTTCTGGATGCAGTGGGTGCACTCGAGCGTATAGATGTTGCCCTCATGGCCTACTACCTTGAATGGCTCAGCGGAATATACGTGGTCTTTGCCGTCCTTGTCGGTGCGGATGGTCACCAACTCAAGTCCGATGGCGTCGTTAAGTCCCTGCTCGTCGATTTGGAAGCGAACATGGTACTTCTTGCCGCTGGTCACCACGCCGTTGATCATGTCGGCCTCTTTCTCCATCTTCACCACACTGATGGCATCCCACTTCTCAGCCACAGCCTCTTTCCAGCGAGCGATCTCGCGGGCCTTGGCGAAGTTGTTGGCATTGATGAGCTTCGAACGCTCTGCCAACTTGCAGTAGAACTTGTCGTAGTAGTCGTCGAGCTGACGCTTCATGGTGTAGTGGGGAGCAATCTGGGCGATAGAGTTCTTCACCGTGCGGATCCATCCCTCGCTGTAGCCCTTGGAGTTGCGGGCATAGTAGAGTGGCAGAATCTCGTTCTCGAGCAAACCGTAGATGGTGGCTGCGTCGAGCTGGTCCTGATGATCCTGGTTCTGATAAGTGCGCTTGTCGGTCAAAGCCCAGCCAGCACCCTCGCGGTAGCCCTCAAGCCACCATCCGTCGAGTACTGAGAGGTTCACCACACCGTTCATCAATGCTTTCTCGCCTGATGTTCCGGAGGCCTCGAGTGGACGGGTTGGAGTGTTCATCCAGATATCAACACCTGTCACCAGACGACGTGCCAGCTTCATGTCGTAGTTCTCGAGGAAGATGATCTTGCCAAGGAACTCAGGACGACGGCTGATCTCGTAGATCTTCTTGATCAGACCCTGACCGGCTCCATCATGTGGGTGAGCCTTACCGGCGAAGAGGAACTGAACGGGATAGTTGGGGTTGTTGACGATCTTGGCCAGACGGTCGAGGTCGGAGAAGAGCAGGTGTGCGCGCTTATAAGTGGCAAAACGACGGGCGAAACCAATCAGCAGGGCGTTGGGGTTGATCTTCTCCACGATGGAAACGATGCGGGAAGGATCGCCCTGGTTCTTGAGCCAATCCTCACGGAAGGCCTTGCGGATATAGTCGATAAGCTTCTTCTTCAAAGCCATACGGGTCTGCCATACTTCCTCATCGGGCACGGAGTAAATCTTCTCCCACAACTGTGCGTTGCTCTGGTCGTTGATATAGTTCTTGTCGAAGTACTTGCCATAGACGGTTCTCCATTCAGAAGCAGTCCAAGTGGGGAAGTGAACGCCGTTGGTCACGTAGCCTACGTTGTCGAGCTCCTCGGGGAAGTAGCCCTTCCAAATGCTGGAGAACATGTTCTTAGATACCTTGCCGTGGAGCCAGCTCACACCGTTCACCCATGAACTGGTGTTGCAGGCGAAAGTGGACATGCAGAATTTCTCGTTGGAGTCCTCGGGGTTGGTGCGGCCCATGCCGATGAACTCGTCCCAGCTGATGCCCAGCTGCTGTGGGTATGCACCCATGTACTTGCCGAAGAGGCCGGCGTCGAAGTAGTCGTGACCTGCGGGTACAGGAGTGTGGACAGTGTAGAGCGATGAAGAACGAACCACTTCCAGAGCCTCGTTGAAGGTCAGGCCGTCTTCCTGGATGTAGTCAACCAGACGCTGAACGTTGCAAAGAGCGGCATGGCCTTCATTGCAGTGGTAGATGTCTTTCTTGATGCCCAGTTTCTTCAGGGTCAGCACACCACCGATACCGAGCAGGATCTCCTGCTTGATACGGTTTTCCCAGTCACCACCATAGAGTGAGTGGGTGATGCCACGGTCCCATTCGCTGTTCATCTCGTTGTCGGTGTCGAGAAGGTAGAGCTTGATACGACCCACATTCACGCGCCAAACATAGGCGTGAACAGTATAATTGTTGTAGGGAACATCCACTACCAGAGGTGCACCGTTCTCGTCAAGCTGACGCTCGATGGGAAGGGTGTCGAAGTTCTGAGCCTCATACTTAGCTACCTGCTGACCGTCCATCGACAGAGTCTGGGTGAAGTAGCCATAGCGGTAGAGGAAACCTACGGCACACATATCGACATTGCTGTCGGAGGCCTCTTTCAGATAGTCGCCGGCGAGGATGCCCAGACCACCAGAGTAAATCTTCAGAACATGGCTCAGACCATACTCCATGCAGAGATAGGCAACTGAAGGACGTTTCTTGTTGGGCTTCACGTCCATGTAAGCACGGAATTCCTTATAAAGGTTGTTCACGCGCTCCACAACGTCGGGGTGGGAAGTCAGTTCTTCCATCTTCTCATAGCTCATGCGAGCGAGCATCAGCACCGGATTCTCGCCCACCTCGCTCCAGAGGTCGGGGTTGAGGTCCTTGAAGAGATCCTTGGCTTCGTGAGACCAAGACCACCACATGTTGTGAGCAATCTCGTCCAGAGGTTGCAGGGCGGTCGGGATGTTCGACTTTACGCTAATCTCGCGCCAGTTGGCCTGATTAGCATTGCTTGCCTTGATAATCATGATTGTAATAAATAATGTGTAAATGTTTATTCAGATTTCTTGTTTCTGGCCTCGGCATGTTTCAGGGCAATGTCGTAGGCCTTATAGTAGTCGGCAATGAAATGCTTCCACAATGCCTTCTCGGCGATTGCGGCGGCTTTCTTGCGTGCTGTCTCTACTTCGTCAGGTGTCATGTGTGCCAGTTCAATCAATGTGTCGCGAACGGCGTTGGCCACCTCGTCGAAGTTGTTGTCGGAGCGGTGGATCACCTTCACTCCGTCGCTCAACTCACTGTATCGGCCCTTCAGACTGTTCACCCACAGGCCAAAACCAGCCAAGTCGGTCGTGATGCAGGGAACGTGGAATGCCACGCTCTCTAACGGCGTGTAGCCCCATGGCTCATAATAAGAGGGGAAGACGCAAAGGTCGTAGCCGATGAGAAGTTCGTAATAAGTCATGTTGAAGATGCCGTCGTCGCCGTCGAGATAGCAGGGAACGAAGATGACCTTCACATTGTCGCACTTGCGGTTGTGGATGTCGAGCCAGTTGAGCTGGCAGAGCACACGGTCGGTCTCCGGCTCATGCAGTTCGTGTGTGATGCGTGGGTTGTAGCAGGGATAGTCGTGGGGAATGCGCGATTCCATGCGCATCTGCAAATCCTCTCTTGGACCTCTCACCCATGCCGGAACGTTGATGAATGCCACAATATTGCGGTTCTCATCTGTCCAGCGGTAGCGGTTGAGGGCTTCCACGAAGAGGTCGATGCCCTTGTTCTTGTATTCGTATCGTCCACCGGTGCTGACGATGAGTGTGTCTTCAGGAACATCATAACCCAAGAGGCGTGAAGCCACCTGAAGCAACTTCTTGCGGGCTTGTTTGCGGGCGGAGGTGAACTTGGCGCCTTTGGGGACGAAGTCGTTCTCAAAACCGTTCTTCAGCACCACATCGACTTTCTTGTCGAGCAACTGCTCGCACTCCTGGGCGGTGATATCGCTCACGGTTGTGAAGCAATCCACATGATGCGCGGTCTGCTTCTCTATGGAGTGCTTCGACTGCATGTTCAGTTCCTGGGCCATCTGGTCGCCGTTGTAGTCCTGAAGATAGTCGTAGAGGGGCTTGTTGTTGCCGGCGATGCTGCGGCCGATGCTGGTGGCGTGGGTGGTGAAGATGGTGGCGATCTGCGGCACGTTCTTCTGCAAGTAGAGAGCGCCGAGGCAAGTCATCCACTCATGGGCCTGATAGACCACTTTCTCGTTTTTCTTGATGTGGAAGCGGTAGAAACTTTCTGCCACCTTGGCACTGGCGATGGAAAACATGGAGGCTTCGTTGTAGTCGCCGTAGGCGTGAAGAGAATCCACCTTGAAATCTTCCCATGCACGAGCGTAGTACTCGTTCATGTGCTCGAAAAAGGGGTTGAAGTCAACAAGGATGGCTATGGGCTCTCCAGGAATTTGCCAACGTCCGATGCGGATTTGCAGACCTTCTGCACTTTGTGCATGCCTGCGCCATTTGCCAAGTAGATTCTTATTCTCTTTGAAGAGCGGGTTTGCCTTGTCTTTCCAAAAGTCTGGGCCTACGAAAAATACCCTGTCAGTCAAAACGTCTTGCAGTGTTTTAGCTCGGGTCGATAATACCGTGTAGATGCCACCGACTTTATTACATACCTCCCAACTCGATTCAAAGATGTAATCGGGTTTCATCATCTTGTAAAATGTATGTTGTTCTTTATACCTTATAATTATTTGGGTGCAAAGTTAGGAAAAAAAAACAGAAAACTGAAATTCTTAACGCTTTTTCTGTGTGCTTTAATGGATTATGGGGAATTGAGGTCGATATAGTGCTTTTTGAGGCTAAGAAAAAGTCACTCATTTCTGTTCCACACTGATAAGTTTGCTGTCCTTGAATTCGAGTTTCAAATCGTAGTCTTTGCTGCTTCCCGGGTAAAGGTATTCGTAGGTGTGGTATTCCGAACCGGCGACGGAGTAGGTGTGGTATTTTTGTGGGTGGCCCAACAACAGTTCCACTGAGTCTATGGGCATGTGGGTATGGATTTGCACTTTGGCACTGTCGTTCCGCACTTCGTAATACTGCATCTCGTTGGCTACTTTGAAAGTAGCCGTGAAAATGGAGGAAAGTCCAATGGCAATCAAAATGCAGATGATGACTGCAATGGCTAAATAAATGTATATTTTCATACCCTTGTTCTTTTTCTGCTGTTATTGTATGCGCGAATTCTCCGTAGGGACGCGACGTGTTGCGTCCGTATTGTTGCCGACGTGTCGCGTCCGTATCACTCTATAAGTCAAGCACCCTGTATTCTGCGTTGTCCATGCGCGGTATCTTCTTTGTGGGGAGATGGTGATAGACAGCCTGGATGGCTTTGTTGATGATGCCGTGGCCCATGGCAAGCACAGTCTGCTCTGGATAATTCTCTCTGATCCAGAGCAAGAAGTTGTTGGCACGCTCGAGAAGCACCTCCATCTTCTCCACATTGTCGGGAAAGTCGAGGCCTTTGAGGTCAGGGATGAAACGACCCGTGAAGTCGCCCCAGTCGCGTTCGCGAAGCAGTGGAGTGGTCACCACCTCCATGCCACGTGGCTCAGCGATGATGCGTGCCGAGTCGATGGCGCGTTGCAGGTCGCTGGAGATGATGCAGTCGAAGCGGGTGTCGTGCAGACGCTCGGCAAGCCCCATGATCTGGCGCTCGCCTTCGGGGGTGAGCTGTCCCTGTCGTTGGCCTTGCATGATTTGGGCCACATTGTCGAATGTCAGCCCGTGGCGGGAGAGATAAAGTTGTGTCATTGCTTAGGGGGCTTCTAAATTATTTTTCAGTATGTATCATTCGATGAACGGGGAATTGATAGAAGTCCCCTTTATTTTCTTTCTTTGAGGAAGCCGTTGCGGTAGGCGTAGAGCAGTTTCTTCAGCTCTTCGATGTTGGCGGTCAACTCTTTGCCCTTGTCGGTGTCTTTCACCAGCAGTCGGCGCGAGTTGAGTTCCACAATGTCGGTGGTGCTGCGGATGTCGGTGCCGTTGACAATGGCGTCCTGCATGGAGCGGAAAGGCTGGTGCTGCACCAGGTCGAATCCGCGTGAATGGTAGGTCAGTGTATAACCGGCGATACCGGTCTCGGGTTGGTAGGCCTTGGAAAAGCCTCCGTCGATGACGAGCAATTTGCCGTTGGCTTTCACTGGCGTCTCGCCCAACTTGGCTTTCACGGGGACATGTCCGTTGATGATGTGGCGGTGCTTGCCTTCCACTCCGAAGTCGTCGAGGATGCTGTCGATGATGTGCTCGTCGTTGTTGTAAATATAATAGTAGCCTTTGGTCTCAGTATGGGTCGATTTGTCCTTGATGAAGTAACGCTCGAAAGTGGTCATCTTGTCCTTGTCGAAGAGGGGGGAGTCTTTTCCGCACCAAAGGTACCAGATATAGTCGCGGGCGAAACGGCGGTCTTCTGCCGACGCATCGGTGCTGAAGGCCTCGCGGACAAGGTAGCCTGTCTTCTTCAGCAATTCATGCCCTTTGTATTTCTTGCCTTTGATTTCCACTTCGCGCAGGCTTCCGTCGGCATTGAGCGGTACGGAGGCATGGTACATCAGGTTGGAGTTGCACACTGCGTACATGCAGCCGTGAGCCAGAAGGCAGTCGATATGTCGCTTGAGTTTGTCGCTGGCCAGAAAGGAGTGGCGCAACTTCTTCATGATGTCTTCTTCATCCTCGGTGAGGGAGTATGGGTCGTCTGGGTTCACGGTGGGCAGGAAGGCGTCGGTCATCTCGTATTCCTTGCCGTTGATGGTGCATATCTTGCGTTCTTTGTCGATGCAGTGGAGCAGTTTGCGGTCGGCCATGTCGAACTCAGGGCGGCGGTCGATGATGGCGGCCTCTTCCTTGAATTGGATGACCGTGATGGCTTTGTGCATCTGGGCGATGAGGCGGAGGGTTTTCTTGTCGAGGTTGAGTTCGGCGCACTTGTCCTCGGCCACACCGAACTTGGTGCAGGGGTCGTCTTTGTAGGTCTCCATGGCGAAGGTGGCGAGGGGCAGGAGGTTGATGCCGTAGCCGTCTTCCAAGGTGGCGAGGTTGCCGTAGCGGAGCGACAGACGAAGCACATTGGCGATGCAGGCGCGGTTGCCGGCGGCGGCTCCGAACCAGTCGATGTCATGATTGCCCCAGACGATGTCGAAGTGGCGGTAGTTGCAGAGCGTCTCCATGATCAGGTGAGCGCCTGGACCGCGGTCGAAGATGTCGCCCAGCAAATGCAGCCGGTCGATGGCAAGACGCTGGATGAGGTTGCTGATGGCGATGATGAAGTCGTCGGCACGTTGGGTGTCGATGATGCTCTGGATGATGACATTATAGTATTGGGCCTTGTTGGCGGGATAGATGTCGGCCGACTCATGGAGCAACTCCTCGATGATGTATGCAAATTCCTGGGGCAGTTCCTTGCGGATCTTGGAGCGGGTGTATTTCGACGACACGCTGCGGCAGACCTTGATCAACTGATGAAGGGTCACGGTATAGAAGTCGTCGATGTCTTCTTCCTTGGTCTTGATGAGTTGCAGTTTCTGTTCGGGATAGTAGATGAGGGAGCAGAGTTCTTTCATCTCAGTGTGGCTCAGTGTGGCGCCGAAGATTTCTTCCACCTTGCGTTTCACGTAGCCCGAGGCATTGCGGAGCACATGGTTGAATGCCTCGCTCTCGCCATGGGGGTCGCTGATGAAATGCTCGGTGGGCTTGGGCAGGTTGAGTATGGCCTCGAGATTGATGATCTCGCGGCTGGCGTCGCCTATGGTGGGGTAGGTCTGAGAAAGGAGTTCCAAATAGCGAAGGTCTTCCTTGATGCTCTCCTCATTGAGTGTCTTGTCTGATGGCATGGTCATAAGGTTTTTATATCTGCAAAATTAAGCATAATTATTGGATTTTGATGCCTTTCTTAAGAAATAAATTGTATCTTTGCACTATCATGAACAAAACAAACACTCATCCTACTCCAGAAAAAATCATCTTGGGCATCGACCCCGGCACCAATGTCATGGGCTATGGTGTGTTGCGTGTGGAGGGCAACAAGGCCGCCATGGTGGCCATGGGGGTGATCGACATGCAGAAGATGGCGGACGGATATCTCAAACTGGGACATATCTTCGAGCGTGTCACGGGTATCATATCTTCTTATCTGCCCGACGAGTTGGCCATCGAGGCACCGTTCTTCGGCAAGAACGTGCAGTCGATGCTCAAGCTCGGACGCGCGCAAGGGGTGGCCATAGCGGCGGCCATACAGCGCGGGGTGCCGATCACTGAGTATGAGCCGAAGAAAATCAAGATGGCGATCACGGGCAACGGAGCGGCTTCTAAAGAGCAGGTGGCGGGGATGCTCCAGCGCATGCTCCATATACCGGAGGAGGAGATGGGCAAGTACATGGATGCCACCGACGCACTGGGTGCTGCCTATTGCCATTTCATCCAGATGGGCAAACCTGTCGTGGAGCATTCCTACAAGGACTGGAAGAGCTTCGTCAACCAAAACAAAGACAAAATCCACAAATAATCCAATCTCGCAACGTGCATCATTGTTATGTGGTCGCTGCGCTCAAACATATAAGTATATGGTGAAAGTGAAATTTTTGGACCTCAAGAAGGTCAACGATAGCTATAGTGGTCAGATTGACGGGGCCATCAAGCGGGTGCTTGACTCCGGTTGGTATATCAACGGCGAGAACGTCAGCGCCTTCGAACGTGAGTTCGCCTCCTTTGTGGGCACCGAACACTGCGTGGGTGTGGGCAACGGACTCGACGCGCTGACACTCGTCCTCACTGCCTGGAAAGACATGCATGCCTGGGACCACAACACCGAAGTCATCGTTCCAGCCAACACTTTCATCGCCACCATACTCGCCATCACCAGAGCCGGACTCAAACCCGTACTCTGTGAACCGAGAAAAGACAATGCACTCATCGACTGCGAGAAAGCCAAAGCACTCATCAACGAACATACACGAGTCATCCTGCCCGTCCACCTCTATGGACGCACCTGCGACATGGCTTCCATCAATGTACTCGCCTTCAAACATGGACTCAAAGTGCTGGAAGACGCCTGCCAAGCGCATGGCGCCTTCTCTGGAACCAAGCGCGCTGGAAACCTTGCCGATGCCGCTGCTTTCAGTTTCTACCCAGGCAAGAACATCGGTGCACTGGGCGATGGAGGAGCCATCACCACCAACAACAAAGAGCTGGCTGAGCGAGTACGGCGGCTCGCCAACTACGGGCAATCGCAGAAATATATCCATGTGAGCAAAGGCGTCAACTCACGCCTCGATGAACTGCAGGCGGCTATACTTCTTGCCAAACTGCCAAGACTCGACAAGGACAACGAACGCAGACAACAGATAGCTGAATACTACAACACCCATATTGTTCACCCCGATATCCTCCTGCCTCTGACTAAGCGATATGCGGAAAACGTTTTCCACATCTATCCAGTGAGGTGCCAGCGACGCGAACAACTGCAGGCATGGCTTGCCGTCAATGGCATACAGACGCAGATTCATTATCCTTGTCCACCTCACAGGCAAAAGGCTTTCCGCGAGTGGAACACACTGAACCTTCCAGTCACTGACGAATGGAGCAACACAGAGTTGAGTCTGCCTGTCAGTCCAGTCATGAGCGACCAAGAGGTGGCATACGTGGCTCAAATCATCAATCAATTCGAATAATAAGAATCATCCGTTTGCGTTATATCTATAGTTTCTATAGCCTCTATAGCCTCTATAGCTTCTATAGCTTTTATAGCTTCTATAGTTCCTATAGTTTCTATAGCCTCTATAGCCTCTATTAAAGGAAAATAAAAAAATGACAGTCGATATCCTGATATGCACGATGAACGAAGGAATCGCTTCTGTTCCCCTCTGCCTGATGGAAGAACAGGATGGGGTGGGGTATGTTGTGTCGATGCAATACACCGACGAGCAATACCTCAAGACCATTCCCGACGAATTGCTCACGCGGCAGGATGTGGTGCTGACCACCTTAAAAGGATCAGGACTATCGGCCAACCGTAACAACGCCATCGCACACGCCAAAGCCGATATCTGCATCATTGCAGACGATGACGTTCGCTACACCAACCAACGCATCGCGCAGCTTCGTGAGGCTTTCTCCCGCTATCAGGAAGCCGATGTCCTGATGCTGCAGTCGCTCGGACCCGACGGACAACTCCTGCGAGAATATCCCGACTGCAGCTTCAATATGCACTGCCCTCCAAAAGGCTATTATCCCATATCCATCGATCTCGCCTTCCGGCGTGAACGGATGAATGAGGTGGCTTTCGACACCCGTTTCGGACTCGGGAGTCAGAAAATGTCGGGTGGAGAGGAAGGCGTGTGGGTGGAAACGGCCAAACGCATGGGCAAGACGGTGATCTATATCCCGCAACCTCTCGCAAAGACGACTGAATACCCCAAGAGCGGTGACCATATTTTCAGCGACAAGCGTAAACTCTTTTCTTACGGTGCGCTCTCGTATTTCGTCTATGGACCGTCGTCCATGCTCAGATGTTTGAAATTCGCCTTCTTGCAAGCCCCCAAGCAGCATGCGTCTGTTTTCAAGGCTTATGTCAGTATGATGAAAGGCATACTTTATATCGCAATCGACGGAAGAAAGATAGACAAAGACAAAGTGGTGACACGCGACAAAAAACAGAAGCAATGGAGAATATAAAAGACCAACTCGTTTCCATTGTGGTGCCGGTGTTCAACAGGGCCGACTACCTTCCAGCCACATTGGCCAGCCTGCATGCGCAAGACTACCGTCCTCTGCAGGTGGTACTGGTCGATAATGGTTCCACTGATGGTTCCCTGAAAGTGTGTGAGGATTTTAAAGACCGTTACTCCTCTGATGATTTCGATGTGATGGTCGCGACGGAAAAACGTCCTGGGGCAGCCGCGGCACGCAACTGCGGTCTGAGCCTTTGCCGTGCTGAAATTGTCGCTTTCTTTGATTCCGACGACGAGATGTCGGCCGATTTCATATCCTCCATGTTCAAAGTCTTGACCTCCGACCCGAGAAATGATGTGGCAATATGCCGGACGCGACTTATTTTCCCTGACGGAATGGAGAAAGTTCGCGACTTCTGGGCGAATGCCACAGCGGCGCACCAAATACTGGCTGGAATCATCACCACTGTTTCTTTTCTCGCTTACAAATCGTTTCTGTATGATATTGGGGCGTGGAACGACTCCGTCCGAACTTGGGACGACTATGAACTCGGGGTACGCATCTTGATGTATGCCCATCGGGTGGAATGGGTGGAGAAGACTTTCCATCGCATCCACAACCACACCATCAGCATCACAGGGGAGTCGTTTACTGCAACTCTGAATGGCATCTTGACTGCTTTGCAATGTGTTGGTGACGATATCGACAAATATGCTTCTGCTTCTGATACTGGCAAAAAAGGACTGAAACAAATGCGGGTAGCCCTCTTCTTTCGTTATATGCTCCTCAAGGGGTGGCTTCTGCGTGAAGGCAACAGAAAAGACGCCAACAGGGTAGGGCTGTTGGCGTCGGATATTCGATGTGGCGGTTGCTGCCGCTTAGTAGGGTATTTGATGTCTTTCCTCACCGCTCATGGCATCCGCGGTGCCTGGCGGATCGGAAAAGCCATTTTGAACTGATGTTTTGGCCGTTAAAGCCGCTGCGCTCAAAATGATCCGTAGTCAGATGGTCGCTGCGCTCAAAATTTTAGAAAAATTATTTAGGAAAATTGTAAGAAAATCTCCTTCATTATTTCGAATAATTATGAATCAAATTTTTCGTCAATTTTGAGCGAAGCGACCCCTATGTATTATCGTTAACGCAATTTGTAGGCTTCCTTGATTTCTTCCACCTTGCGTGCTATCTGACGGGCGAGCTGGATGTTGGCAGGATCGGAAGTCTTGACCGACATGATGTCGCCGATGGCAGCGGGTACCAGACTGTCCTCAATACGGCCATTGCTGATCTGGTCGAGCGCTAAAGTCAGCACTTGGTTGAGCTCTTGTTCGCTGATGTTGAAGTCCCATTTGCGGGCTTCTTCTATGCCTACAAGCTTCACACCCTGATTGCCTGAGCAATCCACTGGCATGATCTCCACGTCGGGGAATTCTTGACGAATCTGGTCGATCTTGCCCACATTGTCGCGATAAGCGGATATGATGTAATCCAGTGGGGTGTAGCGCCATTCCTGTCTGCCACGGGTCAAGTTGTTGTTGTAGCAAGTCAGAATATCGTTATACACAGGAACAATCGTCACTTTTTCCATACCTAAGGCTTTGGCCTTGCGAACCACATTGCTCAGACGACCCTCGCCAGTCAGGGTGGCGTCGTAGATGAGACCAGCTTTGCCCAAGTTCAACTTGCTGACAGCGGTTGTCTTGCCACTTGAAGGAGGACCAGTGACGATGACCACGTCCTTGCGGCCTGCTTTCAGCGCTTTCTGAATCATGCGCTCGAAAGCGGCGTCAACCACCACCTGCTCGGCTTCTTCATAGTCGGCGGCATTGGGACCAGAATAACCCAGCGGACGGAACATCATACGCACATTGTCTGGATTGAGGTTGTTGCCGGCAGAACCCATGTACTTGTCAACAAGCTGAGACAGTCTTTGGCGTGTCCACTCTGTGGCTGCCGACTTCTTCAACTGGGGCTGGGGAGACTCAATGGTGTACTTGGAAGGATACCTGTTCATGCGGTTGTGACGACGGATATCCATCAACTTCTCTTGGGCGAAATAAGTGTCGCCAGGAAGCTGGTAGCGGGCATTGCCTTTCTCGTCGGGGGTGAAGAGCATCAACGACTCCTCGCCACGATCCACGAATTTCACCCAACCGCGGGGAGACATGTAGTACTGCTGATCGCCCATGACGGCATTCACCAGGCAGTTGGTGTCCCACATCCTCTGGCCTGTGTCGCATGAATAGTAGGTATAGACCGCCTTGATGGGGTTGTACTCTGTGTTTGAAAGGTCAATCAACACATCCTGCGGCAGGTAGTTCATCTTGTCGCCAATGTTGCTGGGCGACATCACCAACTCCACGTTCTTGGGCAGTTTGTCGTAGAACACGGCCGACTGACGGGAGGCGGCTCGCATGTTGTAGCCGCTCAGGCTGTCGCCGCTCTCAAAACGACCAGACTGGATATAAACGGCCTTCACCTTCTGACCGAACAAATCCACACCGCTCAGAGGGGAATATTCGTCGGCACCCGACTCAAACAACTCGGCTATCGAGGTCACAAAACCTATGGCTACCACCACAATCGACTTGTCTTCAGCCTGGCTCAGCAACTGGCGATAAAGTTTATAGCCTTCGGGCATCTTGCTGACATCCATCGAGCGCTTGAAGAGGGGCTTGCCCGACACGTCGGTCAAATCTACTATACCACTGTAGGGAATGAAGCAACGGGGATTCTTCACACCATTGCGCTCCAAACCAATGGGAATATCAGCATGACCATAGTAGTTGTTGAACACGTCAACCAACTGGGCGTTCTTCTCGCCTTCACGGTCAACTACAATGCCTTTCAGATCCACCAAACCATCGTCGATGTAGTGGTGGAGCATCATCAATGCGAACAGGTCGTCGGTGGAACTGCCGAAGTCGGAGTCCAAAATCATCTTGATGGGCTGACGGCTCTGCAACGAAGGTATTCTGACCTGTGGACTGGTCAGCTCCTTTTTAGAAGCACATGAACTGAGCGCCACAATCACAACTGCCGCAAACAACAAATGCGGCAAGTTTTTCATTTTGTCAATTAGTATTCTTGTCATAATGTGAGTGATTAAGTGTTAACAGATTTTAATATCTATTGCAAACTTACATCATTTATTTCTTTTTAACAAATAAATCTGAGGTTTTATTGAATATATATGTTCAAACAAAAACATGTCAAGATGACAAAATATACATTTTGCTCGTTTTTTTTGATTTTTTTCTGAAATAATCTTGTTTATTTGAAAATTTAGATTTAATTTTGCAAAAGCAATTCGTGTGTAATCATGCACGATGTCATTAACAATGAATTAATCAATACAAGATATGAAGAAGAATACTTGGATTAAACCTGAATTCGAAATTGAGGCTTTTGTTCCCAACAACTACATTGCTGCTTGTCAGTTGACTATTGGTCCAGTTGCCAATATGACGGGTTATGCTTTCGAAGATGGCAACGAAAACCGGACTTTTGATGGTACTTTGGGCCAGATAGATACATCAGTAACAGACGAATTTGGAGGTAGCCCTATGACAAATTATGTGGCTAATGGAGACCCATTCTTGAACAACTACGCCTATCCACAGACTTTGCCAACTCCACAAAGCGAGATGACAGTCACTCAATACACCATCAAGTACAATGCTGTCTTCCTTTCAGATGGATCGTCTGCACCAACTCCTTATAATGCCGTGACAATGGATGTTGAGGGAGAAAAGGGAATGGTATTTTATACACCAAATCGCCCGTCAAATAATTCATAGAGTATTTCGCACATAAAAGCATACACAAAAAATCCGCTGAAAGTATTTTTCGCGGATTTTTTCATATCATACGACAACTGCCAGCCACAAGACAATGAAAAACAGAATCAAGATCATCGACCCACAATCCAAGGCTTTCCACGACCCCCTTTTCTGCATTCCCGACACCAAACTTGGCGAATATCTGGATGCAAATCTGGAGGATATCTGCGAACGACGGTTTCAAACTCATCCCGACTTTGTCTTTCGAAAGATCGCTGACGAGGGCATTCTTGTGCCTACAGGAAAGGTTGCCCAATATTTCAATGGCATGATCAACCTCAATACCACCAGTGTCTTTCTTTGGCAACTCTTCACCAATCCCAACACCATCAATTTGGCTACTGCCCAAGCAGAAGAAGCATACGAGGAGGCGGGTTCATTGCGTAAAGATGTCCTCGACTTCGTCATCAACTTCTACCGCATGGGACTCCTCATCCCTTCAGAATAAGGTCCTTACTTCAATTCAATCCATTTCTATTCGTGTTCGCAAATTGGAATCAAGGATTCGGGTTGTCATGAGCGGAGATCTTTCAGCCCATGATGATACTGGTAGGTTTGGACGAGTCCGCGAGAGAATAGATAGCATGTGTAGGCAAGCCACAACCCGTGGTTGCCAAGCATGCGACGGAAACAGAAAAACAAGGCGAAAAACAAGCACGAAGCGATGAACGAGGACACCAGCATCTGGCGAGACGCTGTAGAACCAATAAAAATGCCATCCCAGATGAAAGCCACAAAACCCATCAAAGGCAAGGCAATCACCCAAGGCAGAAATGGACGCGAAGCAGCTATCACTTCGCCTTCGTCGGTCAGCAGACGGATATAGGCAGGACCACCAAACGTATATAATAAGGTGAATAACAGAGAGCATCCCAGAGCCCATACGAAAACCCTCTTCACGGTGATGCGGTAGGCCGAACGGTTTCCGCTGCCAAAGTGCTTGCCGCATATCGCCTCACCAGCAAAAGCGAAACCATCCATGAAATAACTGAACAAGAGATAAAACTGCATCAGCAAAGTGTTTACTGCCAAGATGATATCACCCTGACGGGCACCAGCCGAAGTGAAGAACAGCATCACTGCCACCAAACATAGCGTGCGGAAGAAGATGTCGGTGTTCAAACGGAAGAAACGCTTCAGTTGGATTGTATTCAACAATTCTGAACGATGACCATGACGACGAAGACGACGGTAATGAACCCACCAAAGCAACAAGGAAAGCAATATACCGGAATACTGGGCAATCACTGTACCCAAAGCCACACCTTCAACCTTCATCCCAAGCACAAAGACAAAAAACAGACTGGCCACGATATTCACCACATTCTGGAATATCGACACCAGCATCGGAATGCGGGTGTTCTGCATGCCTATATACCACCCCGACAGGCAGTAAAGCGTCAAGGTGGCTGGAGCACCCCAAATGCAGATGTTGAAGTAGGTGCGGGTCAACTTGCCCACTTCGGCTGTCGGAGCCACCAGCCATAAAGCGAACTCGCGCAATGGATACTGCAGTAGGACCAGCAACAAGGCGATGGACAAACCAATCAAAGTGGACCGCAGGAACATCACCATCACCTCGCCCAAGTCGCGACGACCCAATGCCTGGGAAGTCAAACCGCTCGTGCCCATGCGCAGAAAACCAAAAAGCCAGTACGTCACGTTGAAAATCATGCTGCCAACAGATATGGCTCCAATATAGGTGGCGGAACCTAAATGACCGACTATTGCCACATCCACCATCCCCAACAATGGAACGGTAATATTCGAGATGATAGAAGGCAATGCGATGTTCAGAATCTGTTTGTCTAAGCGGCGCATGAGATTTTTAAATGATATACCAACAACTCCCCTCCCCTCTAAGGGGAGGGGTAGGGGTGGGGTGCAACTCTCCGTCCAACTCCCCTCCCATCAAAGGGAATGTGTAGGGGTGGGGTGCAACTCTCCGTCCAACTTCCCTCCCATCTAAGGGGAGGGGTAGGGGTGGGGTGCAACTCTCTGTCCAACTCCCTTACCCTCTAAGGGAATGTGTAGGCATGGGGTTTTTCTTGCAAAATTAGTGAAATATCCTTTGTTTTTCAAGTCAAATCGTCTATTTTTGCTTGATTATTGACACAATCTAACGAATCATCTACAAATCATTCAAATTATGGAAAAAAGAGAAGCTTTCAAAATGTTCCTGAAACCAGGTTGCAAGGAAGAGTATAAGAAAAGACATGCCGCTTTGTGGCCCGAAATGAAAGAACTGCTGCAGAAGGGTGGGGTATATGACTACAGCATCTACCTTGATGAGGAAACAAACATCCTTTTCGCATTTCAGAAGACCAAAGGAGACGCAGGAAGTCAGGATATGGGCGACAACCCAATCGTGCAGAAATGGTGGGACTATATGGCCGACATCATGGAGGTCAATCCCGACAACTCACCCATCTCCATCCCACTGCCCGAAATGTTCCACATGGATTAGCGACATATCGATCCGCCCTTGCACGGACATAACGAATCGATCCGCCTGTAGGGACGCGACGTGTCGCGTCCGCCCTTGCACGGACATAACGAATCGATCCGCCCTGTAGGGACGCGACGTGTCGCGTCCGCCCACACATGCACGTATGATCTTCTAATTGTGTATGGACGCGACGCGACGCGTCCACATATCCATTCGTAAATCCATTCTTATGTCGAACGACAACACCATATTCCCTCATCGTAAAAGTCCTCGTGCTTCATTCATTGACTACAACAATGGTGATTATTTTGTGACGGTATGTACGAAAGATAAAATTCATTATTTTGGGGAGATTATAAATGGCGTCATGTATTTTAACCAAATAGGGGAAGAATTGGACCATGAGTTAAGGAATGTGAGTGAGCATCATCCGCATGTTACTATTCCAATTTATACGGTAATGCCAAACCATTTTCATGCTATTATTCGCATTGCTCATCCTGAAGATGTCATCAATGCTAACAGGTGTATCCCCACTGCAAAAGAACGGATGTTGAATAAAGTTGGAAATAATCACGATACTTCTAATCCTGTTTTATCTACTTTTATAGGACAGATAAAAGCCTCGATTACCAGGTATGCCAATAAGTGTAACATCAATTTCAAATGGCAACCTCGATATCATGACCATCTTGTCAGAGGTATTACGGATGGCAATCAAATAGCTCAATACATTAAAAATAATGTTGCTAATTGGACTCTGGATTGTTTCTATACATAAATTGGAGAGACTATAATGAATGAGCGACAGTGGGTGTTGTCGGACGCGACACGTCGCGTCCCTACAGAATAAACTCAAACAAGTTTGACTTTCAGTCGAATTTTGTCACGACTCAGCAGAGTGAAAAATTCTCTCCCTCTGCTTTCGCTGTTCCAAAATTTGGTTTTTTGCTCACTTAATCGTAACTTTGCATGTTCAAAAAATGCAATGTTTGATTTTGACAAATGAAAAAGTTTGCGCGTTTAGGCATCCTATTGACAGTCAGTTCTTTGCAATTCTCATCTTGCGACCTCTCCAATGGAGTGAAAATCGCTAATATGGGAGAGGAAAGCGAAGAAGTGAGCGATTCCATTGAAAAAGTTGAAGAAACAGAAGAATTGCAACTTTTTGAGGAAACTCCTTTGCCTAAAGCTGCCGACGAACTTTTCGACGATTTCTTCTTCAATTTCGTTTCCAATCCCAAGTTCCAAACATCAAGGGTGACTTTTCCGTTGAAAGTGGAGGGAGAAGACTCCGTCAACGCACTCACACTCAAGGAATGGAATGAAGACAATGTGTTCACTTCTCATGAATACTATACCACCATCTATGAACGCGATGAGGAACTGGAACTGAAAAAAGACACATCGGTCAACACCGTCAATGTCGAATGGATCCATCTCAACGAAAGGAAAATCGACAAGTACAAGTTTGCAAGAGTCAATGGACAATGGATGCTCACTGCTTTGGAAAAACTATCTACTGACGATACGCCCAATGGTAGTTTCCTCGATTTCTATTGCCGATTCAGTAGCGATTCGCTTTTCCAAAGGGAAAATATCGCCAACCCACTGCCCTTCAAGATTCCACAGGACGGAGAAAGCGATTACTCGGAAGAGGAAGAAAACATAGATGGAGGGGTAGAGGAACTGACTCTCGATGATTGGTTTGAACTCACTAAGGAAATGCCACTTCCCAAGGATGTGTTGGTCAATATAGAATACGGACAAGCCTATTTCAGCGAAAACGTCAAACATCTACTCGTTCAAGGAGTGAGCAACAGCCTTTTTGTGAAATACACCTTCCGTAAATACGGTGAGTGGCAACTCGTCGAAATCGAAAACTGACCATAAAAACTCTCCGCATGATTGATATCCGTCATTGTCATCTGCTTCCATACAATACCTTTGGTATTGATGCCCTTGCCGATAGATTCATCGAATACAGTTCAGAAGAGGAACTGCGACAAGTGATACCTTGTATTCAGCAAACGCCATACCTCCATATCGGAGGAGGAAGCAACCTGCTCTTCACCAGCGACTTCAAAGGCATCATCCTCCATTCTGCCATCAAAGGCATAGAGGTGGTGGAAGATACTGATGATCACTGCTGCATTCGTGTGGGAGCTGCAGAAATATGGGACGATGTGGTGGCATATACCATCCAGCAAGGTCTGTCGGGGGCAGAGAACCTGTCGCTCATCCCAGGAGAAGTCGGTGCTTCGGCTGTGCAGAATATCGGGGCATACGGAGTGGAAGTCAAGGACCTCATCGTTCTCGTCGAAACGATTGACCTGCAGACAGGTCAACCACGGGTGTTCAACGTAGGAGAGTGTCGCTACGGCTATCGACAGAGCATCTTCAAACAGGAGTTGAAGAACAAGTATGCTGTCACTTATGTCACCTATCGGCTCAACAAAACGTTCACTCCTCATCTCGATTATGGTAATATACGTCGGGAACTGACAAATACTGAAGCCGTCACTCCTGCTTTGGTCAGAGATACCATTATTCGCATCAGGAAGTCCAAACTGCCCGACCCAAAGGTTCAGGGCAATGCAGGTAGCTTTTTCAAGAATCCTGTAGTTGACCGTGAGGTATTCCAGCGTCTGCTCCAAAAGTACCCTTCTATGCCTTATTATGAGGTGGAAAATGGAGTGAAGATTCCCGCTGGGTGGATGATCGAACAATGCGGATGGAAAGGAAAGAATCTGGGGAAGGCGGGAGTGAATCCCCTCCAGGCACTTGTGTTGGTCAATCTTGGTGGAGCCACAGGACAGGAGATACTCCAGCTCTGCAACACCATCTGCCAAGATGTCTATCAGAAGTTCGCTGTCACCATCTCCCCCGAAGTAAACATCATCTAACAACTCCCCTCCCATAACCCAATAATCACATGCGAGTCACATTCTTAGGCACGGGTACATCCATTGGTGTTCCGATGATAGGCTGTCATTGCGAGGTATGCACATCTCTCGACCCACGTGACCGGCGTTTGCGCACGTCGGCCATTGTAGAGGAAGGCGATACGCGCATACTCATCGACTGTGGTCCGGACTTCCGGCAGCAGATGCTCAACATCGATGTTGATCGCTCTTTCGACGCCATACTCATCACACATGAACATTCCGACCATGTCGATGGTATCGACGACCTCAGGCCAGCTTCATTCTTTGGGGAAGTGGATATATATGCCGATGAGTTTTGTGCCAAACATCTCATCCAGCGCATGCCCTATTGTTTTCTACCTAAAGAGCAACGGTATGCGGGTGTGCCTGCACTCAATATGCATGTGGCTGAACCACACGAGACTTTTACCGTCGGCAACATGACCATCACTCCATTCAGAGTGATGCACGGTAAATTACCCATTTTGGGATTCCGTATCAACGACCTTGTATATATCACCGACATGAGTCAACTGCCTGAATCGGAGGTTGAGTATGCCAAAGACGCCAAGCTTCTCGTGGAAAACGCTTTGAGACCACAAAAAACTCATCCCACACATCAGACACTTGAGGAAGCACTTGCAATGGCAGAGAAACTGAATGCCAAACAAACCTATCTCATCCACATGTGTCATGAGATGGGACTTCACGCCGTAGTCGATCAGACGTTGCCTCCATCCGTCCATTACGCCTACGATGGTCTCTCCATCGATTTCCAGTAGGGACGCGACGTGTCGCGTCCGCCCCCCCCCTTCAATAACGTTGAGGTTGTGTGCCCGAGCGTTCCGCGCGAGGGGTCTCTCAATAACCCATAACCATAAAAAAAGGGATTGCACTCACGTGCAATCCCTTTCCCATTGGTTTTGTTAGTTGTGTGTTATTTTTAGAAATAGATGTAGCGTTGGTCTTTCACATTGGCGTTGAGGTAAAGAACGTTGATCACGTTGCCTGCAGCATACTGCATGTTCCTGTTGGCCAATGTTGATTTCTCAGTCTTGGCATCAAACTTGTCGCTCTTCTTGCTCTTGTTGAGCACCTGGAAGAAGTAGATGCCTGTGTTGCCCTTCAGTGGGCCTACGAACTTTCCTTTCTCAGCCTTGCTTGCGCTGGCGCTGATGATAGGCTCGCTGGCAGAAGTGGAAGGAACGAAAGTGGGGTTGTTGAAACTGATGCCACGAATCGTGTCGATCTTGGCATTCTCCAACTTCTGGGCAGCCTGCATAGTGGTCACACCCTTGGCCTTTTCGGAGATCAAAGCGAGTTTCTTGTCAACAAGTACTTCCTCTTTCAGAATGTCCTTCAGTTTGTTGATGTCGCGGTAACCTGCCTTGTTGATACCTGTCAGGCTCACTACCATGAAGTGGTCTTGGTCGCCGCACTCGTAGAGCTGTGACACCTGACCTGGCTTGGCATCCTCAAACAACCACTTGATGGCGTCGCGGGTGTTGTGCACACCTGCAATGCTGTGACCATTGCTGGTGATGTCGTTCAGGTCGAGGAAATGGTAACCGTTCTTCTCTGCATTGGCGGTGATGGCTTCAACGGTCTTGTTCTCAGCAAGGAATGAACTCAGTTTGTTCAAAGTCTCATTGTAGGTGTTATCGCTGAAGCGTACTTCACGAACGATAGCTGCAACATTGTATTTGGTGATGGGGTGCTTGGTCTGCTCTACCTTTACGATAGCGGTGGCACCATTGCTCAGACTGATCTTCTTCACCTGTCCTGCCTGCATGTCGTAGATGGTTTTAAGGAAGTTCAGGTTGTCTGCATCGATCTGTGCATTCTCGAAACTGGCAGTCGTAATCCATGCAGAGTCGGCTGTCTGATTGTATTTCTTGGCTACTTCTTTGAAGTTGGCGCCTGCCTGAATGGCGTTGAAGATACTGTCGGCGGTCTTGGCGATGACCTTCTCGTCAGCTCCAGGAACACCAATCTGACGGATCAACACTGAGTCGGCCTGCTGTACGCGGTCCACAAGACGGAAAGCATAGTAGCTGTTGGTGGCGGGATCGAGCACTGGAGTAGTGGTTGTGCCAACGGCTACAGAGTCGATGCGGTTGGCGATAGCCATTGGGAAAGCGTTCTTGCTCTTCAGCAGATTGGTGTAGCGGAATTCTGTCTCAGAGTTCTTCATGGCCAGTTCCACTTCTTTCTCTGTAGCAGCGGCGCGAAGAGCGTCGGCACTGGCCTTCATCTCTTTCTCCAACTGTGCGATGTCGGCGTTGCTGGCTTTCACAGGTACATCGATATAGCGGATGTCGCGGGTCTCAACATACTGCTTGTACTGCTCTTTGTTCTCGTTGTATTTGGCCTGGATGTCCTTGTCGCTCACTTCCACCTTGTTGTCTTCGATGCTCGAGGCGGGAATAGTGGCAAGAAGGATATCGCTTGTGCTCGACTGCTCATCGAAGGCCTGCTTGGCTTCTACAGGGTTTGAACGGAGGCACTGGGTAAAAAGTGTCTGATATTTGTTCATCAAAGCCTGCTGGCGAAGGGTGCGCTGAGCAAATGCGTAGTATTTGTAGATCTTCTCCACCTCGTCGGGCATCTGCTGACCGCTCGACTTCATCTCATTGTACTGAGTGATGAAGTTCTGGATGATGGAGTAGTCGTAGCGACCGGTCTGCTGGTTCATGAACATCGGAATCTGGAGCAATGCGCTCTGGCCTTCTCTCAGCATTTCCTGTACTTCTTCGTCGCTCACTGCAAGACCCAGCTGCTCGCACTCTTTCTGGATAAGCTGGTTCTGGATGAAGTTGTTCCATGCCTCGTCCTTGATGCGGTTCAAGGCATCCTCACCGCTGGTAGGCTGGCCCTGGACTTCATAAACTGTCTGAATCTCGTCAATCAGATTCTGGTAGTCCTGAGTGGTGAGCTTCTCACCGTTCACTTCGCCTACATTGATTTTGTTCTGATTCAGCAAGGAGGGCAAACTCTCCATAGCTGCTTCCAAGATGAAGAAAAGAAGACCTGCTGCTATTGCTGACACGAGCAATATCTGTCTTTTTCTGATTTTTTGTAAAACTGCCATTTTGTTTGTTGATATTTTTAATTTTTATTATTTTTCCACTGAAAAGGATGCTGTCTGCGCTGTGATTTTGAGGGGTGGCGAGTGTTCGGAACAGCTCCCTTACCCACAAAATTAATACCACCTATTTGTCGTCAAGGCGGTATCGTGCGCAAATTTCGTACGAAATTACAAAAAAAAAGCGGATTAAGTGCAATACTTAGTCGGAAAAATACTTTTAGGAGTGAAAATAGTGCTTTTTAGGACTGAAAAACGCTTTTTTTTCAATAGTTTTTCCCGACAAATACTATTTCGTTGTGTTGTTCTTCAATTCTTCCACTGTGCGGGGTTTGTTGGGCGCGGAGGTGGAAGTGGCGGCAGAGGTGGCGGTGGTGTCGGCATATTCTGCCATTGTGCGGGCATCGGGCTGGGGAGTCACTGGTTTGTCCTCGCCCATCGGGAAAGCACCCTTGGAGCTGTGGATGCTGTAGCGGGTCATGCGTTCGTCGGAACGGAAGTTGTAGCCCGACAGCTCTTGGGTCTCACCTTTGATCTCCATGAAGCGGTCGGAGTAAAGTTCGTGTTTGCGCTGGTCCCAGTATAACAGGGAGGTCTTGAAGGTCTCGCCCTTGAGGTTTTTCACCAGGACGCGTCCACGAAGCTCCCACAATTCCATCTTGTCATAATAGAAAGCGGTGTCGGCGCTGACAAAGGCCTTCACATGGTATTCCTCGTCGAACTGCTCCAGGAACAGGCCTTTCTCGAATGCCCAGAAAGAAGGGTTGCGTCGGTCGTAGATGTACCATTCCTCGGCGATGATCTTGTAGCGGATGATGCCGGAGTCGGAGATGAGTGTCGATACTCCTCGCGATTTCAGGATAGGCAAGGAATCGCGCTGGTCGATGGCTGGGGCATACTCACCCTCCTCCTCGCTGCAGGCGAGGAGCAACATCGATGTCAGCAAAAGAAAAGGTAGGAGTCGTTTCATCTCTTGTTATTGCACTTTCCACTTATAGAACCAACGCTCGTTGAAAGTCAGACCGATACTCAGGCGGAAGTAGTTTTCCCTGAGGGTGGCTTTCTGCATGGTCGATGCACTGAGGTAGGGAACGACCGTATGTACCCACTGGGCACTGATGTTCAGGCAGGGGGAGTTGTGCCAGATGTTCTTGTTGGTGATGGGAATGCCGATGCCTGCGCTCACTCCCAATTCATAGGGTTTGTCGCTGATGGTGTTCGTGATGTCGGCCTTGGCGTAGGAATGGGAGTAGAAGGCGCCCACACGGTAGATGTTGTGGCTGAAGAACTTGCTGCTCTCACGGTTGGGGCAGTAGTCGAGACCGGCGGCCAACTTCCACATGTCGTTGAGTTGGTTGGTGGTCGATTGGTAAGGTGTGGTATTGCCTGAGTTGGTGTTCATGTCCTGGGATGGGAATTTGGCTTTGCCCCATTGCTCCATGATGAAGTCGGCGCCTATCCTGAGTTTGTCGCTGTGGCTGTAGGTGAGACCCACGCCAAAGCTGTGGGGCAGTTCAAAGGCATCGCGGATGGTGTCAACAGTTTGGGCGATTGTTGTCGAAGAGTTGAGCGTGTTGGTTTGGCGGTAGGCTTTGTTGTTGATCTTATGCCCGAGACCGTAGGTCAGACCAAGTGTCAAGGCGTCTTTCTTGGTGAACTTCATGTCATATTGCAGACCGAAATCCACACTGTAGGTATTGATGTTGGCGTTGTACTTGCGCTGCAGGTTATAGACGCTGGACTCGTTGAACTGCATGTTCATGTTGTGGGTGTAGTCGCCCCAGATGAAAGCACCGTTGACTCCGATGGCGAGGGGTTTGAAAGGACGCCAACCCAAGCCCAGAACGGCCTTGTGGACACCGCCTTCACCCGAGAATGCGTAGTTCGACGAGTAGTTCTCGTTTTCTTTCAGCACCTCTTTGGACGAGGAGAAGCTGTAGTTGATGTGGGTCAGGGGAAGAACAGCCAGGGTCACACCTAAGTTCTTGGCACCGCGGAACTGGAAAGCGAAGTAGTCGAAACTGGCATTCTGGGCGTTCTGTTGCAAGTTGCCCATCTTGTGGTTGGCGTGCTGGATGGAGAAACCCAGGTCGAAGAGCGCGCTGAGGGAATCCACGTAGGCGTAGGAAGCGGGGTTCGACGTGTTGATCTGCTTGCCGTTGTGAAAGCCGAGAGCCACACCGCCCATACCTTTGTTGAATCCCATCGCGCGGTCGGTCATTGTGCCGAAACCGTAACGGGAATAAGGGGAGTTGACTTGTGAGTGGATAGGTTGAACCATAAGGGTCAGCACGAAGCTCAATGCCAGTAGATAAGTCTGTTTCATTCTGTCTTGTATTCGCTGTTGGTTGGCTGCGCAGGGCGGCCGGTAGTTCGTTTATGGGTGTTGGGAAAGTGGCTGGAGATGGCGTAAAATGCTGTCCAGACCTCTTAGCACTAACAATTTGTCGGCAAAAATACGCTTTTTTAGGGACACAGCAAAATCAAATCCGTGTCCGCCGGTTAAAAAAACCAAAAGATTAGGATATTTAACTATCATCGAGTTGATGAACCCCTCTATTTCGTGCCTCACACCATCTACTACACCGCATCTGATGGCGGTGGAGGTGGAGATGCCGAAGAGGGGACGTTCACCGTCCTCTTCCACCAAGGGAAGATGGGCGGTGAAGGCGTGAAGGGCCTTGAAGCGCAAAGCCACGCCAGGGGAGATGTTGCCGCCAAGGTATTGGCCTGCGCTGTTGATGAAGTCGTAGGTGATGGCTGTGCCATTGTCGATGACCAGGATGTCGTGACCAGGATGGGAAGCATAGGCTCCGATGACAGCCGACAGACGGTCCATGCCAAGGGACTGGGGGGTGGAGTAGAGATTTTCCACTGGTATGGGGGTGCGCCAGCTCAGCACTTCTCGGAGGGGGCAGGGCAGGCTGTGGAATGCAGCAAGCGCGTGCTCATCCACATCCACCGTGCTGCAGAGCATGGCACCGTCGATATCCTTGGCTTTGTCCATTAGGGCAAGGTCGTGGCCGTTGTCGATGGTCCAGTTGCCTGTCACCTGAGCGTTGTCGAACAGGGCAATCTTGGTGCGGGTGTTACCGATGTCTATGCAGAGATTTCTCATTCAGCTGGTGATTGAGGGGTGGACGCTTGTGGGGCTGGTTGCGCGTTGTTCTGCGACGATGGCTTTTTGCGGCTGTGTTTGCGACGCCGTTTCTTTGATGGACTTGGTGTCACCTCCGCTCCTGCATTGCCGGATGGCGTCACAGGCGCTGAAGGACTGGCGGGGGCTGCCTGTCCTTGGACGTTCTTGGCATTTGGCTTGTGCTTCTTCCCGCCGTCTCGTTTGTCTTTCGACCGATTGCTTCTTTCGCCTTTGCCGCCACGACCGCCACGGCCGCCGCGTTCAGACTTGTATTCAGGGCGTTCACCGCAACCCTCAGGCAACTCTGGTTTCTCTACCTCCTTCTCTATCAACCGCTCGATGCGCTGCATGTAAATGATGTCTTTGGGAGATACCAGCGTGATGGCTTCTCCGTCCCTGTTGGCACGCGCTGTGCGTCCTATGCGATGGACATAATCCTCGCCGTCGCGTGGCACGTCGTAGTTGATCACGGTCTGGATGTCGTCGATGTCGATGCCACGGGCCACGATGTCGGTGGCTACAAGGATGGAGACATGGCGGTTCTTGAAGCGGAGCATGATCTCATCGCGCTCGGCCTGGCTCAGGTCGGAGTGCATGCACTCGGCGTCCATCTTGCGCATCTTCAGCATGCGGGTGATCTCTTTCACCTTCTGCTTCGACGATGCAAACAGGATCACCCTTTCCTTTTGCTCCTTGGTGAGCAAGTCGATCAGGATCTTGTCTTTCATCGGCTCATAGCAGACATAGGCCATCTGGTGGATTTTCTCCACGGGTTTGGCCACGGCGATCTTGATCTCTACGGGGTCGGTGAGGATGGTCTTGGCCAAGGTCTGGATGTTCTGGGGCATGGTGGCGGAGAAGAGAATGGTCTGGCGCTCTTTAGGTAACTGGTTGACTATCTTGATGATGTCGTCGTAGAAACCCATGTCGAGCATCCGGTCGGCTTCGTCGAGCACAAAGAAACTCAACTGCGATAAATCCACATTGCCGGTGGCGATGTGGGAAAGCATGCGGCCAGGGGTGGCGGTCACAATGTCGGCACCCAGGCGAAGGCCGTTTTTCTCTTGCTCGTAGCGAATGCCGTCGTTGCCACCATAAACGGCCACACCGGAAACAGGCATGAAATAGGAGAAGGCCTCCACCTGCTGGTCGATTTGTTGGGCCAACTCGCGGGTGGGACACATGATCAGGCAGTTGATGTGGTTCTGAGGATAGTCTCCTGAATTGAGCTTGCTGAGGATGGGAAGCAGGTATGCGGCGGTCTTGCCGGTGCCTGTCTGGGCGACACCCAATAGGTCGTGGCCTTCAAGGATGGGGGGGATGGATTGTTCTTGTATGGGGGTGCAGGTGGTGAAGCGCATGGCATCGAGTGCGTCGAGCACTTCGTCTGCTAAAGGTAGTTCGTTGAATGTCATTGTCGTCTGTCTGTTGATGTTGCTTTGTCTTGTATGCCTGCCCGTAGTTGGGTTGATAGGCGGAAAATGATAGCCTTGCGCCCAAAGGCCAGTGCCTCTTATCTCGGGGCTTTATAATAGAAGATGATGGCGATGATCGTGTAAACGATATTGGGAATCCATACTGCCAGCATGGGAGGCACATTGGAGTTGATGGCGAAAGAGGCGGAAATGGTCTGGAAAAGGATGTAGGCAAAGGTCAGTGACAAACCCGTTCCCAAAGCGATGCCCATTCCGTTCTTGCGGCGCTTGGCGGAGAGGGCAAGGCCTATGGTGGTGAGGATAAAGGCGGCGAAAGAGGATGCGCCACGCTTGTAGTATTCCACCTCAAATGCCTTGATGTCGGCGAAACCACGCTGTTTCTGCTTCTCTATGTATTCCCGGAGCTGAGGACTGGTCATCGTCTCTTGCTGGCCTTTGGTGATGAGGAAGTCGGATGGCTCCATCTTGATGATCGAGTCGGTCTGGGCGCCTCGAGTGATGACCTCGCGCATTCCGCCGAAGTCGCGGATGGTGTAGTTGCGGAGAATCCAGCGGTAGGGAGTCTCTGACAAGGTGTCGTACTGGATGGTCGAGGCCCTGAGCTGCGAGATGAGCACTTTGTTGCGGAACTTGTCGAGCTGGAACGAGTAGCCTGTCTTGTTGCGGTCCTCATAGCGCTGGATGAGGGCTACCACTCCTGTATCGACTTCCAACTGCACATTGGTCGTGAAGGTGGTCACACGACGCCGTTTGTAGGTGTTCTCAAACTTCACGCGCTTCACGTTGCCTCTGGGGATGACGTAGGCTCCTAAGACGAAGGTGAGCAGGGCGATGACGGCGGCGGAGATCATGTAGGGCTTCATCAGTCGCTTGAAACTCACGCCTGTGGACATCATCGCGATGATCTCGGAGTTGTCGGCGAGTTTCGTAGTGAAGAAAATCACTGCGATGAACACAAACAACTGGCTGAAGAGGTTGGAGTAGTAGGGGATGAAGTTGAGGTAGTAGTCGAGCCAGATGGCTTTCCAGGGAGCGTTCTTGGACAGGAACTTGTCGATGTTCTCGTTCAAGTCGAACACCACGGAAATCGACATGATCAGCGCAATGGAAAAGAAATAGGTGCCGAGAAACTTCACGATGATGTAGCGGTCGAGCAGGGAGATGGGTTTGTGAAGGGCCCACCAGTCAGCGAACCTTTCTTTCCAGGAAGAAGGATTTGGGCTTTCTTCTTCGTCCTTAGCCGCTGGGGAGCCATGCGAGTCGTCTATAGCGTCTTTGGTGTCTTTGGCGTCTATAGCGTCTTTGGCATCTATAGCGTCTTTGGCATCTATAGCGTCTATAGTGTCTATAGTGTCTATAGCGCCTATAGCGTCTATAGCATCTATTTTATCTATAGCGTCTATCTCATCTATAGCGTCTATAGCGTCTTTAGGCTCTTGAGTGGCGTTGTCCGCGTCGATCTTCTCTATGTCCTTATTGTCGATTTCCACTGCCGAAGCACTTTTTCTTTACTTCAACCTTTGCTTTAACAAAAGTGCGTAAGATTTTGAATAATAAATAATTATAATGATATATTATCAATTCAGAATAAGGGCTACATCCTCGATGTCACTGCCTTGATGGTCTCTTCTTTCCAACTCTTAAAGGTGTCGTCGAGGATATGTTTCCGTGCCTCTCCCACGAGCCAGAGATAGAAGGCGAGATTGTGCACGGAGGCTATCTGCATGGCCAGATACTCATGGGCTTTGAAGAGGTGGTGGAGGTAGGCCTTGGTGTAGTCGGTATCCACGTAGGCGTCGCCATCGGGATCAATGGGGGAGAAGTCGTTCTCCCATTTCTTGTTGCGCATGTTCATGATGCCGTGCTTGGTGAAGAGCATGGCATTGCGGGCGTTGCGGGTGGGCATCACGCAGTCGAACATATCCACACCGCGTTCTATCGCCTCAAGGATATTGGCGGGGGTGCCTACACCCATCAGGTAGCGGGGGCGGTCGGTGGGCAGGATGGCGTTGACCACTTCTATCATCTCGTACATCACCTCGGTGGGCTCACCCACTGCCAGTCCGCCTATGGCATAACCGTCGGCGTTCTTCGACGCCACGTTTTCGGCGGCGCGCTGTCTCAGGTCCTTGTAGGTGCAGCCCTGGACTATGGGGAAGAGCGACTGCTGATAACCATAAAGGGATGGGGTGCTGTCGAATCGGGCGATGCAGCGGTCGAGCCAGCGTTCGGTCAGCTCGAGCGACTTCTTGGCATACTGATAGTCGGCGGTGCCAGGGGTGCATTCATCGAAGGCCATGACGATGTCGGCGCCGATGATGCGCTCGATGTCCATCACTCGTTCGGGGGAGAAGAAGTGTTTTGAACCGTCGATATGCGACCTGAACTCCACTCCCTCTGACGTGATCTTCCTGATGCCCTCAAGCGAGAACACCTGAAAACCACCGCTGTCGGTCAGCATCGGACGGTCGAAGCCGATGAACCGGTGAAGGCCACCTGCTGCCTGAAGGATATCGAGTCCGGGGCGAAGGTAGAGATGGTAGGTGTTGCCCAGGATAATCTGCGCATGGATGTCGTTCAGCAACTCATGTTGGTGGACACACTTCACGCTTCCCACTGTGCCTACAGGCATGAAGATGGGAGTAAGGATCTGTCCGTGGTCGGTGCTGATCACACCTGCACGAGCTTGGCTGCACTGGTCTGTGTGCTGGAGGTTGAATTGCATTGTTTATCTTATCGCATGATGATGGCTCTCTACCTATCCGCCCATTCTGGGGGGGGAGGGGTGGCGATGCCGGGGTGGAGTCAACTAAAGTCTAAAGTCTAACGTCTAAAGCCTAAAGCCTAAAGTCTAAAGTCTATTTTTCTTAACTCTTAACTCTTAACTAAAAAAATCCTACCCCTTCGTTTCTTCAGGGATAGTGAGGTCGAGAGGACGTTCCACTTTCTCTTCCAGCAGGGCGAACTCAAGCACCTCGTTCACATTCTCCACATAGTGGAAAGTCAGGCCCTCCACATATTTTGCTGGAATCTGGCGGATATCTTTCTCATTTTCGTTGGAGATGACGATATCGGTGATGCCGGCGCGCTTGGCGGCGAGGATTTTCTCCTTGATGCCACCCACGGGAAGCACCTTGCCACGCAGGGTGATCTCACCTGTCATGGCCACGTTCTTGCGCACTCGGCGCTGGGTCAGGGCGGAGGCAATGGAGGTGGCGATGGTGATACCGGCGGAAGGACCGTCCTTGGGCACGGCACCCTCGGGAACGTGGATGTGGATGTTCCAGTTGTCAAACACACGGCTGTCGATGCCGTAGGTCTCTGCATGGGCTTTGATATACTCCAGGGCGAGGACTGCCGACTCTTTCATCACGTCGCCCAAGTTGCCGGTCAGGGTCAGCTTGCCTTGCTTGCCCTTGCTCAGGCTGGTTTCGATGAAGAGAATCTCACCGCCCACGCTGGTCCAAGCCAAGCCCGTCACCACACCGGCGTACTTGTTGCCCTGGTACTTGTCGCGGTTGAACTCCGATGGTCCCAGATAGGTCTCGATGTCTGCTGTGTCGATGCTGGTCGCAGAGGTTGTGACCTCCTCTGATTTCTCTTGCTGAAGGGCTATCTTGCGGAGGATCTTGTTGATCTTCTTGTCCAACTCACGCACACCCGACTCACGCGTGTAGTGCTCAATCAGGCCTTCGATGGCCGACTTGCTGAATTTCACGTCTTTCTTGCCCATACCCACGTTCTCCAACTCCTTGGGGATGAGGTGGCGCTTGGCAATCTCTATCTTTTCCTCGGTCAGGTAACCGCTGACTTCGATGAGTTCCATGCGGTCGAGCAATGGGGCGGGGATGGTGCTGATATTGTTGGCGGTGGCAATGAACATCACCTTCGACAGGTCGTAGTCCAAGTCGATGAAGTTGTCGTGGAAGGCGTTGTTCTGCTCGGGGTCGAGCACCTCAAGCAGGGCAGAGGAGGGGTCGCCGTTGAAATTGGCTTGCGACACCTTGTCAATCTCGTCGAGAATGAACACGGGGTTGGAACTGCCGGCCTTGATCAGTCCTTTGATGATACGTCCGGGCATGGCTCCGATGTAGGTCTTGCGGTGACCGCGGATCTCGGCTTCATCGTGCAGACCACCAAGCGACACTCGCACGTACTTGCGCTTCATGGCGGTGGCGATACTCTTGCCTAAAGAGGTCTTGCCCACTCCTGGAGGACCATAAAGACAGATGATGGGACTCTTCAGGTCGCCACGTTTCTTCAGCACGGCCAGGTACTCCAGGATTCTCTCCTTCACCTTCTCCATGCCGTAGTGGTCGCGGTCGAGCACGCGCTCGGCGTTCTTGATGTTCAGGTTGTCCTTGGTGTATTCATTCCAAGGGATATTGAGCAGCGTGTCGAGGTAGTTGTACTGCACGCTGTAGTCGGGACCCTGGGGGTTCAGACGTTCCAGTTTGGCGAGTTCCTTGTCGAAGACAGCATCCACTTCGTCCGACCACTTCTTGGCCAACCGGCGGTTGTTCAGTTCCTCGATGTCGGGGTCGTAGCCATTACCCAGCTCTTCCTGGATGTTGCGCATCTCCTGCTGGAGGAAATAGTCGCGCTGCTGCTTGTCGATGTCCTCTCGGGTGCGCATCTGGATATTGGCCTTGAGCATGGCGAACTGGAATTCTCGGTTAAGGATGTTGAGCAACTTGTAGGCGCGCTCGGTCACACTGTCGAGGCACAGCAACTCGTAGCGCTCGGAATTCTTGATGGGCAGCGACGAACTGATGAAGTTGATGAGGAAGATGCGGTTGTTGGTGTTCTTGAGTTCGAAGGTCGATTCCACCAGAGATCCGTTGTGCGACTTGACGAACTTGTCGGCAAGGTCCTTGCAGGAATCCACCAAGGCCTTGAACTCACGGTCGTTGGCGTCGGGAATCAACTCAGGACGCTTCTCTATCTTGCCCACCAAGTAGGGGTATTCTTGTTCTATGCTCGTGAGCTCGATGCGGGTCAGGCCCTGGATGATGGCGGTATGGTTGCCATCGGGCAACTCCAAGGTGCGGAGCACACGGGCGGCCACACCGTATTTGTTCAGGTCGGTGAAGGTGGGGCTCTCCACTGAGTCGATGATCTGGCTGAACACGCCCACCACCATGTTCTTGGAATAGGCATCATTGATCAGACGCAAGGACGATTCCCTGCCCACGGCGATTGGCATGATGACGCCTGGAAAAAGGGTCATGCTACGCAACGGAAGGACAGGCATCGTCTCGTCGTCTATATCTACATCAGTGATTTCTTCTTCGTTGCCCTGATAGTCTGCGATGAGGGAAATCACGCTCTCGCGCCGACCTTGGGGCATCTCGTAATATATGTCTTTTTTCATATTCTTTGCATCCTTACCTTAAAAAACCGTGCAAATTTACGAATAAACAAGCGAAAAGCCAAATTTTAAAGCGTTGAATGCAGGGGAATGGCATGCTTTCCTATGCTGAACGTCTTCAAAATTTGGCTTTTCTGAGTGAGAGTGACGGCCTGAAAGGCCATCAAGTTGGTGACAATCATCCGCACGGCGGTTAGGTAAGCCGCCATAGCATGGCACCCATCAAGTTGATGGCAATCATCCGCACGGCGGTTAACTAAGCCTGCATAGCATGGCAGCCATCAAGTTGATGGCAATCATCCGCACGGCGGTTAGGTAAGCCGTCATAGCATGGCGGCTATCAAGTTGGAGGCAATCATCCGTACGGCGGTTAGGTAAGCCGCCATAGCATGGCGGCCATCAGCAAAATTGGTCACTCGTCAACAGGGATGGCAATCCAATGAAGTGTCGGTGCTTCAACGGGTTCTCCCAATTGCTCGACGAACTTCTCGATGTCTTCTTTCTCTACAAACTCGCCGTTCATGTAGTACGATTCTCTGGTCACCTCTTGCTCGTCGCTGAAAATATTGAACTCTTCTTCTGATATATAGAAGTCCGTAGGGACACTGTTTTTCAGCATCCGGGCGCCTTGGACCGAACGGCCGGGGGAGTAATATGCGCTGTATCCCACAGCGCTCTTGTAGAACTCCAGATCGGTGCCACCGTCGGCATAGGCTATCAACTCCACAGAGTCACCCAGAATCGCATAGTAGGCTTCATAGTTGACTGCGCTGTCGCGCACACACAACTCGTTCTTGCCGTCGCCGTCAAGATCGGTCAGCGCATACTCTTTCAGTTCGTAAGCGCCGAAAGCAAAGCGGAGTTCCTCATTCTCCTTCATCTGTTCCAGATATTTGGTGATATCGAACTCCTCAACCTTTTCAGCATTGTCCTTGTCTTGAGCAAGGCCTTTCAGGTTGTTTGCGGCTTGTTTTTGTTCGCAGTTGACCATTGCGAGTGCCAAACCAAGGCAAATGATGATGTTGTGTTTCATAACCTGTATTTTTTTTGTGATTGTATCAGTTTTTGTCAATTGATGTTGCAAATGTATATGATTTTTTTTGTTTTGGCAAAAAGAAAAGGAACTTCTATAAATTTTTTTGGATTTTATAGAAGTCCCTTCTATTCTTCATTCACGTTGTTACGAATCCGCAACTAACGGAATCAATGCCATCCACCAGGACCGCCACCGCCACCTGGCTGAAACTGCCGTCTGATGTGGCGCCACTGAGCTGGTAGGCCACTCCTTTCACTGTCGAAATCACGGTGACATGGGCTCCGTCGGTCGTCACTGTCACACCCTCGACAGCCCCGCTTACGGTGGCACTTGATCCGTCGTAACTGATGCTGATGGATGCTGTGGGGGAATAACCCTCCACGTAGTCGTCGTACCACTCGTCGGTGGCGTCGGGGATGGTCTCGTTTTCTTCCAAGGCGGCGGTGTTGATGACCACATCGAAGTCGGCGAGGTCGCCGGTCAGCGAGGTGCCAGTGTTTGAACCGCTGTTAGTGCCACCAGGATTACCACTGTTGGAACCGCCGGGAATTGATCCGCCGTTGTTGTCCCAATCCAAGTCTTCGTCTTTTGTGCATCCAATTGCAACAAAGAGAGTCAACATCAAAAATAAGTATTTTTTCATCTTCTAAATTTGTTTGGTTTGTGATAATAGTAACGATGAAAAAGCTGAAGACCACAAGAAAAATACGCTAAGGATTATTAAAAGACTTTAATTTGAAAAAAGGGAAAAACATGGATTTTCAATTGGTTCATATTTTTATTCCATTGGTTTGGAAATGTGGTGGATATATGCTAATTTTGTTTTTGTATTACTATATTTTATTATATGAATAAAAATAGACACATTGAAATAAAACGTTCCG